>JBBQTN010000066.1:0-23213 GCA_038213195.1 Acidimicrobiales bacterium | reverse complement strand
TGGCAAGGAGAAACTCGACGCCAAGCTCGCCCGTGCCCGCGAGAACGTGTCGACCGGCAAGCAGCCCGCCATGGCGACGTTCGAGGCGACTCGCCCGCTGGTGGGCGCGCAGGCCCTCGGGATCGCGCGTGCCGCGTACGAGTACTCCCTCGCCTACGCCAAGGAACGCAAGGCGTTCGGTCGAGCGATCATCATGAACCAGGCGATCGCGTTCAAGCTCGCCAACATGGCCGTCGAGATCGACGCCTCCCGGCTGTTGATCTGGCGCGCTGCGTGGCTCGCCCACAATGGCGGCCTGACGAACGGCGAGGGCTCGATGAGCAAGTACAAGGCGAGCGAGACGGCGGTGCGGGTGACCGAGGAGGCGATCCAGATCCTGGGTGGCTACGGCTACACCCGCGACTACCCCGTCGAGCGCTGGCACCGCGACGCGAAGATCCACACGATCTTCGAGGGCACCAGCGAGATCCAGCAACTGGTCATCGCTCGAGCCATAGCAGGCCTGCGTATCGAGTAGATCTGAGTTGTTTGCGTCTGCAATGTTCGGGTGTTCAACCATCCATCCCTAGTGACCGTCCCTCGTCGTGTCGAACGAGAGTCCGTCGCGTGGCGACGATCCGCGAGAAGCAGCCGGCGGTGTGGGAGGTCCGGGTGTTCACGGGTGCCGACCCCCGGCGGCCGGCCCACGCAGATGTCGCGCACGGTGCACGGCAGCAAGCGCGAAGCGAAGCGCGTTGCCGCCGAGCAAGAGGTCGGCCCGGGTCGGGCATCGCCCGCTGGGCCGCTCGGTCAGCGACGTGCTCGACGCCTGGATCGAGCACAACCTGCGACCTGGCGCCGTCGTCGGGTCGTGATCAGCAGAGCCGCGTATGCGCCGTGAAGCAGGATCCGATCGCCCGGTTGCCGTTCGCCCGGCTGTCGGTGGGCGACGTCGAGCGCTGGCACACGCCGACGCGCAAGGCGGGGCGCCGCGACACCGGGATCAAGAACCTCCACGACGTGCTGCGCGCCTCGCTCGCGCAGGCGCAGCGGTGGGGATGGGTGAGCAACAACGTCGCCGCGCTCGCCCGCCGTCGCTCGCTGAAGACGCAGAGGCGATCGGTGATGACCGTCGACGACGTCCGCGCCGTGATGACCGCAGCGGCGCAGATCGACCCGGCAGCGGTGTTGGCCTTCCGCATCACGGCGGTGACGGGCGCTCGCCGTGCAGAGCTGGCCGCGCTGCAGTGGACCGACGTCGCCGATGGCCAGCTGACGATCGACTCGGCGATCGAGATCGTGGAGCGAGGTGACGGCTCGCCGGTGCTGCGTGATGCGGCCACGAAGACGGCGGACACTCGGACGTTGACCCTCGACCCGGACACGCTCGCGCTGATCTCGTCGGTCGGGGCGCTGCGCCACCCGTACGGCCCATGGATGTTCGGCCTCGGGTTGGACCTGGTCCGCCCCGACCGGATCGGCTGGTGGTGGCGCCGTGCCCGCAAACACGCCGGCATCGACGTGAAGTGGCGCCTCCATGACTTCCGCCACTGGTCAGCGACTGTTGCGATCGGCCAAGGCCACGACGTGCGCACCGTCGCCGGCCACCTCGGCCACGCCAACCCGGCCATGACCCTGCGCGTCTGCGCCCACGCCTTCGCCGCCGCCGACCAAGCCGTCGCCGCCGGCCTCGGCAACATCCTCCGCGACCCAGAGCCGTGACTCGATCCTTCGACGCCTCCCGACTCGATCCGAGCTGGGCTTTGCGTAGGGCAGGAGAGCAACATGAGGGGAGCGCGTCGACCTTGACGGTAAGTGAAGCGGGGTCGCAGCGCCGCACGGGGTCCGGCATTGGAATCCCACACCGATCCTACGACTTCCAGGCCGAACGCGACTATATGATCAACGTCTCACCGACCCAGAACCTTAGTCAGTTTATTGGCTGTTTGGACCATTATCTGAATATATGAGGCGATAGCCGACATGAGGTTCCGTGATGATCTTCGGGCGTTGGGGACCACTTCCGATGCGTTTGCGCAGATGGCTCATCGCGCCGCGCAGTGTATCGCTGGAGTTGACCTCACCCGATTCGCCGGATGCCACCTGGCTCAGCTGTTGGTGGGTGAGGATCCGTCCGGGGTTGCGGATGAGTGCTGTCAGGATACGGAACTGTCGCGGTGAGAGTTCAATCGGTACGTCGTCGGCGGTGGCGAGGTGGGCCGGAACGTCCACCACGAGGTCTCCCAGGGTGTATCTGTGCTCAGCCATGGTGACGGCGAGCGCACCGGCGTGACGCAGTGCAACGCGCACTCGAGCCATGAGCATTTCCATTCCGAAAGGCTTGGTGACGTAGTCGTCCGCACCGTGGTCGAGCGCTGCGACCATTCGGCCCTCGTCGCCATCTGCCGTGACGATGATGATCGGGCAACGTTGCGTTGATCGCAACCTCCGACACAGCTCGATGCCGTCGAAGTCGGGAAGGCCCAGATCGAGGATGATCAGTTGCGGATCACTGAGGGCGACGGACTGGAGGGCGTCGAGGCCGCGCGAGACCATGTCGACCCGCATACCGCGAGCCTCAAGAGATATACCCAACAACCGACGCAGACCGGGGTCGTCCTCGACGACGAGGACGGCAAGGCGTTCATCGGGCTTTCGGGATCGTGAACGAGATTCGGGCGCCTCCGGGCCGTTCGTCATCAATGCGGATCGTACCGCCGTGGGCGTGCACGATGGCTTCGCAGACTCCGAGGCCGATTCCGACCGACCCAGTCGTGCCGGAGGCGTGGAAGAACTTGAACGCATTCGCTCGTGCCTCGATCGTGAAGCCCGGCCCGTCGTCGCAGACGGTGACCTCGATGAGTTCTCCGATGTCGTCAGCGACGATTCGCACCGATCCCGCGCCGTGTCGCAGCGCGTTCTCGACGAGGTTGGTGATCACCTGGTCGAGTTGGACGCGGTCGACGTCGACATCGGGAAGATCCTTGGGCAAATCGATGATGATCTGGCGCGCGGCCCCACGATCGAGCCGCTCAACGCTGGCTCGGACAAGTTCGACCAGCGATTCGGGAGCACGAGCGGGCGAGAGCGCACCACCTTCGATCCGGCTGAGGCTCAGCAGGTTTCCGACGATTCGGTCGAGCCGATCTGACTCGTCCACGACCAGGTCCAGCAGCTTGGTCCGGACGAGTGGGTCCGTCACCCCGCCGCTGCGCAGTTCGGCCGACGCAGCACGAATGGTTCCCAACGGATTGCGCAGATCGTGCGACACGCCGCGTAGGAGAACGGACCGTTGCTGACCGCGTTGTCGTTCCCGTCGGCCTGCGAGCGCGGTCAGCACGCTGACGAGTGCTGCGACAGTCACGAAGGTCACCAGAGTGACCGTGTCCTCGGTGAGACCGATGCGGATGCTGCCTCTTGGCGCAAGGAAGGCCAGGCCGTAGGCGGTCCCTGTGACGACTGCGACCGGTATCGAGGCCTTCCATCCGCCAATGAGACTGGTGCCGGTGACAGGGATCATGAGCAATAGCAGCGGGATGCTCCGCGGCATCGTCGGGTCGATCGCGATGAGGATGCCGTCGATGAGGCACACACCGAACAGACCGACGACGACGCCGACGAGAGGGCGAACACGGAGATCCCGGAAGCGCGTCACCCGCTCAGTTTGGTTGCAATCGCGCCTGAGACGCCTGCCCTCGTGCAGGGGTCAGTGTTGCGTTGAAGGCTCGAAGCAGCACCTGCTCGCCGCCGGCCGTGCGAACGACCGCTCTCCAGCCCTCGTCGTCGACCCATCCGAGCGAGCACAGCGCTGAGACGACCGCGTAGCGGGGCCAGTACAGCTTCATCCGGAGCACACTGTGGTCGTCGAGTTCGATCGTCCATCGATCACCAGCAAACCCACACGTGTTGTGGCGGACGGCGAGCGGCTGGTTCAGGCGACGACCGAGAGCCGCCAGCCGAAACTGGTGGACGATTCCGTCGTAGCGTCTGTTGAGAGCGGTCAGCTCCGCCCGCTCCAGCTCTTGGTTCCATCCACCGATCAACGTCACGCCCACTGGTACCCCGTGGTGTTTCGCCTGTCAACCATCCTTGACGTGATGTTGTCGAGGTTCGACGAGCACGCCAGATCAGAAGGTGTTGGTGCTCAGCAGCCGGCGTTCGGTTGACATCAGCCTCGATCCCGGCGTTGGTACTCGACCGTCCTGAATGCAGTGGCGCTTCGCGGAAGGTGGGATCTGCCGGCACAGATGCGCTGTCCCGCCGGACGGTTCTGGCGGGACAGCGCTTGGTCAGATGTCACTGTCAGTCGACGTAGCCGAGGACACCCATCTCGGGGATGTCGACGCCCATCAGCTCTTCTTCCTCTGGTGGTCGAATGCCGCCCTTCATCAGCTTGTCCTGGATCTTGAAGAAGCCGTAAGCGACACCGAAGATCACGGTCCAGATCGTGACGACGCCGAGCAATTGAACGAAGAACTGCCCGCCGTCACCTTTGATCAGGCCCTTGACCCCGGTCGAGGTGGAGCCGTTCCAGCCGCCGCCGTACTTGCCGTTGGCGAAGATGCCGACTGCCAGCACGCCGAACGTGCCGCCGATGCCATGCACCGCGATCGCGCCGACCGGGTCGTCGATGCCGCGCTTCTCCAACCACATCGCGAACTCGATGACGATGATCGCCGCGGCGCAACCGATGACCGCCGCCGCCCACGGGGCGACGAACGCACAGGGTGCAGTGATCGCGACGAGCCCGGCGAGCATGCCGTTGACCATCATCCCGGGATCCGGCTTGCCGGAGCGCATCGTGATCCAGTACATCGCGACCGTGGCGCCGACGGCGGCGGCAATCGCCGTGTTGGCGGCGACAGTGGCGAACTGGATGTCAGTCGCCGCGAACGTCGATGCGGCATTGAACCCGAACCAGCCGAACAGCAGGATGAAGCAGCCGAGCTGTGCGAGCGGGATGCTGTGGGCCGGGATCGTGTTGGGCTTCCCGTCGGGACCGTACTTCCCGATGCGCGGCCCGAGCACGATCGCGCCGGCCAAGCCGGCGACACCACCGACGGCGTGGACGACACCGGACCCGGCGAAATCGACATACCCGGCGCCGGCGTGCATCGAGCTCCAGGCCTTGGCCAGCCAGCCGCCGCCCCACGTCCACGCCGTGAACAGCGGATAGTAGATGGCCCCGCAGAACAGGCCCCACTGGGCGAACGCCTTCCATTTCCACCGTTCGGCCATCGCCCCGGTGGGGATCGTCGCCGTGGTGTCCATGAAGGCCACCATGTAGAGGAACAGGGCGAGCAACGCCGGTGTGGCGCCGTTGCCGAGATGGCTGTAGCTCCAGTAGAGAATGCCGCTGTTCTTGCCGCCGATGGCCGGTAGGCCATCACCGTTCATCGACTTGTCCAAGCCGAACAAGGATGAGCTGAAGCCACTGAAGGCGAGTGGGAAACCGACGAACAGGAAGCCGACGAAGCCGAGCCCGAAGATCGCGAAGTTCGTGCTCATCACGTGGGCGGCGTTCTTCTTCTGGGTGAACCCGGTCTCGACTGCGGCGAATCCGGCCTGCATGAAGATCACCAGGACCGCACCGATGATGATCCACAGCAGGTTCGTGGCCACACCGAGCGCCTTCACCGCACTGAGTGCGTCGTCGCCGGTGTCGGCGAACGCCTGCCCAGAGATCAACACCGCGGGAACAGCGGCACCGACGACGCCACCGATGAGATATTTGACTGATCGTCGCACGTTGGGTCCTCCCCATTGTTCGTTGAGTACACGACTGTCGGCGCCGTTGGCTCCAGCCCGGCGGCGACACTACGAACCGACCGTTTCGCTGATGTCGCCGGATTGTTTCTGTCACGTGGCCATATTGCGCGGCGACCCCCCTCGGACGGCACGTTGTCGCTGCTCGCGTTCGCCGTCATCCCCTCGAGGCTTGTGATCGGACGCGTTGGACATGCTCTCGAAACAATCTTGCGATGTCCTGGATACACCGCTTCCACTATCCTGGTGTTCATGGGGACGGCGCCGAGCGCCAGACTGGGTAGTGATCCCGTCGGCGCGGGACAGCGTGCCCGCGCCGCTCTCGTCGTCGTCGTACATCGCTCCGACACGAAGACTTCTCCGCTCACTTGCGAACTCGCCCAGGGCTGGTACAGGGTGGTCGACCTACCCATCGAGCGCCCGATGATCGAACGGCTGAACACATTGCGCCCGGATGTCGTGGTCGTCGATCTCCATCGACTCACCTTCGACGTCGTGCGTCTGTGCCGTGACATCAGTACATCCGTCGCGTGCCGGATCATCGTCGTGGATGACCGCACGCTGAACGACCGCAGCGTGGTCGAGGTGCTCGACGCCGGCGCCGACGACGTCGTGTCGGCAGACCTGTCCACGACCGTGCTCGATGCACGGGTCCGCGTGGCCCTCAGGGCTCGCCCGGCGACGTCGCGTGCCCTGACCGATCTGATCGCCGGCGATGTGCTGATCGACCAGAGCGCCCATTGCGTGTACGTCGCTGGTGAGGTGGTCCGCTGTCCGCCCGTGCAGTTCGCGCTCCTTGTGGCCCTGGCTGGTTCGCCGAACCGATTGATCTTGTCGGACGAGTTGTTGAGCCTCGTCTGGGGTGCCCATCCGGGCGACGTCCACCCGCGACGTCTGCGGATCGCGGTGAGCGTCCTGCGGGGGATCCTCGGCAGCGGGCCATCGCGGCCGGTCATCGAGACGATCCCGCGGGTCGGCTATCGACTGTTCGTGCCCACGGATGTCGGGCGCTGACGCGCGCTTCGTCGTCGCCAGGGCCGCCGGGGCGGGGGTTCACGGAGGGCGCGGCGCACCCGTTCCGTGGTCGCCTCGTCGAGCTTTCGACCGTACCGATCGGAGACGGTGAACTGGTCATTCACTGTGGCCCCGCTCGAGACGATGCGCGCGGTGTGGACGTCGACTCGGGCGACGTTGAACGCCGCGGCCACGGCCTGCAACACGCCCGGCACGTCCGGTCCGCTGACCACGCAGGCGGTGTGCCACGGGAGCCGACTGTTGTCGAAACTGATCGTCAGGTCTGGCATCGCAGATGGTCGGAGCGTGGCGCGCAATGCCGCCTCCATCGAAAGCGCGAGGTCCTTGGGACGAGGTCGATTCGCGGCACGGACGACAAAGGAGTCGACGACGGCGCCGTCCGGCCAGGTGGCGACATCGGCTCGGACCACATCGAGGCCTTTGTCGACGAGAGCGCCGGCCAACCGAGCGAGCAATCCGGCCGTGTCGCGGCATGCCACGTCGATCCGCCAGTGATCAGGTTCTGGGTCGGGGCTGACGCTCACACGAACGACACCCGACCGCGGCAGCGGCTCGACCAGTCGCGCCTGGAGAGCGAGCTCTTCGGGTTCGTACGACAGGAGGTACGGCACCGGGGCGTGGTGCAGGCGCTGGGCTGCGGCCTCGGTGGTGGCGAGCCGCACGGCTGCTTGACGCCGCGCCCCAGCGAGGTTGACGGCGTCGCTGCCGCTGATCTCGGGATGATTGAGGGCTTGCTGGACCAGGCGTTCCCGCGTGGCCAGCGCATCGCGGTGCCAACTGTCGAGATCTCCGAGACAGCGGGCCAACGTGAACGCCTCACGTGCGCTGGTCGGACTGGCCAGGTGCGTCGCCAACTGGAGGACCTCATTCTCATCGAGGACATCCGGACGACCCGAACCGTCGCGCAGCAGCCTCGCGTCCGCCGTTAGGTCGGCGATGTTCTGCGCATCCTGGAACCTGCCGAGTCGGAGGGCCAGATCAGCTGCGCACTGTGCGAGATCGGCTCGCTCACGGCAGACGTCCGAGGCGAACGCGGCGAGCACCAACCGCTCACTTGGCTGGGTGCCGTCGGTCGGTTCTTCGGACAGGGCTTCGACGACCGGGAACCTCAGCGCGCCGAGCGGGTCGAGCTCGCGCAGGTCCGCGCGGCGGCGACGCATCGCCGCGTCCACCTCGGGAAGCGCTCGCTCGAGTACGCCTGCAGCCTCGAGTAGTCGCCAGGCGCCGGCATCGGGGTGGCGGAGCAGGTGAAGGAGCAATGGAGTGTCGTCGGGGTCCCACTGCAGTTCTGCGCGGCGATGGCGGGCGAACCAATCGAGCAACGCACCGGATGGCCGGGCGACATCGAGCAGCAGCGCTGTTTGCAGCGCGATGGCGACCGTCTCCGCGTCGGGCGGATCGCCGACAAGCCGTATCTCACCGTCGAACAGCTGTACCCAGCCGCCCTGTGGGGGGGATGTATCGCGCACCGCAGTGTCATCGGCCCGTGATGCACGTCCGAGGCGCAGCCGCAACAGGGGCGGTGTCATCACGGTGGTGACGAGGACCACCACGAGCAGTGCGCCGTACAGATCGTCGTCGAGCACGCCGCTGCTGAGCCCGATGCTGGCGAAGATCAACCCGACCTCGCCGCGTGGGATCATCCCCAATCCGATCAAGAATCGGTCCGCTCGAACACCGACGGCGCCCCATCCAGCGGCAACCTTGCCAACCACACCGATCACGATCAACACGCTGGCGAGACCGAGCACCTTCGGCTTGATCATCGCCGCAAGGTCGGCGTTGATCCCGATCTGGGCGAAGAACACCGGGATGAACAGGTTCCCGATCGAGCCGAGACTCGTTGCGATCCGCTCCTGGTGCTCGCTGCGGCCAAGCGCGAGACCGGCCATGAACGCACCGATGATGAACGCCAGCTTCGCCGCATCGGCGAGCTCGGCGAAGGCGAGCACCACTGCGATCGCGGCGATCACCACCGTCGCCCCCGACCCGGCAGATCGATCCACCAGGCGAAGCAGCCGAGGAACACCGAGCAGCCCGACCGCGCCGGTCGCGACCAGGAACAACAGCGCCAGACCGAACGTTCCCGAAACGGTCACGACCCCGATCTGGCCGCCCGTCACGACCTTGACGACCACAGTGAGGATCACCAAGCCGAGCACGTCATCCGCGACGGCGGCACCGATCACGACCCTTGCCTCCGTGGTGGCCAGCGCACGCAGATCACCGAACACCCGGGCGGTGATACCGACGCTTGTGGCGGTCAGCGCCGCTCCGAGGAACACAGCCGTCTTCGCCTCTTCGCCGAGGGCGAGCCCCGCGACGGCACCGCCGGCGAACGGCAGCGCGACTCCGATGACCGCCACCATCAGCGACGCGCCGCCTACCTTGCCGAGTTCTGCCAGGTCCATCTCCATCCCGACCTGCACGAGTAGCAACAGCACTCCGACTTCCGCGGCGAAGGCGACCGTCACGCCCCGTTCACCGGTGAGCTGTACGGCCCCGAGTACGGACGGCCCGATCAGCACGCCCGCCGCGATCTCGCCGAGCACGGCGGGAATCTTGACTCGTTCACACAGCTCGCCGACGAACCGGGCCGCAACGATCACGATCAGCAGATCGAGCAACAATCGAGCAAGGTCGACCGCTTCCTCGACGGCGATCATGTCCTACCGACCTGGAGCCGCTCGCGTCCCAACGAGCCGACCCTCACGGACGCAAGTTAGGTCACCGACGTTTCCCAGTTGTACAGGTTCGGTGAACGCCAGATGAACGAGCGGGAGGGCCGGTCGAGTCCTTGGACGCGACTGTCGGTCGCCGACCTGCGGCTCGACGACGGTTCGAGGCCCTACGGTCCAATGCAGAATCGCCTGCGCAACTGGCTGATCGACGCGCGTGAGCTATCGCCGGTGCACCAAGGGTTCGCGCCATCAGCCCTGCGACGTCGAGCGATCTGTCGACCCGCTACCTCGCCGGAATGCGGCCGATCAGATCGCGTCGCTGCCTTCCTCGCCTGTACGGACACGAACCACCCGTTCGACCGGCGTGACCCAGATCTTCCCGTCGCCGACCTTGCCGTTGCCGGCAGTGCGCCGGATCTGATCGACGATCCGCTCAGCGTCCCCATCGTCGACGACGATCTCCAGTCGCGACTTCGGCACGAAGTCGATCCTGTACTCCGCTCCACGGTAGGTTTCCGTGTGGCCGCCCTGCCGCCCGAATCCACGCACCTCACTGATGGTCAGCCCCGACACTCCAGCCTCGCGCAACATCTCCACGACCTTGTCGACTGTAAACGGTTTGATGATCGCAGTGATCAATCTCACGGAGCTCCTCTGACGAGTTGAACCTACATCGGACAGCCACGGCGATATGCCGACCAGAGAATCTCGCCGTCGCGGCACCACTGAGCTAGTGACACTAACTTGTCGACCGACCCCGCGATGCACTGTCGTCCCGCCGCTCACTCGATGGTCGGGTTGCCGGATGGCGAGCGACGAGTCAGGATCACGGTCGACGCCGTCGCCGCGAGCACAGATGCGGCGAGGATTGCGAGCTTCGCGTTGGATTGATCCGTCGGGTCGGTGAAGGCGAGCTCGGTGATGAACAAGGCGACCGTGAAGCCGATCCCGGCTGCGGCGCCGATCCCGATCATCTGGCGTGGTGCTGCACCGTCTGGATTGTCCGCGATCCGGGCGCGAACGGCGACTCGACTGGCGACGACGACACCAAGAGGTTTGCCCGCGAGCAACCCGGCGAACACGCCCCAGGTGATCGGCGACCGCGCCGCGGCATGCAGACTGTCCACCGACAACGGGATGCCGCTGTTGGCGAGCGCGAAGATCGGCACGATGATGATGCTCGTCCAGGGATGCAGCACATGCTGGAGAAATTCGACGATTGATACGGATCCCCTGGCCAGTTCAGTAGTCGTGCGCGCATGGCCCGCATCGGAGAGGTCGAGCATCTCCTCCTCGTCGACGAGGTCGATGTCCAGTCGCGGTGTGGATGGTGCGAGTAGCCCCATTGCGACGCCGGCGATCGTCGGATGGACGCCGGCCAGATGGAGCGAGTACCACACCACGGTTCCGAGGACGACGTAGATCCACGTTGTGTGCCCGCCCGCCCGGCGAATCGTGATCGTCAGCGCGAGGCCGATCGCCGCGGCTGTCAGCCATTCCCAGCGGATGCCGGTGGAGTAAACGGCGGCGATGATCACGATCGCGCCGATGTCGTCGACGATTGCCAGTCCGAGCAGGAAGGCACGCAATGACGACGGAAGCCGGTTGCCGGCCACGGCGAGCACACCGACAGCAAGTGCGATGTCCGTCGCCATCGGAACCGCCCAGCCGCGAGGTGCGCTGGCTCCGGCAATCGCCAGGTAAACCAGAGCAGGCGTGAGCATTCCGCCGAGCGCAGCCGCCGCCGGCAACAGTGCCGCGCGCCGTGATGACAGATGCCCGTCAGTCATTTCGCGCTTGATCTCGAGTCCGACGACAAAGAAGAAGATCGTCATCAGTCCATCATTGATCCAATGACGAAGATCGAGGTCGAGATGATGACCGGCGATCGAAATAGCTGCCCTGCTGTCCCATAGTTGCTCGTAGGATCGCGACCACGGCGAGTTCGCCCAGATCAGCGCAGCGACCGCCGCCACTGCGATCAGCACGGCCCCCGACGCCTCGAGAGCGAGGAAGTCGCGAAGCGGCGACAGGATTCGGACCAATGGCGAACGGCGGTGAAAGGTGGCGCGACCCATGGATCTCTCCTCGATGTCGCCGACCAGACTTCCCGGCACTCCGAGGATCAACCTACTGCGTCGGTCGGTGTCACCTGCCGCGGAGGTCCCGGGTCCCGGCAACACGCTCGATCGCACGGTGCACAGCGGACCGCCCGCGGCTTCGAGGCCCGTCGCTCGATTGGTGAACGGGGCGGTTGGTGTCCGACAGGCCACGGGCGGGTTCCACGTCAGCGTGCACCGCGCCGGGATCCAGATGAGGGGCTCTCCGAGACCGAACTGGGACGAGCGCAGCGTACTCCTACAGCGTCGACCTCAGAGGAGCTTTGACATCGAGCGCCTTTGCATAATGCAATCATTGTATGCCGCATGAGATGTTGGACGAACAGGACGTGTGGGTCACGGCCGCGTTGTTGACGACATCGCCGGGCTCTTGTCGCCGTCGCTGCCAGGGTCGCTCGCGTCAGTCGACGCCGAAGTGACACTCGTTCAGTATGGAGCGTGGCTGGTGCTCGCCGAGCTCGGCACCCGGCATGGCGGTGAGCTCGCCGAGGCGCTCGCCACCCACCCGTCGACCACGACTCGGACGTGTGACCGGCTCGTCAAACACGGCCTGGTGCGGCTCGGCTACGTCGACATCTCGCCCCACATCCTGCCCTGCGGATCGGGAGGTGGACTCCCCAAGGAGTTTGAAGACGGTGGTCCGAGCCTCCGGTAATGTGACCGCCGGGGGGACGAGGGCGAAGGGAGATCCGACATGAGGTTCGTGCAGATCATCGAGATGACCACAACCCGGTACGAGGAGATCGAGAAACTTCACGAAAAATGGCTGAAGGACACCGAAGGACAGCGAACGGTGCAGTCGGAGCTGGTCTGTCGGGATCGGGACAATCCCGACCGGTATGTGATCATCGTTGAGTTCCCATCCTACGAGGGTGCGATGAAGAACAATGACCTTCCCGCCACGGGCGAGATCGCGACCGGGATGGCAGCACTGGCAAGCGAGACGTCGTTCCGCAACCTCGACGTAATACGAATGGACTAGATCCAACGGGTTCGTGGCCAGGTTCGGGCTTGAGCGATGCGCGCGATCCGGGATATCCGGCAGGCCGCAGACGCCTGAGCAGGCTCCGCCCAACGTCCGGACTGACAAATCCACGACGAGGTCGATGTCATCAAGGGCGCATGGTGAAGTAGGCGCCGAGCCCGGATCCGGCGCGGCATCACCGGCTCCAGCGGCACTCGAGGATCTCGACCGAATCAGCGCATGAGCGATCGACGGCCGCACCCACCGCCGCCTCTCCAGCCCGGCGGGCGCTCCTCCCTCGCCGACGCGCGGCCGGTCGAGCGCGTTCAGTTCGCCGGGTCCGGCCTCGTTCGATAGCGCTGCTCGGCTGTGTGGACGACCCACCTGGGCAACCACCCGAGTGCGGCCGTGGGATCCCAGAATGTGCTCAGAGCCGGCTCGCCCGAGCGCGGCAGAACGCCGGGTCGACCGCGCGGCTCGCCGCTTCGGGCGCGAACCTGGACGACCACCCAGCGCGCGAGCGAGCCTCAGGGTCAGATCGCCCTCGATCGCACCTCGGACGCGCTGGTCCGATCTGGACACAGCGGAGATAGGGGACGTTCATCGGCCCGAACCGCGTGCGGGATCGCAAGGCGGGCAGAACGGCAGGGGACGCTGGCCGGTCCGGAGCCACGCGCGGATGGTTAAGTCGCAGTGGGTGCTGTACGAGGCGTCGGTTGCCGCGGTCACCTCCTCGACCGCAGGCTGATCTTGAACGTTCTGCTCGTATCTTGTATTGCTCATCTTGTCTAGGTATGTGTTGGTTGCATTGTTTGTGCTGGAGCGTGCGTATAACCGTTGGACCAACCGGGTTGATATGCCGGTCGTAGGCCGGCTCGGGAACGGGGGTCGGTCAGGCGTTGCTGGCGGTGATGGCCGGTCTCGCAGATCTATCGCCAGCGCCACGGGCGGCGACGCTTCGTCGCCGAAGCCGCCTCGGTGGGGGAGAACGGGCGGAACCGAAGGTGAGTGACACCCGAACACATTGCTGGTTGTGGTGGCTCTCGGCTCCTCGGCCGCTTGCGACACCGTTTCGTTCACCACGACGCAACGTCGGTTCGCTGCTCGTTCTGTTCGGGTGCTGGTGGACGTCCAGCGGCGATCTGCTCCCAGACGTCGAGCGCAGAGGTGCCCGGCGGCGGCATCACGACCTTTGGTGCGGGTGTGCCGTGCTCGGTGATGCCGTGGTCGAAGCCACCTGGGACCAGCGTGTTGTAGACGCGGCCGATGGTGGAGCCGCAGCGGAAGGAGTGTCGGGTGCCGGGCGGGATGTAGACGTACGTGCCGGGCGGGGCGGTGATCTCGCGATCGTCGTCGCCGAGGGTGAAGACGAGGTCACCCTCGAGGACGAAGAAGGCTTCCTCGGCGTCGTCGTGCACGTGTGGTGGGGCGACGACGCCCTGCGGGAATAGCTCGTCGAAGGTGGTGGACCGCCCTTGTGTGTTGTCGCTGGTGGCCAGTAGTCGCCAGTAAGTGCCGAAGTTCCAGTAGGCCGGCGAGTCACCGGGCGAGTACGCGTAGCCTGCGTGCAGGTCGTTGGCAGGGTCGTCGGTCATGGTCGTGGCTTCTCAGTCCGCGGTGCTGGATGCCAGCAGCGCCGCTATTGGGTGTGGGTGGTCTGTGACGGGCTGGCGGTTGGCGGGCGAGATGTGGCGTCCGGCGACCGCGAACAGCCGGTCGGGGGTCATCGGGGTCTTCCTGTTGAATCGCCGGTGCCGGGCAGGTCCTGGGTACGGGCGCGGTGCGCTTCGACGAGGTAGTCGTGCAGGCCTGTCGGGTGGACGTCGGGGTACCGGTCGTTGTCGTTGGTGGGGAATGGCGCGACGGTGAGCATCGAGAGGAAGTACCACTCTTGGACCACCGACCACGGGTCGTCGGCGGCAGCCGTGATGCGGCGCAGATCGTCGGCGCTGCCGAGGACGCTTCTTGTGAGCACGGTGCCGGTGATGCGCTCGGTTTCCTCGATGATCGTGTTGAAGGTCGTTTGAGCACCGGAGAGGTAGTGCACGCCGGACATGTCGGCTGGGTCGGTCGCGACCCGGGCAATGAAGCGTGCGGTGTCGTCGACGGTGGTGAGGTCGAAGGGCTCGTCACCGGTCCCCCACAGCGTCACCGTGGCGTTGTCGACGTCGATGAGACCCGGTGTACCGGGGTCGAGCATCATGTCCATGAAGGCGCCGTTGAGCACGTGGACGACCTCGAGTGGCAGGTCGTCGATGACGCTGTCGGCCTGGCGGCGAATGTCGAACTGGGGGGCGCCCTGGGGAGCCGAGAACAGGTCGATCGCATAGTCCGACGGGACGAACCGGCGAACGCCGTTGCGTACCCCGGCCACCGCGAGAGCGACTTGGCCGTCGACGATGATCTCCGGTCCGCCCTGCAGCGCGGAGATCACCACGTCGACGTCGACGGTGATCGGCCCCAGCGACGCTGGGTCGGTGACGTCGCCAGGGACGACCACCGCGCCCCTCGCGACCAGTGCGTCAAGGGCCTGGGTGTTGGCATCGTCGGGTCGATTGGTTGCCCGCACCAGAAGCCGCACCGCCACGTCAGACTGATCGAGTAGATGATCGGCGATCCGGTTCCCGAGCATCCCGGTCGCGCCGGCCACCAACACTGTTGTCATCATTGTCCAGATCCCTTCGGGCGGAGCAGGCGCAAGCGGAGAATCCTCTCAACTTACAGCCAGGTCTCTGTTCGCGCAAAGAATGTGGAGACGTTGCTCCACTTGTCGATCGTGTTGCGGTCATTCGATCTTCAACGGCCCGTCCCCGCCGCTGCTGCCACGACAGGGGATTCGGGCGGGACGGCTGAACGGCGAGCACCTCTCAGGTCCGGGACAAGTTGTCGAGGCTACCCTCGCGACGTGTCGAAGGACCCTGGACCCAGCCAGCGGCCGCTGCTGCGTCAGGACGCCGAGCGCAATCGAGACCGGATCCTCGCCGCCGCAAGGTCCCTGATCGACGATCGTGGTCTCGACATCAGCCATGACGAGATCGCGAAAGCGGCCCTGGTCGGGGTCGGGACCGTCTACCGCCGATTCCCGACCCTCGAGGCGCTGCTCGACGAGCTGTTCTACGAAGAGCTCGACCTTCTCGTCGCAACGGCAGAGGCGGCGAGCGCGCGAGAAGATCCATGGGCCGCGATCCGTGAGTTCCTGCAGCGCACGTTTGAGCAGCAGGCCAGCAACCGCGGTCTACGCGAGCTGCTCATCGGTCACCGCGGCGGCACCGAACTCGCCCGCCGCGCCCAGACTCAAGTCCAGCCAGTCGTCACCCGGCTCGTCGCGCGAGCACACGCCGCCGGACGGCTACGCGAAGACATTGGTCCCACGGACTTCCCAATGATCGTGGAAATGATCAACGCGGTGATGGCCGCAGCACGCAACGAGGCCCCCGACCTTTGGCGCCGCTACCTCGCGATCATCCTCGACGGCATCAAGACTGGACGGCGAAACAGTCCTCTCGGCGAACCACCCAAGTCCGAACAGATCGAACGGCTGATTGCAGGCCGCCGAAGTTCGCGTCCCCGCTGAGACGGCGCCGCACCGTCCGAGGTCACGGCTCACGAGTCGACGCCGACCAGGGACAATCACGGCTCGTCCGAATTTCAGCGGCACGGTTGCGAGTGCATGCCAGCGGGGTTGCCCGGCGTCGAGCGAGCGGCGCGAGCGCGTCCCCCAACGCCGGTGAGGATGAAGGGGCGGGCGTCTGCTACGGCTGATCGGCTGCCGTCAACGTCGGATCCGGGCGCCGCGCCGCCATTCCTGGTCGAGGACCGGCGACAAGGGGGCGTAGCTGACGGGCCCGATCGTGGAACGTCGTGCGCTCAATGCGACCGGTGCAGCCGGGGTGTGTCGAGGAGCTCGCCGCGTACCGGCACGAGTTCGGTCAGCACTCCGCCGGTGCTTCGGGGATGGAAGAAGGCGACCGTCCGTCGCCCGTCAGGCTGACGCGGCAGGTCGATTTCGTGCAGCCCGTTGGCGGCCAGGCGCTCTGCCTCGGCGTGCACGTCCTCGCAGGCGAAGCAGATGTGGTGGAGGCCTGGCCCGCGCTGGGTGAGGAAGCGGGCCGTGCCTGAGGTGGCGCCGGCATCGGGGACGAGCACCTCGACTTGGGTCTCGCCGCCGCCGACTTGGAAGAAGTAGTTGAAGGTCTGCTCCGGCGCGAAGTAGCTGCCCGTGGGCCACTGCGACCGGGGCTCGTCGAGCTCCAGCCCGAGGGCGTCACCGAGGATCTGCTGGGCCTGGTCGATGCTGTAGGCAACGATCCCGACGTGGTCGATGTGCAGGAACCCCATCGCTGACCTCCACCTCTCATTGCCGGATTGCGGCTGGTACGCCATCATGTCGTGTCCGCCAAGCCTCGAGCGACGTTGGAACAGCACCCATGAAGACACCGTCGACCGTCCACCTCGTCGTGGGTGGCTACCCGCCCGGCAGCCCCGCCGGCCACGACATGGACTATGCCCGACGATGTCTGCTGCACGAGCTCGCCGCGTTCGACGACCGGTTCACGACCGTGTCGCCCGACTACGCCGACCTCCATCGATGGCTGGCTCCCGCTGGGCTGCTGGTGACCTACGTCGCCGGGCCGGTCCCGTCCGACGACGACCACGCCAGCCTGCGGTCCTGGTTGGAGGCCGGCGGGCGCTGGCTGGCACTGCACGGGACGAGCGGTGGCCGGGCGGCGCGGGTGGGAGGAGACGGCCAGCCGCGGCGGACGATGGTCCGCCAGGCCCACCACGAGACACTCGGCGTGTTCTTCCTCAACCACCCACCGATCAGCCGGTTCCGCGTCGAGGTCGCCGAGCACCCGCTGACCGCGGGCCTCCCGGACGCGTTCGAGGCCGTCGACGAGCTCTACCACGTCGAGCTGTGCGACCCGCAGCACACGAGCGTCCTGCTCACGACCCAGTTGGATCACGACCCGTCACCGCCCGGCTTCGGGTTCGCCTACGACGTCGACACCTCCGCCCTGGATCAGCGCGGCACCCGGGCCCTCGGCATCGTCCACGACGTCGGCGACGGCGCGGTGGCCTACGTCGCGCTGGGCCACTGCCACTCGCCGGCGACGAACTCGCAACCTTTCGTGGATCGCTCCGCGGCCACCGATGGGACCACACCGCTCACGTTCCACGGGATGTGGGAGGCGCCGCCGTTCCTGCAGCTCGTCCGCAACGGCGTCGCGTGGGGGCTCGCCGACCGCTGACCCGTCTCCCACGACCCTGGGCAAGGGCAGCATCCGGGACCGCCGGGTCACTGACGTGGGCTGCTGCCGTGCGGGCCAGTGCCGGGTGTGCTGATGCCGAGCTACCGCAATCGCCAACGCACCAGGCCAGGCTGGAAGGTGCGAGCGGTCAGCCCTCCATCAGCGCTACCGCAACCTCTGGCGAATTGCCGCTCTGACTCGACACGGTCAGGTGGCCGCCGAGCAACCCACGAAACCTGCCCTCTCCTCGTCTCGCGATGAAGGGGTGCTCGGCCCGATCCGCGCCCTCGTGAACGTGCACACCTACGACCCTGGCGGCGGGATTTTCGAGGTGAACGGCCCTGAACTCGACCGTCATCTCGCAGTCAACGTGCGCGGCACCTAGCTGCTCATCCGCGAACTGGTCCAGCGTTACAAGCCCGAAAGCGGCCCAGGCCGGGTCGTCAACTTCTTGAGCGGTCCACCGTTGATCGGGTCCGTCGCCTACGCGACGTCCAAGGGCGCAGTCGACTGGATGACGCTGTCCCGCGCTGGCGAGGTAGCCCCGCGAGGGATCACCGTCAACGCCGTGACCCCCGGGCCAACCGACACCGGATGGATGTCGCCAGACCTGCGCGAACGGCTCGGTCGCACCAACCCGATCGGTCGCGTTTCGACCCCTCGAGATGCGGCGAACCTCGTCCGGCTTCTGCTCTCCGACGAGGGCGGTTGGATCACCGGACAACTCCTCCAATCCGACGGCGGCTTCTCTCATCTCGCTGCGCCCTGAATCCGCTGCACGCGAAGCAGTGATGGGACGTCGCGCCCTGTTTCCGTTAGCGCGCACATACGCAACCGCCGGCTACTCACGCAGCTGGTCGGGCAGGGTTCGCTCAAGGCCTGCGAGTTGATCCGCCAGGTCCGCGTCGCGGTCGAACGCCAGATGCCAGCGATCTGACGGAAAGCCCCAGTAGCGGACATCGGTGATGCGCCAGTCGCCAGCGAACTCGAGGTCGACGACGAGGTCGATACAACCGTCGTCGAGACTCCCCTCGAAGCCTCGGCAATAGATGATCTGCGCACGCCCGTCGCTGCTGCCTGCGTGTCCTGCGTGGAAGCCCATTGGCTCGAGGAGGGGGTTCAGCCGTTCGGCCGCGGCGTTGAGCGTCGGGTCGATGGGCGGAAGGGGGTACGCAGCGAACGGCACGCCGACAATCCTTGCGCTGAGGGCAGACGAGGTGCGTCCGGATATCCCGATCCGCCGATCCGCGACCCCGCGTCCGAGGTCGCCGTTTCGGGCGCGTCGGTCTATGGGCTTGAGAGGCCCCTTGTTGGTGCGCCAGGTAAGGCGGTGAGCCTAGGGAGGTGTAACGGGCGCGCCGCGTAGGGAACCGGGGGGTCAGTGTCGGGCGTTGTCTGTTGATTCGGGACGCGAGACTGTGTGTATGGCTGGTGGCCCAACGGGGACTGTCACGTTTCTGTTCACGGACGTCGAGGGTTCGACGCGGTTGTGGCAGGACGTTCCGGGGGCGATGGCGCCGGCGTTGGCTCGTCACGACGAGATTCTGAGGGCTGAGATCGGTTCGAGGCGGGGTGTGGTGTTCTCCACGGCCGGTGATGCGTTCGCGGCTGCGTTCTGGACGCCTCGTGAGGCGGTGGATGCGGCGATGGCTGTTCAGGCCGAGTTGGCGGTTGAGTCGTCGGCTGGGTCGGCGGCGTTGCGGGTGCGGATCGGGGTCCATACCGGTACGGCCGACGAACGCGACGGAGACTATTTCGGGCCGACGTTGAACCGGGCGGCACGGATCATGGCATCGGGGCACGGCGGGCAGGTTCTGGTCTCGGACGCGACAGCGAAGCTGCTGGCCGGGGCGGACTTGCGCGATCTTGGTGAGTACCGACTGAAGGATCTGAACGATGTGGAACGCGTCTGGCAGGTCGGAGCCGGGATGTTCCCACCGTTGCGCGCCGCACGGGCGCGCGGCAGCAACCTCCCCTCGCGATCGCGCTCGTTCGTGGGCCGATCCGACGACTGCAAGCGGTTGATGGTGGACGTGCACAACGGTCGGGTCGTCACCCTGGTTGGTGCTGGGGGGGTCGGCAAGACGCGGCTGGCGTTGGAGGTCGCTCACGACCTCGTTGACTCGTTCGCCGATGGGGTGTGGTGGTGCGATCTTGCACCGATCGACGATCCGGTTTCGTTGGCCCCGTCGGTTGCGGCGATGTTGTCGATCATGCTCCAGCCCGACATGACGCCGATCGAGGCGATGATCGACGGGCTGCACGGTCGACGGGCGCTCGTGGTGTTCGATAACTGTGAGCACCTGTTGGATGCGGCCGCGGAGCTGATCGCCGCCGTCGTCGAGGCGTGCCCGTCGGTGGCGGCGATCGCGACGTCGCGGGAGCCGTTGGGTGCGGCGGCCGAGCAGGTGTGGCCGGTCCGCCCCCTCGATCCTGACCTCGAGGCTGCAGATCTGTTCGTGGAACGCGCCGTGGCCGCGGACGCGAGCTTCCACGTCGGCGACGACCGCGCAGTGCTGGTGGAGTTGTGCCATCACCTCGACGGCCTGCCGTTGGCAATCGAGTTGGCCGCCGCGCAGGTGCGGGCGATGACACCCGCGGAGTTGTTGGCGCGGCTCCACGACCGAGTCGGGATGTTGCGCGGCGCCCGAGGCGGTGTGGACCGTCACCGTACCCTGGTCGCAACCCTAGACTGGTCCTACAGTCTGCTCGACCCACCGCAGAAGGTCCTGTTCGATCGCCTTGCTGTCTTTCCCGGCAGCTTCGATGTTGTAGCAGCGGAAGCGATCTGCAGCGACGACGTGATCGATGCACCCGACGTGATCGAGTTGATCGTGAGCCTCGTCGACAAGTCGATGGTCGTCGCTGACCGTTCGCCGTCGGGCACGCGGTTCCGACTGCTCGAGACGATGCGCCACTACGGCCAAGCGCACGCCGCCGAGCGCGACGACTTCGCCGCGCGACGCGGCCGCCACTTGGATCACTACGTCAACATGGCCGAGGCGACGTTCGCGAGTTGGCTCGACGACTACACGAGCGGCCAGGTCGTGCTCGATCGCGAGTGGGACAACGTTCGCGCTGCCGTCCAACACGCTCTCGCTGCCGGCGACGTCGTGGCTCTCGATCGGCTGTTCTCGTCGATTCAGTGGCCGAGCCTGTACATGTTGCGCTTCGAGGTCACCGAGTGGGCAGCCCAAGCCACCGCGCTGTCCGGAACGGGACCGGCGACGTTCGGGGCGGCGGCGCTGCTCGGCGGCTTCCTTGGCCGCTTCGAGGACGCCGAACGCTGGGCGAGGACAGGCATCACTATCGCTGCGAGCCCCGAGGCCCCCGCCACGACCAGCTGCTGGCTCGGACTCGCAGCCGCGCTGATCGGGCTTCGGGAGCCCGCAGCGATCCACGACGCCATCGCCGCCGCCCACAGAAGCGGCGGGCTCGGCCTCTTCGGTAACGCGATGACGGCGGCGATCCTTGCCTGCCAAGAAATCGCCATCGATCCTTCGCGTGCGGCCGCACTCGCCGAACACGCCGAGGAAGCGCTCATCGGTTTCCGGAATCAAGCGTTCTCGGTCGACGTTCTCTCGAATCTGGGCCTGTACTACGGCCTCGCCGGCGACCCCATCCGCGGTCTCGACTACTGCCGTCGGGCCCTCACCCTGGCGCGCGCGCACGATGCCCGGGTCAGTGTGCACACGGCCAACGCCTGGATCGCCCAGCTGTCGCTGATGGGCCGACTCGACGACCCGATCCCGGCATTGCGCGATGCGCTCGCCGGCGCACATCACGATCGGGTCTGGATGCACGTCTGGACCATCGTCGCCGCGCTTGCAGCATCCTGGGCCGACAGCGGCCACCTTGAAGCGGCAGCCATCTGTGTGGGTTACCTCGACGCTCACCATTTCGGCACATACGGTCCCGACAACATCGGCGGGACACGCACCAGAGTAGAGACTGACCCGCACGCTCAAGAATGGCTCGCTCACGGAGCCCACCTCGACCGCGATCAACTCGTCGCGTACCTCCTCGACGACCAGTTGGCGACAACCACAACAACGCACCAGTAAACGTAGGGCACCGCCCGGGGGGGCCACGCCCCCCGAGCCACGCAACCTTCATTCCGAAGTTGCCCGAGAACGCGCCCGTCACAGCTTAGCGTCCGCCCGATAATGTCAGCCACGTTGGCTCCGCCCGGGTGTCCAGTCACGGCGGGACGGTGGCGCGTCGACGAGCGGCACGATGAGAATGCGTCATTGGTCGACGGCCTCCCCCCGTTGCCGTTCCGGTAGCGCCCGCCTGAGCTTGAATCAGGACGAGCGACGCAGGTTCGGCTCCACCCCCCCGGGACTCGGGGCGGCACTCGCGCGGTGGGTGCTTGCGGGTAGACATGGGTCATGACCACCTCGATCGTCATCCGTGGGCTCGACCAGCTTGGCGCCCTGCTCGGCGCTGTCACGCCCGAGGACGTCGGGCGAGCGACGCCGTGTTCGGAATGGACCGTCGCCGATCTGAGTGACCACATCGTCAACAGCGTCGCCGGCATGGCCGTCATGGCAGTGGGTGGCAAGCCCGACTGGGCGGCCTCGACCCACCACGACGACCCGGGGTCGGCGCTCCACCGGGAGGGCCGCGCGTTGGTCGAGGCGCTCGATGCCAGTAGCGGTGCGTTCCCGGAGGGGATGGCCGCCGCCGAGCTCGCCGTTCACGCCTACGACCTGACGACGGCCCTGGGCAGGCCGACCGCCAACCTCGATCCCGAGGTTGCGGAGGCGGGCCACGCCTTCATGACCGCTTCGATGACCGACGAGATGCGGGGCGATGCATTCGGCCCTGAGCAGCCCGCACCCGCCAATGCCGACGCATACGGGCGTATCGCCGCCTTCGCCGGTCGATCCGTGTGACCAAGACGGCCGACCCGACAGGAGACCGACAACACTCCGAGTGGTAGGTCTGGCGGTTCCCGGGGCTCGCAGTTGAGGGGCAGGACTTCGGTGAGGCTCGGCTGCCGGTAGACGTGTCTCTTATCGCCGGTCGGGTACGACGCTCCGACTGCTATCGAGGACGGTGTCAAACTGATACCATCTTGCCGTGGCGATGACCTTGCGGCTCACCGACGACGAGCAGGCAGCGTTACGCGAGCGCGCCGATGCCGAGGGCATCTCGATGCAAGACGCTGCACGTCGCGCCGTGCGCGAGTTCGTCGTGCGCGGCAACCATCGTGATCGTGTCTCCGCTGCCGCGGAGCGCGTGATCACCGCCCATCAAGACGCACTCGACCGCTTGGGCAGGTGACCGCGTCGGTCGAGTACCTCGACATCGACGACGTCCTCGCTCTTGCCACACGACTCCTCGGGGCACTTGTCCCCGTCCGCGACCTGGGTCTGCTCGGATCGGCTGTTGCCCGGCCGCAGACGACCGTCGG
>JBBQTN010000065.1:0-23454 GCA_038213195.1 Acidimicrobiales bacterium | reverse complement strand
TGGCCCTGGCGGCCATCGACAAGCAGTTCGGCAAGGGTTCCATCATGCGGATGGGCGAGAAGAGCTCGATGAACGTCGAGACCCTCTCCACAGGTGCGCTGGCGCTAGACCTCGCGCTCGGCGTCGGCGGCCTCCCTCGTGGTCGCGTCGTCGAGATCTACGGACCGGAGTCATCCGGCAAGTCCACCCTGGCGATGCACGTCGTCGCCGAAGCGCAGCGCAACGGGGGCATCTGTGCCTACGTCGACGCCGAGCACGCGATGGATCCGGCGTACGCAAGGGCCATCGGGGTCGACATCGATCAGCTGCTGATCAGCCAGCCGGACACCGGCGAGCAGGCGTTGGAGATCGCCGACATGCTCGTGCGTTCGGGTGCGCTGGACGTCGTGGTCATCGACTCGGTGGCCGCCCTCACCCCTCGGGCCGAGATCGAGGGCGACATGGGCGACACCCACGTCGGCCTGCAGGCACGGTTGATGAGCCAGGCGCTGCGCAAGCTCACCGCGAACCTCAACCGCACCAACACCATCATGATCTTCATCAACCAGCTCCGGGAGAAGATCGGGGTCATGTTCGGCTCGCCGGAGACCACCCCCGGTGGACGGGCGCTGAAGTTCTACTCGTCGGTGCGGCTGGACATCCGGCGCATCGAGAGCATCAAGGACGGCGGCGAGGTGGTCGGGTCGAGGACCAGGGTGAAGGTCGTCAAGAACAAGGTGGCCCCCCCGTTCCGCCAGGCGGAGTTCGACATCATGTACGGCAAGGGGATCAGCCGCGAAGGTTCGGTCCTCGATCTCGCGGTCGACATGGGCATCATCAAGAAATCCGGCGCCTGGTTCACCTACGAAGGTGAGCAACTCGGCCAGGGTCGGGAGAACGCCAAGGGCTTCCTCACGGACAACCCGGAGATCATGGTCGAGATCGCGGAGAAGCTGCGCGTCGCCGCAGGGATCGGCCAGGGGGTCGAGGAGGAGTTCACTGCCGTCGACGAGGCGCCGATCAACATCGATTGATCCGGCGGGCGCGGCCCCGCCGCCGCAGTGGCGGGGGGCTCGCTCGGCGTCGTCCGAATCGCCGTAACCTGGCTCCCCGTGACCCGCAGCTACATCGTGCACACCTACGGGTGCCAGATGAACGAGCACGATTCGGAGCGGATCGCCGGGTTGCTGGACGGCGACGGTCTTCGCGCCGTCGACGACCAAGCCGATGCTGACGTCGTGGTGATCAACACCTGCTGCATCCGCGAGAACGCTGACAACCGGTTGTACGGCAACCTTGGATGGCTGAAGAGCTGGAAGGCGGAGCGCGCCGAGCGGCAGATCGTCGTTGCCGGGTGCCTGTCCCAGAAGGACCGCGATCTGGTGCAGGCACGCGCGCCGTGGGTCGACGTCGTGATGGGGACGCACAACGTGCACCGCGCCGGCGAGTTGGTGCAGCAGGCGCGAACGTCGGGGCCGGTCACTGAGATCTTCGACGAGGCGCTGCTCGATGAGCAGATGTTGTTCCCGAGCGCGCTCCCGGCGCGACGGGAGACGTCGTACAACGCGTGGGTCACCATCCAGATCGGCTGCGACAACTCGTGTGCGTTCTGCATCGTGCCGTCGGTGCGCGGCGCAGAGATCAGCCGCCCGTTCGCTGACATCGTCGCCGAGGTCGGCCAGCTCGCCGGAGCAGGCGTGACCGAGGTGACGTTGCTCGGCCAGAACGTCAACAGCTACGGACGCGATCTCCAGCTGCGGGCGCGGCAGTCCGGCGACGTCGACGCCCGGGTGCGACCGATGTTCGCCGAGCTGTTGCGTGCCGTCGGCGCCGTCGCCGGGATCCGCCGTGTGCGGTTCACCAGCCCGCACCCCAAGGACATGCGCCCGGAGACCTTCGCCGCGATGGCGCAGACGCCTGTGTTGTGCGAGCACCTGCACTACCCGCTGCAGGCCGGCAGCGATGCGGTCCTGGCGGCGATGCACCGTGGCTACACCGCGCATCGATATCTCGAACGACTGGCGACGGCCAGGGCGACGGTGCCTGACCTCGCCGTCTCCACCGACATCATCGTCGGCTTCCCTGGCGAGACGGAGGACGATTTCGCGGCGACGCTCGAGGTGGCGGCGGTAGCGGAGTACGACTCGGCGTACACCTTCCAGTTCTCGCCGCGCCCCGGGACGGAGGCGGCCACGCTCGTGTCCCGGTTCGTCGAGCCGGCCGTCGTTGCGGAACGGTTCGCACGGCTGAAGGTGGTGGTCGAGCACAGTGCCCTTGCCAAGCACCGCGCTCGCATCGGGCGGATCGAGGAGGTGCTGATCGAGGGTCCGAGCAAGCGCGATGCGGCCATGCTGACGGCGCGCACACGGCAGAACAAGCTGGTCCACTTCTGCGCCGCGGCCCCGCTGCGAACCGGCGCCTACGCCTCGGTGGAGATCACCGGCGCGGCACCGCACCACCTCACCGGACGGTTTCTCGAGCTGCTCGCCGAGCCGGCGCACAAGCGGCGGATCCCGGTCCTCGTCGGGTGAACACACCGCCGCCGCTCGTCGTGCTCGGGCCGACCGCGTCGGGCAAGAGCGACGTGGCGATGGCCTACGCCCTCACCGGCCCGACGGATCCACCGGGGCGGGCCTTGCCGGTGCGGGCCGTTCGCGAGCCCACCGAGCGGGGGCGTTCGGGCGGGTCGCCGGCCAGCCTGTCGGCACTGGTCGACGCCCTCGACGGCTTTCCTTCGGGGGGAGCGGCGGCCAACCCGTCCCCAGACGTCGCCACCCGCGACGGCTCTCCTTCGGGCAGCGCGGCGGCCAACCCGTCCGCAGACGTCGCCACCCTCGACGGCTCTCTTTCGGGCAGAGCCGCGACCGACCGTTGGGCGACGGGCTCCCCCCTCGACGGCTCGTCCGTCGGACCATCGAGCGCGGGACGACACGGCGTTGCGCAGGTCGAGATCGTCGCCGTCGACTCGATGCAGGTGTATCGCGGGATGGACATCGGCACCGCGAAGCCGAGCGCGGCCGACCGCCACGCCGTCGCCCATCACTGCCTCGACCTCGCCGATCCGGACGTCGACTTCACTGTTGTCGAGTTCGCCCGCTGCGCGCGGGCGGCACTCACCGAGATCGCCACGCGTGGTAACCGGCCCGTCCTCGTCGCCGGCACCGGGTTGTACCTGCGCAGCGTCACCGACCCGATGGAGGTGCCGGGCCGCTGGCCCGACGTCCGCGCCGAAGTCGAGTTGCGCCTGGCCGCCGAGGGCAGCGCCGTGCTGCACCGCCAGCTGCTCGAGCTCGACCCGCTGGCCGCCTCGCGGATGGAGCCGGGCAACGCGCGACGGGTGGTCCGTGCGCTCGAGGTCGTCCTCGGCGGAGGACGGCTGTTCAGCTCCTACGGATCGGGGATCGGTGTCCATCCGCCGGCGCCGTTCGTCCAGGTCGGGCTGCAGTGGCAGCGTGATCGCCTGGCGCAGCGGATCGAAGTGCGGGTCCACGCGATGCTCGGACGCGGGCTGCTCTCGGAGGTGGAGGTCCTCGCGGCGCGCCCGTCAGGCTGGTCGCGCACGGCACGCCAGGCGCTCGGTTACAAGGAGCTGCTCGACCACCTCGACGGGACGATCGGCCTGGACGAGGCCGTCGCCACGATCGTCACCCGCACGCGACAGTTCGCGGTGCGTCAAGAGCGATGGTTCCGCCGCGACCCCCGCGTACGCTGGGTCTCCGTCAACGAGGACCCCGTCGCCGAGGTCCTCCCGATCCTGCAGCACCTATGACCCGCGAGCTCACCCTCACCAAGCACCACGCACTCGGCAACGACTTCCTCGTCGTGTTCCACCCGCACGTCGCCGACCTGCCGGCTTTGGCGCAGCGGCTGTGCGATCGGCGCCATGGAATCGGCGCGGATGGGCTGCTCGTCGCCGAGAGCGAGCCAGGTCATTCGGCGCGAATGGTGTTGTTCAACGCCGACGGGTCGCGCGCGGAGATGAGCGGCAATGGCATCCGCTGCTTCGCGCAGGCGCTCGCGGCGCGCCGCGGCAACCTCGATCCGCAATTGATCAGCACCGACGCCGGCGACCGGCTGGTGACGCTCACCGCGACCGACGATCCACTGCGGATCGAAGCGTCGGTCGACATGGGCGAGGTCAGCGAGATCGACGAGCCGGACGGGTGGGCGCGCATCGGCACCGATCCGCTTCGACCGGTCCACCACCTCAGCCTCGGCAACCCGCATGCGGTCGTCGGCGTCGAGGATGTCGCCGTGGTCGACCTCGTCGCGATCGGGTCGATCGTGCCGCAGGTCAACCTCGAGATCATCGAGCCGGGTCCCGAGTTCCACGCCGTCACGATGCGCGTCCACGAGCGTGGCGCCGGCGTCACGGAGGCCTGCGGAACCGGGGCCTGCGCAAGCGCGTGGGCCGCGGCCTCGTGGGGCCTCGTCCCGTCCAGCGCGCCCGAAATCCTCGTGCACATGGACGGAGGAGATGCGAAGGTACGTCTCCATCAGCCCTCGATCGGCCGGGTCACCCTGATCGGGCCGGCCGAGTTCATCGCCACCATCACTGTCACCGTCCCCGACGAACCGAGCACCCCCGCGACATGAGCAGCGCCGCCGCATGAGCACCCCGTACAACGAAGCGCTCGGCGCGACGCTCATCGAGCGGACCAAGCGGGAGCAGATCGTGCTCGTCGGTGTCACCCTCCCGGGCCTCACCGAGGAGGACACTGAAGCGAGCCTCGACGAGCTCGCACTCCTCATCGACACCGCCGGTGCCGACGAGTCCGGACGCATGGTGCAGCGGCGTGACGCCCCCGATCACACCTGGTTCATCGGCAAGGGCAAGGCGGAGGAGCTGCGTGAGCTGTGCCTGGCGGTCGACGCCGACACCGTTGTGTTCGACAACGAGCTGAGCCCGGCCCAGCAGTACAACCTGGAGAAGCTGCTCGGTCGGACCGCACTCGACCGGACCGCGGTGATCCTCGACATCTTCGCCCAGAACGCGCACACCCTCGAGGGCAAGGCGCAGGTGGAGCTGGCGTTGCTGCGCTACCGCCTGCCTCGGCTACGGCGCGGTGCCTCCGCCAACCTGTCCCAACAGCGCGGCGGTGTCGGCAGCCGCTTCGGGAGTGGCGAGACCAAGATCGAGGTCGACCGGCGACGGATCAAGGGCCGGATCAGCAGGCTCGAGGGTGATCTGCGGGAGCTGGCCGGCACCCGCAACCTGCAGCGCAAGGGCCGTTCGCGCAGCGGCCTGGCCAACGTGACGATCGTCGGTTACACCAACGCCGGCAAGTCGTCGTTGCTCAACCGTCTCACCCGGGCCGGCGTGCTCGTCGAGGACCGGTTGTTCGCAACGTTGGACCCGACCACTCGCCGCCTGTCGCTGCCGGGTGGTGAGCCGGTGCTGCTGACCGACACCGTCGGCTTCGTCCGGCGGCTGCCGCACGGCCTGATCGAGGCGTTCAAGAGCACGTTGGAGGTGGCCAGCAACGCCGACTTCCTGGTGCACGTCGTCGACAGCGCCGCTCCCGATCCCGAGGGCCAGATCGCCGCGGTCCACTCCGTGCTCGGCGAGATCGACGCGCTCGGCGTGGCGGAGCTGCTCGTGTTCAACAAGCGCGACGTGGCTCCCGATGTCGCCAAGGCGCTCGTCGCCGACCACGAGGGCTCGGTCGCGATCAGTGCCAAGACCGGTGAGGGCATCGACGAACTGCTCCAGGTGCTCGGCGATCGGCTGCGCACGCTCACCGCTGTCGTCGAGCTACTCATCCCGTACGAGCGCGGCGACGCCCTGGCCGCGGTGCACCGCGAGGGTGAGGTGGTCTCGACCGTGGAGGCCGATGGCGGGGTGCGGGTGCGGGCCCGGCTCGCCGACGCCTCGCTGGGCCGCCTTGCCGAGTTCGTCGTCATCGCCGCCGATTGATTGGCGGTCGGCGGTGCGCGTGCCGCCATGCTGGTGGGGATGACTGAACTCGTCGGCTTCGTCCCCCCGCCGTACCCCTACGACCGCCTCGACCGGCTGGCGCCGCTCGCGGCCGGCTTCCAGAGCGGCGTCGTCGACCTGTCGATCGGCACCCCGTGCGACCCGCCGACGGCCGAGGTCATTGCCGCCCTTTGCAGCTCGAACAGTGAGCGCGGCTATCCGCCGAGCATCGGCACCGAGGCCTTGCGCGACGCGATCCAGGCCTGGATCCGGCGACGGTTCGATGTCGACGTGCCGACGTCGCAGCTGGCGGCATGCGTCGGCACGAAGGAGCTGGTGGCCACCACGGCGCACTTCCTGCGGATGCGCATGCCCATCCGCGACACGGTGCTGTATCCCGCCGTCGCCTATCCCACCTACGAGATGAGCGCGACGATCGCCGGCTGTCGCGGCGTGCCGGTACCGGAACTGCCCGGCGGCGGGCCTGACCTGCAGGCGATCGATCCCGACGACGCCGCGCGGGCGGTGATGCTGTGGATCAACAGCCCCTCCAACCCGACAGGTGCGATCACCGATCTCGCCGCTGCTGCGGCGTGGGGGCGCGCCCGCGACGTCCCGGTGTTCAGCGACGAGTGCTACGTCGAGTTCACCTGGGAGGGTCCGGCGGCGAGCATCCTGCAGTCGGGGCTCGACGGGGTGGTCGCCGTGCACTCGCTGTCGAAGCGGTCGAACCTGGCCGGGGTGCGCGTCGGCTTCTACGCCGGCGACGCCGAGCTCGTCGGCTACCTCCGTGAGATGCGTAAGCACGTCGGGATGCTCGTCCCCGGTCCGGCGCAGGCGGCGGGCGTCGTCGCGCTCGGCGACGACGCGCACGTCGTGGTGCAGCGCGATCGCTACCGCCGCCGCCTCGACCGGCTGGCTCGGGTCCTCGGCACGTGGTCCGGGCTCGACATCGCGCTGCCCGCCGGCGGGTTCTACCTGTGGTTCGACGCAGGCGACGGGTGGGCCTTCACGGAACGGTTGATGACGCAGGGCGGCGCATTGGTCAGTCCGGGCGACTTCTACGGCGAAGGGGGTGCCAACAACGTCAGGGTCGCCGTGGTACAACCAGATGAGCGGATCGAGCTGATCGCCCAACGACTTGGAGTGCCGTGATGTCGTCTCAACCGTTCCCGCCCGCAACTGGCGCAAGCTCCACTGCAAGCGGGTTGGGCGGGTCGGACGGGTCGGGCGGGTCGGGCTCGAGGCGCAACCCGGTCCTGCTCGTGATCGGCGTGCTCCTCGTCGCCGCCGGCGTCGTCGGCGGGCTGCTGCTGGTCAAGGCCGCATCGTCGAGCGTCGGAGACAACGCCAAGAAGTTGGCGCGCGCACCCGGCGGTTGCACGACGTCGCTGCAGTTCGACAAGACCGGCACGTTCCTCGTCTTCTACGAGAGCAAGGGCAGAGTCGGCGACCTCGGCGGGAACTGCACCGGGAATGGCGCCTCGTTCGATCGCGCCGGCAGCTCGCCGCCCGTGCAGACGCTGCGCCTCGTCGGCCCGGACAAGAAGTCCGTCGCGATCGACGACGCCTCCGGCACGTCGTACAACGCCAGCGGCTTCAAGGGCGCGGAGATCGCGAAGGTGAAGATCGACAGCTCCGGCCTGTACCTGCTGACCGTGTCACCGCACCAGGCCAGCGAAGCCGACTACGCGATCGCGATCGGCAAGGACCCGACCTCCGACCGGAGCACGTTGCAGGCGGCCGGTCTCGGCGCGGTGATCGCCGGCGTGGTGCTCGGAGCCCTGCTGATCCTGCTCGGGTTGCGCAAGCGCGGCGGAGGCGCAACGTACCTCGCGACTGCGACCCCCGCTCCTGCGTGGAACCCGGCCGGACCGACGATCACCTGGCAGACCCAACCGCAGCAACCGCCGACGATGTCGCCGGGCTCCGCGACCCCTGCACCGCCCCCGCCGCCGCCGCCACCCACCGGGCCGCCGCCGACCTCGCCGTGGATGCCCGGCGAGCCGCCTCGGCAGCCCCCGAGCCCGTTCGCCCCACCGAGCCCACCCAGCAGTGTCTGACCCGATTCGTCCGAGCGACGAGTCGCCAACCTGCGTCGCTGCCCGCCCGCGGCGGCCGTGTGACGGCCGTCGGAGTAGAGCTGAACGCCGGACTCGGCCTCGCCACGTGTCGTGCGGGCGAACTGGACCGCAGCCGGACGGATTTGTGCCGTGGCGGGGTCTGGTTGCGGACCAGAACGAACCCGGCTCGTGCTCTGACCGCGAATTCGCCGACCCGCATCGTGCGGTCCTGAGCCGCGAGTACCGGGTTGCGGGCGTCGTCAGAGGCGGCGCAGGACCGTGACGACTCGGCCGAAGACAGTGACCTGCGCGGCGTCGAAGTCCATCGGTTGGAGCCGCGAGTTGGATGGCAACAGCGTGACCGTGCGTCCGTCGCGATGCCACGTCTTCACGGTCGCCTCCTCGCCCGGGATGCCGGCGATGACGATGTCGCCGTTCTTGGCGGTCGGCTGCTTGTGTGCCACCACATAGTCGCCGTCGAGGATCCCGGCCTCGATCATCGAGTCGCCGCGCACCCGCAACATGAACAGATCGCCCGTTCCCGTGAAGTCTTCCGGGATGGGGAACGCCTCTTCGATGTTCTCCTGCGCGAGCACGTCCGTCCCGGCCGCGACATCGCCGACGAGGGGCACGTGGCGCGCCGGGCGGCGCTCGATCGTGCCACCGGAGACCGGGTCGAAGCGGACCTCCATCGCCCGCGGTTTGGTCGGGTCGCGGCGCAGGAACCCCATCTTTTGCAGCGAAGCGAGGTGGCTGTGCACGGTGGACGGCGACGTCAGCCCCACCGCATCGCCGATCTCGCGGACGCTCGGCGGGTAGCCACGCACCCGCAGGCTGGACTCGATGAAGTCCAGGATGCTCCGCTGGCGGGTGGTGAGTTGTTCCTTCATGCGTTGCATCGTACGCGCGTTCGTGAGCTGGGTCAAACACCCGTTCGCTCGAGAACTTCGATGATGCGGGGTTGACGACGAACAACTGTTCGTGGCACACTCCGAACAGTCGTTCGAGAAACACACGTTCGACCGGAGCGGCATGGCCCGCTCCTGGTCCGCCGCCGAGGAGTCCGCGATGCCAGCACTGTCCCTCACGTCCAGCAGGTTCACGGTCGTCGTCCCTCGGTCACATGCCGCCACGGACGTGTACCGGCGTCGTCGACTCGCGGTCGCCGGTGCCGTGGTCTTCGCGCTCGCCCTGTTCCTGCTCGGGGCGGGCCAGGTCCTGGCGAACCGCGGGGGTGACCCTGCCTCCACCCCTGCGGTTCGTCCGGCAACCGCATACATCGTCGGACCCGGCGACACGATGTGGTCGCTGGCCACGAGGTTCCACGGTTCGTCCTCTCGATCGGCCTACCTGGACAGGTTGTTGGCGGACAACGACGGCTCCCGGCTGCAGGTCGGTCAACTGGTTCGGCTTCCGTAGGTGGCCCGTCGTGCGCGCACTAGCCTCACCGGCGATGCGCTGTCCGAAGTGTCAGGCCGACGACACCAAGGTCATCGACTCGCGCGAGGCGGAAGAGGGCCTTGCCATTCGCCGTCGCCGTTCGTGCGGATCGTGCGCGCACCGGTTCACCACGTACGAGCGGATGGAGGAGGTGCCGCTGCTCGTCGTCAAGAGCCACGGTGCCCGCGAGCCGTTCGACCGGGCCAAGATCGTCGCCGGCGTGCGCGCTGCGACGAAGGGCCGTCCTGTCGGTGCGACGCAGGTCGAAGCCCTCGCCGAGCGGGTCGAGGATCATGCCCGCCTGCACGGCAGGGAGATCACGTCGGCCGAGCTCGGCCTCGCAGTGCTCGAACAGCTGCGCTGGCTGGACGAGGTGGCCTACGTGCGCTTCGCCAGCGTCTACAAGAACTTCGACGCCGCTGCCGACTTCCAGCGCGAGCTCGTCCTGCTCGAGAAGCTGCAGAGCTCGTAGCGGGTTCGCACCGCTCGCGGCCGGGCCGCGACGGCGTGCGGGTCAGGCCCGGACGTAGCGGGTGAACAGGAACCCATCGTCCTCGAGGACGTGCGCCAAGCGCATCCGCCTGCTCACGGCGGCGGAGTGGGAGGTCACCCGCGGGCCGTCGCCGCCGGCCCGCTGCGGCGAGATGGTCAGGTTGAGCTCGTCGACGAGGTCGGCGTCGAGCAGCGAGCCGTTCAGGCCGGGGCCGCCCTCGGCCTGGACGAAGCCGGCGTCGAGCTGCCCGAGCGCACCGGCCAGGTCGAGGCTGCCGACGCCGGCCCGCACGGTGTCGACGGGTTGGCGCGGCGCGTCCTCCGGCAGGATCAGGAACCCCGCGCCAGAGGTGAACAGCGGCAGCGAGGCGTCGACGTCACCACTGTGGGAAACGACACCGATCCGTTGACCGGGCTTGCGCGGCGGGCCGTAGCCCTCGGCGCGCACGGTGCCGGCGCCGACGATGATCAGGTCGGCCAACGTACGCAGCGTGCTGAGCACCTCACGGTCGACGTCGTTGGACAGCCCGGACGAACGATGATCGACCACGGTGGTGCCGTCGATGCTGGCGACCATGCACACGCCGATCCACGGCCGGTGCGCAGGCCGCGGTCGCTCCGTGTCGTAGGCACCGCGGACCGTGACGGTCCCCTCCGGCGGAGTCGCACCGGTCTGTCGTTCGTCGAAGATCCGCTGCATCGTGCGATGTTGCCAGGCTGCCGCGTCGCCCGTGTCATCACCGCTCCGTCATCACGATCCGTCATCACGATCCGTCGCGTGCCGCGAGCGTCGCAACGGATCCGCGAACGGCGCGAGCACGATCGCTGCCGGTGGACAACAGCGATCGCGGCTGCCTGAGCCTGTGGATATGTGGATGAAACGTTGCGTTGTCATCGTTCTGACATCAACCGTCCCCAGGCGTTCAGGGGAAATTCACATCCTTATGCCCCTTTCTCCCCACAGCCGGACGGCCCTAGGGTGACGCCCTGTGGACCGCCTGCGGTATTCGTCACGGCGTAGGGCGCGGATGGGCAGCGGGGCTCGGCGAGGCATCAGCCTCGGGCGGCCGCTGCGGGCTGATGCCCGAACCTGCGACCCTTCGTCGTGACGAATGCCGCGGGTGGTTCGCTCCTTCGGGACGAGTGAGCAGCGGGCGGACGGGAACCCGGCGTGCGGCAGGCGGCATCGCAGCGGCTGCGCACATCGTCGTAACTACCAGGATGTGATTCAACATCTTGTATGATGAAGCCTGAAGTTGGCGGGCAGAACACCAGATGTGGCCGGTTGCCGGTCCGACCAGGAGGATCTCGGAATGTCAGTGGCGTCGGAACGTCTCGTGATCGGGCTTCGTCGGTTTTTCACCACGCCGGGCGTGCACCCCTACGACGAGATCGCCTGGGAACGACGCGCCGCACGGATCACGAACTGGAAGACGGGGTCGGTCGCGTTCGAGCAGATCGGCGTCGAGTTCCCGGTCGGCTGGTCGCTGAACGCGACCAACATCGCCACGCAGAAGTACTTCCGCGGACACCTCGGCACGCCGGAGCGTGAATCGTCCCTGCGCCAGGTGGCCGACCGCGTCGTGGACACGATCGCCGACTGGGGTGCGGACGGCGGCTACTTCGCCGACACGGAGGAAGCCGGCGCGTTCCGCGACGAGCTGAAGTACATCCTCGTCACCCAACGCGCCGCGTTCAACAGCCCGGTGTGGTTCAACATCGGCGTCGCCGGCGTCCCCCAGCAGGCGAGCGCATGCTTCATCCTCTCCGTCGACGACACCATGGACGCGATCCTCAACTGGTACCGCGAGGAAGGGATCATCTTCAAGGGCGGGTCCGGTGCGGGCATCAACCTGTCCAGCATCCGCTCCAGCTACGAGCACCTCAACGGCGGAGGCACGGCCAGCGGCCCGGTCAGCTTCATGCGCGGTGCCGATGCGTCGGCCGGCACGATCAAGAGCGGTGGCAAGACCCGCAGGGCGGCGAAGATGGTGATCCTCAACGCCGACCATCCCGACATCGACGAGTTCGTGTGGGCGAAGGCCAAGGAGGAGCGCAAGGCACGCGTGCTGCGCGATGCCGGCTTCGACATGGACCTCGACGGCGCTGACAGCTTCAGCGTCCAGTACCAGAACGCCAACAACTCGGTCCGGGTCACCGACGAGTTCATGCGCGCCGTGCTCGACGATGATGAGTGGACGCTGTACGCCGTCACGGACGGCGCCCCGCTGCGCACCGTGCAGGCACGCGACCTGTGGCACGACATCGCCCAGGCGTCGTGGGAGTGCGCCGACCCCGGCCTGCAGTTCGACACGACCATCAACCGCTGGCACACCGCCCACGCCACCGGCCGGATCAACGGCTCGAACCCGTGCTCGGAATACATGAGCCTGGACAACTCGGCGTGCAACCTCGCCTCGATCAACCTGCTCAAGTACCTCGGCGAGGAAGGTGACTTCGACATCGAGGCCTACCGGCACACGATCGAGGTCGTGTTCACCGCGCAGGAGATCCTCGTCGGCAGGGCCGACTACCCGACGGAGAAGATCGGTGAGACCAGCCGCGCGTTCCGCCAGATCGGACTCGGCTACGCCAACCTCGGCGCGTTGCTGATGGCCCTCGGCCTGCCGTACGACTCGCCGGAGGGGCGGGCGTGGGCTGCGGCGCTGACCTCGTTGCTGACCGGTCACGCGTACGCGACCAGCGCACGCACGGCCAGCAGGATGGGGCCGTTCGCCGGCTTCGCCGAGAACGAGCCGCACGTCCTCAACGTGCTGCGGATGCACCGCGACGCGGCGCACGCGATCGACGCAGCCGATGCCGTCCCGGTCGACGTGCTCGCCGCCGTCCTCGAGTCGTGGGAGGCCGCCGTCCGCGACGGTGAGGAGTACGGCGTGCGCAACAGCCAGGCGACCGTGATCGCCCCGACCGGCACGATCGGCCTGATGATGGACTGCGACACGACCGGGATCGAGCCCGACCTCGGGTTGGTCAAGTTCAAGAAGCTCGTCGGCGGTGGGGACATGACGATCGTCAACCAGACCGTGCCGCGGGCGTTGCGGCGGCTCGGCTACGACGCCGCGCAGGTCGACGAGATCGTCGCCCACATCGATCGTGAGAGGAGCATCCTCGGCGCGCCGCACCTCGCCGCCGAGCACGTGCCCGTGTTCGCCTGCAGCATGGGCGACAACACCATCCACTACACGGGCCACGTGCGGATGATGGGCGCTGTGCAGCCGTTCATCAGCGGCGCGATCTCGAAGACGGTGAACATGCCGGAGGAGTCGACGGTCGAGGAGGTCGCCCGCCTGCACCTGCTGTCGTGGCAGCTCGGCCTCAAAGCAGTCGCGATCTATCGCGACAACTGCAAGGTCGGCCAACCGCTGTCGACGGTGCGCAAGGACGACGAGACTGCGCCGTCGACGGAGGACGCCGCGCTGGGGATCGCCCCCGAGATCGTCGAACGGATCGTCGAGAAGGTGGTCCACCGCCCGGTCCGCCAGAAGCTGCCACGCAGCCGTCGGGCGCGCACGTTCGAGTTCCGCGTCGCCGACTGCAAGGGCTTCGCGACGATCGGCGAGTACGCCGACGGCCGCCCCGGCGAGATCTTCCTCACGGTGTCGAAGCAGGGCTCGACGCTCGCCGGGATCATGGACGCGTTCGCCAAGAGCATCAGCTACGGCCTGCAGTACGGGGTGCCGCTGCGCGCGTTCGTCGAGGCGTTCACGAACATGCGCTTCGAGCCGGGGGGGATGACGGACGACCCGGACATCCGCTTCGCCGCGTCGATCATGGACTACCTGTTCCGCCGGATGGCGCTCGATTACCTCGGCTACGACGAGCGCGCCGAGCTCGGGATCTTCTCGGTCGGCGAACGGCTGCAGCCGACGCTGCCCGGCGTCGACGAGAGCACGATCGCGACGTCGTCGGGCAGCGAGATGGTCGCCGATCCGAAGACCATCCCCTCCGTCGGCGAGTTGCTCGAACAGCTCGCCGCAGGCACTGCGGCGCCGGCGCCGAACAACGACGTGACCAACCCGGGGGGGATCGCCAGGGCGGCGGTTGCCGAACCGAACCCCGGAGTCCGCCACAGCGACGCGCCGATCTGCATGCAGTGCGGCGTGCAGATGATCCCGGCCGGCTCGTGCCACGCCTGTCCGAGCTGCGGCAGCACCAGCGGTTGCAGCTGACCTGTGCGAAGCCGTTGCGCTGACGACATCCGCGGGACACACCGCTGTCACGGCGCCGACACACACCGTGCCTAACGTTGCGCCGTGAGCATGTCCGTCGATCCGAGCGACGTCACCTCGACGTTGATGGCACCCCTCAAGCCGCACGTCATCGTGCTGTTCGGTGCCACCGGCGACCTGGCCAAACGCAAGCTGCTTCCCGGTTTGCTGCACCTGCACCGTGCCGGGCTGGTGCCGACGTGCAGGATCATCGGCACGTCGCTCGACGAGCTCGACGACGACGGCTTCCGCAACTTCGCCGAGACGGCGTGCAAGGAGTTCGCCAGTCGTGCCGTCACCCCCGACGAGTGGGCGGCGTTCGGGGAGACGTTGAGCTTCGTTCCCACCGCGCTCGGCGCGCCGGCGCTCGAGGCCGCGGTGAAGCGAGCCGAGGACGAGCTCGGCGACGATCCGCGCCGGCTGCACTACCTCAGCGTGCCTCCGAAGGCGGCCGCCGCGGTCGTGCAGATGCTCGGTGAAGCGAACCTCGTCGAACGGTCGCGGATCATCATGGAGAAGCCGTTCGGCACCGATCTGGCCAGCGCCCGGCGCCTGAACAGGTCGCTGCACGAGACGTTCGACGAGACCCAGATCTTCCGCATCGACCACTTCCTCGGCAAGGAGGCGGCGCAGAACATCCTCGCCTTCCGCTTCGCGAACGGTCTGTTCGAGCCGATCTGGAACCGCGACCACATCGACCACGTGCAGATCGACGTGCCCGAGACGCTGTCGCTCGACCAGCGGATCGGCTTCTACGAGCAGACCGGCGCGTTCCGCGACATGGTCGTCACCCACCTGTTCCAGGTGCTCGCGTTCATGGCGATGGAGCCGCCGACGGCACTCGAGCCGCGGGCGATCAGCGAGGAGAAGAACAAGGTCTTCCGTTCGATGATGACGATCGAGCCGGCCGACGTGGTGCGTGGGCAGTATGCCGGCTACCGCAACGAGGTCGGCGTGTCGCCGGAATCGGACACCGAGACGTTCATCGCCCTACGCTGCCGGATCGACAACTGGCGGTGGGCCGGCGTTCCGTTCTTCCTGCGCACCGGCAAGCGGATGGCAGAGGGGGCGCGGATCATCTCGATCGCGTTCCGCGAACCGCCCAAGAGCATGTTCCCTGCCAACTCCGGCGTCGGCGCGCAGGGCCCGGACCACCTCACCTTCGACCTCGCCGACGCGTCGAAGCTGTCGCTGTCGTTCTACGGCAAGCGCCCGGGGCCGGGGATGAAGCTCGACAAGCTGAGCCTGCAGTTCGCCCTGCACGAGACCGGCAAGGCGAGTGACGTGCTCGAGGCCTACGAGCGCCTGATCCACGACGCGATGAGCGGCGACCACACGTTGTTCACCACCGCAGAGGGCATCGAGCGGCTGTGGGAGGTGTCGATGCCGTTGCTCAACTCGCCGCCGCCGGTCCGCTCGTACCCGCCGGGTTCGTGGGGTCCGAACGCGATCCACCAACTCGTCGCGCCGCATGCCTGGCGGCTGCCGTTCGAGCGGGCATGGCGGGACGCACGTTCGGACGCGTGACGACCGGTGCCATGACCTGGCTCGCCGCGTGACACAGCTCGCCGCGTGACAAGACTGCTCGCGTGACACAGCTCGCTGCGCTCGTCGACGCCTCGCGCACTGCGACAGCCACGAGCAAGCGGCTCGCCAAGGTCGCCGCGTTCGCGGACGTGCTGCGTTTGCTCGAACCCGACGAGATCGTGCCGGCGATCGGGTTGCTCGTCGGTTCACCGCGCCAGGGCCGGCTCGGCGTCGGCTGGGCGGCACTCGCGGCGCGGCGCCCGGCGCCTGCGGAGCAGCCGACGCTGAGCGTCGCCGATGTCGATGAGGCGTTCTCGCGTCTCGCCGCGACACAGGGTGGTGGTTCCCAACGCGAGCGTGGCGCGCTGCTCGCCGACCTCTTCGCACGCGCGACGGCGGCCGAACAGGACCACCTCGACCGTGTGATCATCGGTGAGCTCCGTCAGGGGGCGAATGCGGGCGTGCTCACCGACGCCGTCGCCAAGGGCTCCGGGCGGCCGCTCGCCGACGTCCGCAGGGCGGCGATGTTGCTCGGTGACCTCGGCGCAGCCGCACGCGTCGCGCTGACCGGCGGCGACCTCGACGTCGGCCTTGCGCCGTTGGTCGGGGTCCAGCCGATGCTCGCCGCGACCGCAGCGTCGGTGACCGATGCGCTCGCCCTGACCGGCCCGGCGAGCGTGGAGTGGAAGCTCGACGGGGCGCGCATCCAGGTGCACCGCGCCGGCGACGAGGTGCGCGTGTTCACCCGCACGCTGCACGAGATCGCGGCGCGCGTGCCCGAGATCGTCGGCGCCGCGCTGGCCGTGCCGGCCACCGACTTCGTGGTCGACGGGGAGTCGCTCGGACTCGACCTCGACGGCAACCCGCTGAAGTTCCAGGACACGATGACGGCGACCACCGCGCTGCGCCCGTTCTTCTTCGACGCGCTGTCCGTCGGCGGCGAATCGTTGATCGACCGTCCACTCGCCGAACGCAAAGCGGCGCTCGCCGAGCTCGTCCCGGCGACGCTGCTGCTGCCGACGTTCGACACCGACGACGCCGAGGCGGCCGAGTCGTTCGCGGCGACGGCGCTCGACGCCGGGCACGAGGGGGTGATGGTCAAGGCGCTCGACTCGCCGTACCAGGCCGGACGGCGCGGGGCGACGTGGCGCAAGGTCAAGCCCGTGCACACGGTCGACCTGGTCGTGCTCGTCGCCGAGTGGGGGCACGGCCGCCGCAGGGGCTGGCTGAGCAACCTGCACCTCGGCGCGAGGGGGCCCGATGGCACGTTCGTGATGGTCGGCAAGACGTTCAAGGGGATGACCGACCAGATGCTGGCATGGCAGACGGCGGAGCTGCAGCGCCTCGCGATCGGGGAGGCGGCCGCCGCCGGCGCGCACGTGGTGCACGTGCGGCCCGAGCGCGTCGTCGAGATCGCCCTCGACGGCGTGCAACGCTCGACGCGGTACCCAGGAGGGGTGGCGATGCGCTTCGCGCGGGTGCGGCGCTACCGAGACGACAAGTCACCCGCCGAGGCCGACACCATCGAGACGGTGCGCGCCCTGCTCTGATGTCGGCGTGACGGTGCGGGTGATGACGTGGAACCTGTGGTGGCGGTTCGGACCCTGGCAGGCGCGTCAGGCGCCGATCGCGGCCGTCGTCGCCGGGGTTGATCCCGACATCATCCTCCTCCAGGAGGTGTGGGGCGCCGAGGGTACGTCCGCCGCGCACGTCCTCGCCGGGACGGTCGGCGGTCACGTCGCGCTCAGCGAGGACACCGCGCCTTCCGGCCGGGTCGGGTTCCACAACGCGATCATCAGCCGCTGGCCGATCGTCGACATCGTCAGCCGGCCGCTGCCGACCGCCGACGGCGGGCCGAGCCACCGCAGCGTGCTCGCCGTCAGCGTCACCACACCGTGGGGGCCGTGGCCGGTGTTCACCACGCACCTGGAGTACCGCTTCGACCAGTCCGCCACCAGGATCCGCCAGGCGACGCAGTTGATGCAGATCGTCGCCGACCGACGCGGCGACCCGGCGACCGACCTTCCGCCGATCGTCGGCGGCGACTTCAACGCGGTGCCCGACAGCGACGAGATCCGGATGCTCACCGGGCGCTCGGCCCCACCCGTGGAGCGGATGGTGTTCACCGACTGCTGGGAGCTGGCCGGCGGCGACGATGGCGCGACGTGGCGCAGCGACAACCCGTACCAGGAAGCCACTGCTTGGCCGAACCGCCGGCTCGACTACCTGTTCGTCGGCTGGCCTCGGCCGAAGCCGGTCGGCAACCCGGTGGCGGCGCGGCTGGCCGGTGAACGTCCCGTCGACGGGATCTGGGCGAGCGACCACGCCGCCGTCGTCGTCGACCTCGTCACCCCCGACTGACCCGACCAGCCCCTCCACGGGCGGCTCCGGAGTGCCGCGATTAGGGTCGCAGCCGCATGGCGACACTGCGCTTCAGCTTCGGCACGATGGGCTCGGGCAAGAGCACGATGGCGCTGCAGATCCACCACAACCTGGCCAGCCGTGAGCTCTACGGGCTGCTGCTGACGATGCTCGACCGGGAAGGAGCGCAGGTCACCAGCCGGCTCGGCGTGGCCGCGGAGGCGATCGACGTGGGCGGTGGCCTCGACCTCTACAAGCTGGCCGTCGACCACTGGCCGCTGCACTACCTGGTCTGCGACGAGGTGCAGTTCTACACCGCCGTCCAATGCGACCAGCTCGCCAGGGCGGTCGACGACCTCGGCGTCGACGTCTTCGCGTTCGGCCTGATCACCGACTTCCGCGGCGAGCTGTTCGACGGCACGAAGCGGATGCTCGAGATCGCCGACGAGCGGGTCCCGATGCAGGTCGAGGCGCGCTGCTGGTGCGGCGCACGCGCCACCCACAACGCGCGAGTCCTCAACGGTGAGATCACCTACGAGGGCGAGACGGTGGTGGTCGGCGACACCGACGACCTGGTCTCGGAGCCGCTGTTCGGCGACTCCGTGCGCTACGAGCTGCTGTGCCGCCCGCACTACCGCGACGGCGTGCTCGGCGTCTGAACCGGCGGACGGGCCGGGCTCACTTCGAAGCGGCGATACCGATGATGACGACGATCTCGACGATCGCCAGGAGGGTGGCGATCATCCCGCAGATCCGCCCTGCGTTGACGTTGCCGCGGTTGCTGTACGTCGTCGTCGGGTCGCTGTCGATCTCGCGCTTGGCCTGCGACCCCATCACCCACGCGATCGGGCCGAGGACGAAGCTGCAGATCAGCAGGCTGATGATCCCGAGGACGAGGATGACCGTGCCACGAGGGTGCTCGCGGGTGGTGCCACCACCGCCGTACGGGTTGAACGACGTGTAACCGGCCGGGGGCATGCCCGACGCAGGGTACGGCCCGCGGGACGGGACCTGCGGTGGCGGTGGAGGCGGGGACGGGCGGCCTCCCAGATCGGGGGGAGGCGGGAGATCCGACATGCTCGGACTGTAGGACAGTCCGCGCCGGGAGCGCGTCGACTGCGCTCCAGTCGACTCGATCACGGTGGCGGAACGAGCGCGCCCTGGCGTAACATCTCGTTCACCGTCCGGGCCAGCGTCGTCCCGTGCGCCACCCAGCCGAGCCAGTGGTCCATCCGGGGCCCCGACTTCGTGGAAGCAGAACTCGATGCACTCCTCGTCACACGCGGACCTCCCGGCGCCGTCCGGGCTCTATGACCCGCGCTTCGAACACGACGCCTGTGGCGTTTCGTTCGTGGCCAACATCCACGGTTTGCGCAGCCATGACCTGGTCACGCTCGGCGTCAGCGCGCTGTGCAACATGGAGCACCGCGGCGCGACCGGGGCTGAGGCCGAGACCGGCGACGGGGCCGGGATCCTGATCCAGGTCCCGCACCGCTTCCTCGCCGCGACCGCCGGGTTCGCGTTGCCCGACGAGGGTGCGTACGCGGTGGGGCTGGCGTTCCTGCCGGCGAACCCGCTCAACGCCGAGAAGGCCCAGGCGGCGATCGAGGCGATCGTCGTCGACGAGCAGCTGCGCCTGCTCGGCTGGCGCGAGGTCCCCGTCGAGCCGTCGTGCCTCGGGGCGAGCGCCCGCGCGGTGATGCCGAGCTTCCGTCAGCTGTTCATCGACGATCCGGCAGGCACGCGCGGGATCGACCTCGACCGCAAGGTGTTCATCGTCCGAAAGCGGATCGAGCACGAGCTCGACCCCGAGCAGCAGACGTTCTTCCCGTCGCTCAGCTCGCGCACGCTGATCTACAAGGGGATGCTGACCACGCCGCAGCTCGCGCTGTTCTTCCCCGAGCTCGTCGACGAACGCGTCGATTCCGCGATCGCCCTGGTCCACAGCAGGTTCAGCACGAACACCTTCCCCTCCTGGCCTCTCGCCCATCCGTACCGCTACATCGCCCACAACGGCGAGATCAACACGGTCCAGGGCAACCGCAACTGGATGCGCACGCGCGAATCGCTGCTCGCCAGCCCGCTGCTGCCCGGGCTGGAGCGGGCATTCCCGATCTGCACCGTCGGCGGCAGCGACTCGGCGTCGTTCGACGAGGTGCTCGAGCTGCTCCACCTCGGCGGCCGTCCGTTGCCCCACGCGATGATGATGATGATCCCCGAGGCGTGGGAGAACAACGTCACGATGGACGTCGACAAACGCGCCTTCTACCGCTTCCACGCCTCGCTGATGGAGCCGTGGGACGGCCCGGCGTGCGTGGCGTTCACCGACGGGACGTTGATCGGCGCTGTGCTGGACCGCAACGGGCTGCGCCCGAGCCGCTACTGGGTCACCGACGACGGGGTCGTGGTGATGGCCAGCGAGGTCGGCGTCGTCGACATCGACCAGGCCAAGGTCGTCCGCAAGGGCCGGTTGCAGCCGGGGCGGATGTTCCTGATCGACACAGCGCAGGGGCGGATCGTCGAGGACGACGAGCTGAAGCGCACCCTCGCCGATGCCGAGCCGTACGGGCGCTGGCTCGACGAGGGGATCGTCAAGCTCGCCGACCTGCCCGAGCACGAGCACATCGTCTACAGCCACTCCAGCGTGCTGCGCCGCCAGCAGGTGTTCGGGTACACGCACGAGGAGATGAAGATGCTCATCGCGCCGATGGCCAAGGCGGGTGCGGAGGCGATCGGGTCGATGGGCACCGACACCCCGATCGCCGTGCTCAGCGAGCGGCCGCGTTTGCTGTTCGACTACTTCCAGCAGCTGTTCGCGCAGGTCACCAACCCGCCGCTCGACGCGATCCGCGAAGAGGTCGTCACCTCGGTCGGCTCGACCGTCGGTCCCGAGGGCAACCTGCTCGACCCGCAGCCAGACAGCTGCCGCCAGCTCGTGCTGCCGTTCCCGATCATCGACAACGACGAGCTGGCGAAGATCGTGCACATCAACGACGTCGACGGCGATCTCGAAGACGACGGTCCCGCCGGTCGCTACGCGCACCTCGCGACCGTGACCGTCGACGGGTTGTACCGGGTGGCCGGCGGCGGGCTCGCCCTGCGCAGGGCGCTCGACGCGATCCGCCACGAGGTCGGCAGGGCGATCGACGAGGGGGCGCGGATCATCGTGCTCAGCGACCGCAACAGCGACGAGGTCTACGCGCCGATCCCCAGCCTGCTGCTCACCGCGGCCGTCCACCACCACCTGATCCGCGAGAAGTTGCGGACGAAGGTCGGGCTGCTCGTCGAGGCCGGCGACGCCCGAGAGGTGCACCACATGGCGCTGCTGATCGGTTACGGCGCCGGCGCGATCAACCCCTACCTCGCGTTCGAGAGCATCGAGGACATGGTCGCCGGCGACCTGCACGGCCTCGGTGGCATGGACCCCCACAAGGCCGTGAAGAACTACATCAAGGCGGCCGGCAAGGGCGTGCTCAAGGTGATGAGCAAGATGGGCGTGAGCACCGTCGCCAGCTACACAGGCGCGCAGATCTTCGAGGCGATCGGCCTCGGGCAGGACCTCGTCGACGAGTACTTCTCCGGCACCGTCAGCCGCCTCGGCGGGATCGGTCTCGACGAGATCGCCGCCGAGGTCGCCGCCCGCCACGCCGCAGGGCACCCACCGCGACCCCAGGAGCGCGCCCACCGCAAGCTCGAGCTCGGCGGCGAGTACCAGTGGCGCCGCGAGGGCGAGGTGCACCTGTTCAACCCCGAGACCGTGTTCAAGCTGCAGCACGCGACCCGCTCGAAGCGCTACGACATCTTCAAGCAGTACACCGCGCTCGTCGACGACCAGGCAACGAGGCTGGCGACGCTGCGCGGCCTGTTCCGGTTCAAGGAGGGGGGCCGGCCCGCCCTCCAGCTCGACGAGGTCGAGCCGGTCAGCGCCATCGTCAAGCGGTTCTCCACGGGGGCGATGAGCTACGGCAGCATCAGCATGGAGGCCCACGAGACACTGGCGATCGCGATGAACTCGATCGGCGGCAAGAGCAACACCGGCGAGGGTGGCGAGGACGCAGAACGGCTCTACGACCCGCGCCGGCGAAGCGCGATCAAGCAGGTCGCCAGTGGGCGGTTCGGGGTGACCAGCGAGTACCTCGTCAACGCCGACGACCTGCAGATCAAGATGGCCCAGGGTGCGAAGCCCGGCGAGGGCGGCCAGCTCCCCGGGCACAAGGTCTACCCGTGGATCGCCAAGACCCGCTCCAGCACGCCCGGCGTCGGCCTGATCAGCCCGCCGCCGCACCACGACATCTACTCGATCGAGGACCTCAAGCAGCTGATCCACGACCTCAAGAACGCCAACCCGCTGGCCCGCGTCCACGTCAAGCTCGTCGCCGAGGTCGGCGTCGGCACCGTCGCCGCCGGGGTCAGCAAGGCCAAGGCCGACGTCGTGCTGATCTCCGGTCACGACGGCGGCACGGGCGCCTCGCCACTGACGTCGCTCAAGCACGCCGGCGCGCCGTGGGAGCTCGGCCTGGCCGAGACCCAGCAGACGTTGCTGCTCAACGGGCTGCGCGACCGCATCGTCGTGCAGGCCGACGGGCAGATGAAGACCGGCCGCGACGTCGTGATCGCCGCGCTGCTCGGCGCGGAGGAGTTCGGCTTCGCCACGGCGCCGCTCGTGGTCAGCGGCTGCGTGATGATGCGCGTGTGCCACCTCGACACGTGCCCCGTCGGCGTCGCCACCCAGAACCCGGAGCTGCGCGCCAAGTTCAGCGGCAAGCCGGAGTTCGTCGTCAACTTCATGGAGTACATCGCCGAGGAGGTCCGCGAGTGGATGGCCCAGCTCGGCTTCCGCACGATGGCCGAGATGATCGGCCACGTCGAGGCGCTGGACACGCGGGCCGCGATCGACCACTGGAAGGCCAAGGGTCTCGACATCGGCCCGATCCTGGCGACGCCGAAGAACCCGTACGGGCAGACGCTGTTGAACTCCGTGCGACAGGACCACGGTCTCGCCGAGGCGCTCGACCAGCGGCTGCTCGAGCTGTGCGCGCCGGCGATCGAGCGCGGCGAGCACGTGTCCGTCGAGCTGCCCGTGCGCAACGTCAACCGCACCGTCGGCACGATGCTCGGCAACGCCGTGACGCGCGCCTACGGCGGCGCCGGGCTGCCGGACGGCACGATCGACGTCCACCTGCGCGGATCCGCAGGCCAGAGCCTCGGGGCGTTCATCCCGAAGGGGATCACGTTGACGCTGGAAGGCGATGCCAACGACTACGTCGGCAAGGGCCTCTCCGGCGGCCGGATCGTCGTGCGCCCCGACCGGGAGGCGACGTTCGACGCGTCACACAACGTGATCGCCGGCAACGTCATCGGCTACGGCGCGACGGGCGGCGAGATCTACCTGCGCGGCCTCGTCGGCGAGCGGTTCTGCGTGCGCAACTCGGGCGCCACGGCGGTC
>JBBQTN010000064.1:0-23831 GCA_038213195.1 Acidimicrobiales bacterium | reverse complement strand
CGGTGGCGGCGTCGAGACCGGCCGGGTCACCCACCTCCCAGCCGAAGTAGGCGAGCTCGTTGCGCTCGCCAGGGTGGACGACGATCCGCGCCTCGGCGTCGTCGACACGCAGGCGCACTGCCCCGTCCGGCCCAGGCTCGGCCAGCTGCGCGCCGAGCACCTCCGGACCGAACGTCTCCCACTCCGAGGCGCTCGGAGACCTGAACCCGATGTAGCTGAGACGATCGATCACCACGATGAAGTGCCCCCCACGTTGGTCCCACTGGGCGGCGGGTGCCCTTGCGCGTCCCGACCGTAGCGATCGTCACGCACGGCGAACGCACCAGAGCCGACGACGCGCGGACGGCACGTGCGCGGGCGCACCGAGATCACGTCGGTACGCCTGCTGGCCGGCAGGCGGGATCCCACAGATCGTGCCACCAGCTCCGCTGCACGAGGAGCGGGTCGTCGACGACGCGGGGTGCCGAGTCCAGGACCATCGTCTGGCGCGACGTCCGCTCGTACCTCGGCCACGCCCCGAGCGCGTCGCACGACGGATCGGCGTTCGACGTGAACGCCGCCCACGCCGTGCGGATAGAGCGACCGAGCCGGCGCGCCGAATCGTCCGCACCGATGTACGCGTCCCAACCATCGACATCGAACGCGTCGAAGACGAACGGGAGGTCGATCGCGTGGAAGGCGCCGTGATCGACATCGGCTCGTCGAGACGCCCAATCGAACTGGTACACGAACGTCGCGGCGGACGTGGACGTGGACGCCGCCCGACTGTCGGCCAGGCGGATCACCGGCTGGCGGATGATGCCGTCCGTCTGGATCGCGGCCCAGACGTCGGAGCCGCGCGACCGGGATGACGCGGCGGACGATCCGATCTGCGCATCGACAAGTCGCCGCGCGACGTCGCCACCGGGATCGCGCCCCAGGCGCGAGGTGAGGTAGCCGCGGACCCACCCGGCAAGTCCGGCAGCGTCGAGGCCGTCCGCCCGCGGGTCCGGGAACAACCGCATCTCGTCGGCGGTGTACCCGATCAGCAACGCGACGTCTCCGGCCGCGCCGCCGGCGATGGCGACGGACGGCGTCGCCGGCACGAACGAACCGTCGACCACCGGATGGAACACCATCGTCCCGACCTCGAACACCAGCTCCGCGGCAACCAGCTCCTGGATCTCGACGATCTGCTCGGCTGACAGCGCGCGCAGCTGTTCAACGGTGGACACGCCGGAACGTCGCATGAACGCGGTCGTGACCGTCGCGCTGAGGTTCACGTCCTGTGTGAAGTCGACGCCGGGGCTCTGGGCGATGGCGCCGACGATCAGCTCGTCGACATCGGGCGTCGTCAGCAGGTGCAAGATCGAGCCGGCGCCTGCCGACTCGCCGAACACCGTGACACGTCCCGGCTCACCCCCGAAGGCGCCGATGTGCTCACGGATCCAACCGAGCGCGAGCACGAGGTCGTGAATGCCGCAGTTCGTGTCCGTCGACTCCCCGCCCGCGACCGAGCGCAGATCGAGGAAGCCGAGCGCACCGACGCGGTAGTTCACCGACACGACGACGATGTCCTGTTCCGCTGCGAGCCTGGCGCCGTCGTACGTCGGCAGCGACGAGCCGCCGATCACGAATGCCCCACCGTAGATCCACACGAGCACCGGCCGCGGCTGATCGCGCTCGGCGACGGGGCACCAGATGTTCAGCGTGAGGCAGCCCTCGCTCATCGATTCGACGGCCATGCCCGGGACCGCCCCGGTCATCGGACCGGCCAGCGCCTGCATCGGCGCGGGCCCGAAGGCCTCCGCCGACAACGTGCCTGGCCACGGCGGAGCGGGACGTGCCGCCCGGAAGCGGTCGTCACCGATCGGCGGCGCGCCGAACGGCACTCCGGCGAAGCGACGGACGGGCCCGTGCTCCGTGGCGATCGTCGAACCTGCGACCGAGCCGAGTGCCACCCGGACCACGATCTCTCCACTCATCGCATCTGCTCCTGTCCCGAACGTCCGGGTTCGAACGGCGCGGTCAGGGGCATCGTGTCCTCCCAGCCGTGGCGTTGGTCGAGTCGGCGGTGACGGTCCGGACGCATGCGCCTGCCATCCTCCGCACCACAACTCAACACGAAGATGCGAAGGGGCGTCCACATGCGCTGTGTCGTGCTCGATGACTACCAGAACGTCGCGACCGTCTTCGCCGACTGGACCGTCGTCGGCGAGGTCGGGATCGAGTCCGTCGCAGAACACCTCGCCGACGAGGGAACGCTCGCCGGCGTCCTCGCCGGAGCCGAGATCGTCGTCGCCATGCGCGAACGCACACCCTTCCCGGCCTCACTGCTCGAGCGGCTGCCCGATCTCCGATTGCTCGTCACCACGGGCATGGGCAACGCCGCCCTCGACCTCGAGGCTGCGGTCCGGCGCGGCATCACGGTCTGCGGCACGTCAGGCATCGTCACCCCGACCTCCGAGCTGACGTGGGGACTGATCCACGCCGTCACCCGGCAGATCGTCGCTGACGACGCGACGATGCGCGCAGGGGGCTGGCAGACACGCGTGGGGACCGGTCTTGCCGGGCAACGTCTGGGGTTGATCGGTCTCGGCCGGATCGGCGCGCTCGTCGCTCGCGTCGCGCTCGCGTTCGACATGGAGGTCTGCGCGTGCAGCCAGAACCTGACCGTCGAGCGTGCCGATCAGGTCGGGGTGCAACTCGTCACGAAGGACCGGTTGCTGGCGACGTCGGACGTCGTCTCGATCCACCTCGTGCTGAGCGACCGCACGCGAGCGCTCGTCGGGCGTTCGGAGCTCGACGCGATGAAGCCGAGCGCAGTACTCGTCAACACGTCCCGCGGGCCGATCGTCGATCACGACGCGCTCGTGGACGCGTTGCGCACCGGGAGCATCGCCGGCGCCGGCCTCGACGTGTTCGACGTCGAGCCGTTGCCCGTGGACGACCCGCTGCGTACGTTGCCGAACACGGTCCTCACCCCGCACACGGGATACGTGGTCCCGCAGTGCTATCAGCTGTTCTTCACCGAGATCGTCGAGGACATCCGCGCGTGGCTCGACGGCGAGCCGATCCGCGTGATCGCCGGACCGCAACCGTTGTGACGGGCGCGCACGACGCGCCCGAACGGCTCAGCCGCACGCGGGCCCCGCCCCGGTCGACCACCGGGTGTCCCGATGCGCAACAACCGTCAACGCCATCCACGGGTCGATGCCGCTTGGTCAACCGGCCTGCACCGTCTCCGGGGAGACACCGCCGCCGGCGGCTTCCTGGCGGGACCGGCTCAACCGCGACGAACGCGTCCTCTATCACTCGCGGGGCGGCCGAGCGCCGTGCGACCCATGGGCCGATCAAGCACGATCTGGCCCTCGGGATCTCTCCGCGGGTGAGTGGTCAACAAGAGTGGAGCGTTAAGGCTAAGGGCCCCCGCGAGATTGTTCGCACGACGCGATGCTCTTGACTAGCGCGGATGTAGCGAACTTCGTCCACGCCGTTCTGCGGCGAGCCCTAACAGTTAAAGTCCGCCAGCCTCAGGAGATCTCGAGTCCTTCGAGTGCTCCCGCCTCGCGCCAGTCGCGGATGATGCGAAAGAAGGCTTCTGATCCCCCGCCGTAGACGCTGCTCAGGAGTCCGCCCTTCTCGCTGATGTGTCCCTCGTTGTTGTAGTAGCCGGGAGTGCACGCCTCGAAAAAGTCTTTGGTTGCCATTGCCATCCGTTGCATCTCCGCCTGCCAATCAGCTTCGGCTTGCACGGATGTCTCGACGGTGGCGGCCCCGCGTCGAGCGCACTCGCCGATCACGTAGGCGATGTGCCGGGCTTGTTCGTGCAGCATCTGTGTGTTGTTCGGCGTGAGACCGGTCTGCGTGATCCCCATGAAGAAGGCGTTTGGAAAGCCGCGGCTCTGGAACCCGTAAAAGGTTTTCGGTCCTTCAGCCCACTTGTCACTGAGCCTCTCGTTGTCGCGGCCGATCGTATCGAATCCAGCGCGGCGCGAGTAGTTGGTGCCGACCTCGAACCCTGAAGCAAAGATCAGGCAGTCGACTTCGTAGGTCTTGTCGCCGACCACGATTGCATTCTCGGTGATCCTGGCGACGCCCTGACCGTCGGTGTTCACGAGCGTCACGTTGGGACGGTTGAACGCCGGTAGGTAGTCGTCGTGGAAGCAGGGACGCTTGCAGAACTGCCGGTAGTACGGCTTCAGTGCCTCCGCAGTGTCCTTGTCCTCGACGATCGCGTCGACCCGCGCACGAATGCTCTCCATCTTCTCGAAGTCTGCGAGCTCTGACGCCCGCGCCGCGTCCTCGGGCGAGATCGCGGAGTTCGCATCCTTCGGCATGAAGTCGGCGAGCTTGCTGATGATGTCGGTCCAGCCGTCGTTGACGAGGTCCTCGTCCTGTTGGCCACCGCCGACAAGGATGTTGAAGTTGGAGATCCGCTCCTCTTGCCAACCCTTGCGCAGGCCCTCGACCCACTGCGGGTCGGTGGGACGGTTTCCGCGAACGTCGACCGATGACGGTGTGCGCTGGAACACGAAGAGGTGCTGCGCCGAAGCAGCCAGGTGGGGAACGCATTGGATGGCCGACGCCCCCGTGCCGATGATGCCGACCCGCTTGTCCCGCAGCCCGGTCAGGCCTCCGCTGGGGCCGCCACCGGTGTAGCTGTAATCCCAGCGGCTCGTATGGAACGTGTGACCTTTGAACGTGTCAATACCCTCGACGGCGGGCAACTTCGGCCTGTTGAGCACACCGGTTGATTGGACCACGTAGCGAGCGCGCATTTGATCGCCGCGATCGGTTGCCACGAGCCACCGCTGTGCGCCGTCATCCCATCTGGTCTCGGTGACAGCTGTCTGGAAGCACACGTCGCGATAAAGATCGTATTTCGTGGCGAGAGCCTTGGTGTAGTCGCGAATCTCATCACCGAAGGAGTACTTCTCCTTCGGGATGTAGTCGACATCCTCGAGCAGAGGCATGTAGATGTACGACTCGATGTCACATTGCGCGCCCGGATAGCGGTTCCAGTACCACGTACCGCCGAAGTCACCACCCCGCTCGACGAGGCGGATGTTCTCGAACCCGGCCTTGCGCAGGTAGGCGCCCGTCAGCAGACCACCAAAACCACCGCCGACGATGAGCACTTCGACCTCATCGGCAAGTGGCTCGCGGTCGAGCCGGCGCTGCACGAACGGATCCTCGACGAAAGATGCGAACTGATCGACGACCTCGACGTACTGGTCGTTGCCGTCGACGCGAACCCTCTTGTCGCGCTCCTGCCGATACTTCTCGCGGAGTGCATCCGGATCGAACTGCGCTTCGCGTCCTGGCGTGTCCGTCGTCATCGTGTGACCTCCCCATTCCCCCTCGCGGGAGGGTAGCCGACGCAGCGTCTGCGTCAGCCCTGTGCTCCAACCGCCTTGTGGGCACACAGATCCCGTCGTCGCCAGTGGCGCACCGTCCGAGCGAGTCTCGCGGGCGACGACGAGCGGCGGTGGAAGGGCTTCGTTTCCGAGTCCCCCTCGCAGAGCGGTCCTTGAAAACAGGCCGCACGTTTCCTACGATCGCCACGCGCCATGAGGTGGGCGTCGCTATGGGCCCGACGAGCGTGCGCGCAAGGGGAGACACGGTGGATTTCGACATCTTCTCCGAGCAACAGATGGCCAGACCATGGCCGCCGGGGCACGAAAGGAAGGTTTTCGCCGACACGATCGAGCAGGCGAAGTTGTGCGACGAGCTCGGCTATCGGTGCTGGTGGACGGTGGAGCATCACGGCGCCCCGGAGTTCTCGTACAGCTCGGCGCCCGAGCTCACCCTGACGGCGATCGCTCTGAACACCAAGGACATCCACGTCGGCCACTCCGGGGTGCTGGTCCCGTTCAACATCAACAACCCGTTCCGGGTGGCCGAGCGGGCGGCGGTCCTCGACATCCTCAGCGATGGACGGCTGGAGATGGGTTTGGCCCGATCGGGCGGGACCGAGTGGGAGACGTTCGGTGTCGATGGCGACGGCACGTACGACCAGCTCCGTGAGATGTTCGAGCTCCTGTCCGTGATGTGGACACAGGAGACGTTCGAGTGGCGCAGCAAGCACATCACGTTCCCGGAAAGGGCGGTGGTCCCCAAGCCGCTGCAGAAGCCGCATCCCCGCTTGTGGCAGACGGTCTCCAGCCCAGACGCCTTCTACATGGCCGGGGCACTCGGCGTCGGGGCCCTCGGCACCACGCTCCTCTCGCCTCTCACGGTGCTCGAGACGCTGCTCGCCCGTTACGACGAAGGACGCAAGGTGGCCAAGCCGATCAGCCAGGTCGACAACGGCCAGAAGGCGGTGTTCACGTTCCTCCACTGTGCGCAGACCAAGCAGGAAGCGATCGCCAGCCGGGCTGCGGAAGCCGCGATGTGGTATGTGAACGCTGCACCCCGGATCTTCGCCGTGCCGCGGACGATCTGGACCAACATGATCCGTGGCCAGGCCGTCGACACACGATCGATCACCGCCGAGCACGATCCGAGCAAGATCATGGTCGACATGGACCCCGATGACCCGATCCCCCTCATCCGCTTGATGAACCGCCAAGCGCTCGGCATGGAGGTCGACCCCGAAGAGGCGTACGAGGTGATGGAGTCGGTCGAATCCGTCATCATCGGCGACGTCGACACGTGCATCCGCAAGGCGCGCCGCTATGCCGACATCGGTGTGGAGCGCCTGATGTCGCTACAACAGTTCGGTGCCCTCGACCACCAGGACGTCCTGCGCAGCATCCGCCTGACCGGCGAACACTTGATCCCGGCGTTGGCGTAGCCGCTCGCGCGCCGAAAGGAGACCGCGATGGTCGAGCGAATCGGGCCTGGCGACATGCGCGCGATGTTCGAGTCCGTCAAGAACTGGGGCAGGTGGGGTGCACAGGACCAGCGCGGAGCCCTCAATCTCATCACCGCCGGCCAAGTAGCGGCCGCGGCAGCGCTCGTCAACAGCGGGACCGTGATCAGCTGCGCCTTGGAGCTCGCCGTCGTGCCTTCGGTCGAGAATCCCAACCCGGCCCAGCACATGATGCTGATCGCCGGCGACAGCCTCGACGCCACGGGGGTCCCCGGGCTCGAGACTGCGCTCGACTACGTCGGAGTCGCCTTCCACGGCATGGCGGTCACGCACATCGACGCGCTGTGCCACGTGTTCGTCGACGGCGAGATGTACAACGGGCGCCCGGCCACGGCTGTCAAGAGCATCGGGGCCCTGCAGAACTCGATCGAGGCGGCGTTCGCAGGGATCGTCGGGCGGGGCGTCCTGCTCGACATCCCCAGACTGCGCGGTGTCGATTGGCTGGAACCCAACGACACCATCGCCGCGGACGAGCTCGACCAGGCTGCTAGTTCGCAGGGCGTTGCCGTCAACCCAGGCGACATACTGCTCATCGGCACCGGACGAGACAATCGCAGAGCGGCCCTCGGGTCGTGGGACCCGGTCACGGTCGGCTTGGCCGGTCTGCATCCCTCGTGCGTTCCGTGGATCCACAGCCACGACGTCGCCGTGCTCGGCAGCGACGGCATCTCCGACCCTCTGCCGTCCGTGGTGGAATCTGGCTGGCCGATCCCGGTGCACCAGACGTGCCTCGTCGCCATGGGCGTGCACCTCCTCGACAACCTGCAGCTGGCCCGGCTGGCCGAGGCCTGTGACCGGCAACAGCGATGGGAGTTCCTGTTCTCGGTCGCGCCGCTGCGGATACCGGGCGGCACTGGCTCGCCGGTGAACCCCGTCGCGGTCCTGTGAACCGTCTCCCGAAGAACAACGAGCCGCCTCGACCGGCGGTCGAACCAAGGAGGTCCAATGTCGGAACAATGGCACGTTCGCTGCCTGTCGCACTTCACGCTCGCCGTGCGCAACCTGGAGCGATCGATCAACTTCTACGCACAGGTCGGCTTTCAGATCATACATGACCGTCGAAACACGATCTGGCCCGAGTCGGTGGCCGAGAACTTCGGGATGCGGGTCGCTCAGGGGCGGGGTGTTCTGATGGCGATCGACGCGGGCGAGCTCCACACCCGCTTGGACCTCATCGAGTGGCTGCAGCCGAGGCTGTCGGGCCCCGACACCCCTGTCGAGGAACGGATCCCCACTCTCATCGCGCTGCTCACCGAGAACGTGGCGGCCGCCTACCACGACCTTCGGGCCCGTGGCATTGAGTTCGTCGTGCTCCGCGACGACGTCGAACACCATCGGCTCGGGATCAAGGCGGTCGCGCTCTGCCGCGACCCGGACGGCAACTTGCTCGAGTTCATCGAGTACATGCCGGGACTACGCAACAGCCAACCCCAGAACCTGAAGCAGCGGGCATAGCGCTCGGCCGACGTCAGCCGAGCGAGACCTGGCCCAGGTAGCTGGCCTCCAGCACGTCGCTGCGTTCGAGCAGCTCGGCGGCGCTCCCGCTCATGACGAGTTCGCCATGGCTGAGCACGTAGGCGCGGTCGGCGACGTTGAGTGCCGCCTGCACGTGCTGCTCGACGAGGAGCACGGCCATGCCGGTCTCGTCGGCGATGCGGCGCACAACGGGGAGCAGGCGCTCGACGATGATCGGAGCAAGCCCGAGGCTCATCTCGTCGATCATCAACAGACGCGGATCCGACAGCAGGGCACAGCCGAGGGCGAGCATCTGCTGCTCGCCGCCCGAAAGCAGCCCGGCCCGTCGTCCCACCAGTGGCTGCAGAGCGGGGAAGTAGCCGAACACGTCGTCGATCGTGACGCGGCTGCCTCGGTGGCGGTGGAGACGGAGGTTCTCGGTGACGCTCAGTTGGTAGAAGATCCCGCGGTCCTCGGGGACGAGCGAAACCCCGAGGCGTGCCACGGTGTGAGCCGAGCGGTTGCGGACCGGCTGGCCGAGGATCTCCACCGTCCCACCCAGCGGGCGGATGACCCCGGCGATGGTCCACAGGGTCGTGCTCTTGCCGGCGCCGTTCGGCCCGAGCAGCGCCACCAGCTCGCCCTCGTCGACGTGGAGGGTGAGCCCTCGCACTGCTGGCACGCCATTCCGGCCGGCGACGAGGTTGGTGAGCCGCAGCGCGCAGGTCACTGGTCCACCCCGGCCGCCCCGGCCGCCCCGGCCGCCTGCGCCGGTTCGGCGGTATCGACCGCCTCCGCCGCCTTCGCCCGCCGCGCCGTCTCGCCGAGGTAGGCCTCGATCACCACGTCGTTGCGACGTATCTCAGCCGGGGTGCCTTCGGCCAGCAGGCGGCCGAACTCCAGGACGTACACGTAGTCGCACACCTCGAGCACCAAGCCCATGTCGTGGTCGATCAGGAACACGGTGATGCCGGCGTCGACGATGTCCATCAGCCGTTGACCCAACGCCTCGCTCTCCACCGTGTCGAGCCCTGCCGCCGGCTCGTCGAGCAGGACGAGATCCGGTCGCGCCGCCAGCGCGCGGGCCACGCCGAGCAGCTTCTGGTGGCCGAGCGAGAGGTTGGCCGGCTTCTCGTCGACCAATTGGTCGAGGCCCATCAGCTCGAGCGCCCACTGCTGATGACGCATGTCGACCGGCCGCGACGGAAGCACGAAGTCGGCCAACACCGACCCCAGTGTGGCCGGCTCGGAGGCTACTCGCAGGTTCTCCCCGACGGTCAGGTCGTTGAACAGCTCGATCGACTGCCATGTCCGGGCCAGACCGCGACGTGCCCGCTGGTGAGCCGGGAGATGTTCGATCTGCTCGCCGCCGAAGTCGATCCGCCCGGTGGTCGGCGTGAAGCCGGTAAGGCCGTCGATGAAGCTGGTCTTGCCCGCGCCGTTGGGGCCGATCAGTCCGACGATGCGCCCCGTCCTGACCTTCAGCGACACCCGGTCAACGGCGCGCAGCCCCCCGTAGCTGATCGACAGCGCGTCCGTCTCGAGCAACACGGGCGCGTCCGCCGTCGGGATCCTGCGCGCTGCGCGACGTTCACGCTCGAGCACATGCCGTGCGCCGTCCACCGCGGCGGCAACCTCTGTCGCCGGCCGCGCCGACGGCGCGTCACGGCGCAGGCGGGCTCGTATCAGCGCCACGTTGTTGCGGGTGGCACCGGCGATGCCAATCGGGTTGAAGATCGCGGTGAGGATCAGGCTGAAGCCGGCGATCAGCTGGTACGACGACCCGACGTTGATCAACCGGTCAAAGATGACGAAGAAGATGCCGAGCGGAGCGAGGGCACCGGCCACCATCGAACCTGAGACGCTGGTGATGCCACCGAGGTAGGCGAAGGCGAGATAGCTGACGCCGACCAGCGTGGCGAAAGAGTCCGCCGAGAGCTGGCCTCGGCTGTACCCGATCAGGACACCGGAGGTACCGGCGAGAAAGGACGCGACTGCGAAGGCCAGCAGCTTCTGGGCGGGGATATTGATCCCGACGGCCGCGCCAGCCCGTTCGTTGGAACGCACCGCAAGGAAACGGCGACCAGTGGCCGAGCGCACGAGATTGCCCACGGCGACGGTGACCAACACCAAAATCGTGAGCACGAGGAGCCCGAACTGGACGCGTGCGATCGTGGTGCCCCGGCGCACGCCGAGATTGATCCCGAAGATCGTCGGATCGGGAATGAGGTTCCCCGCAACCTTGGAGAACGCCGGGTTGCGAAACACGAAGCGCTCGAGGGCGACCGCCGCGGCGAGGGTCACCACCGCGAGTTGTGCGCCGCGTATCCGCAGGGCGGGGATGCCGACGATGACGCCGAAGGCGGTGGCGATGAGGGCCGAAACCGGCAACGCGATCGGAAAGGGCCAGCCGGCGTCGGTGGTGAGCTTGGAGAGCGCAAAGCCGGCCGTGCCGGCCAGCGCCGCGGTGGCGAGCGAGATCTGCCCGACATAGCCGGTGAGCACCATCAGCGACAGCGCGCTGATGGCGACGATCATCGAGGTGATCACGCCATAGCGGTAGCTGCCGCTCGTAACGAGGATCGCGAGCACACCGGCCGCGGCCAGTCCGATCACGACGGGCGGGGAGTTGCGCGGCTTGATCACCTCCGGCAACGGCTGGGTCTCGGTGGCGCCGCGAGTCGGCAGCGACCGGCCGAGGACGAACAACACGATGATGACGATGATGAACGGCACCGCATCGGAGAGTCCCGTCTTGCCCCACGACGGCCACCACGACCGCGTCGCGAGCAGCGTGATGAGGGACTGAATGGCGCCCAGCGCCAACGCGGCGACGAGGGTGGCGCCAATCGATGTGAGCCGCCCGACCAGCGCGCAGGCGAGCGCCGGCACGATTGCGAAGACGTAACCCAACGTGTTCAGCGCGTTGAGCGGGGCGGCCAGCGTCAGCAGCAACCCGACAACCAACGAAGAAATGACCCACGTCGTGCCGGCAAGGAACTGGGGCGAATAACGGGCCAGCGACGCCGCGCGCTCGTTCTCGGCCGCCGCCCGGGTGGCCAGCCCCAGCCGGGCGTAGCGGAAGTAGGCCCACAACGCGATCCCCACCAACACGGTGATCAGCGTCAGGTAGAGGCGATCGCGGGGAAGGTCCACACCGCCAAGGTGCACCGTCTTGTTCGGCAGGATCGGTTCCACAGATCGGGCCGTGCTCCCGAAGCGGATCACGACGAGGGCCTGGAGCGCCAGCATCAAGCCCACCGAGGCGACCACCTTGGCCAAAGGCGGGGCCTTGCGCAGCGGCCGGAAGACGAGGAAGTGGGCAGCCAGGCCGATCAGTGCAGCCGACGCCGCTGCCAGGAGGATCGCCAGCAAGAACGCCACGCGGCCGGCCAAGTGGATCTTCGCCGGGACCACGACCAACGGGAGCATCAGGTTCCCGTTACGCCGGGCCTCGTCGAACACGTAGGCCGACCACATGCCCATTGCGCCGGCTGCGAAGTTGATGATCCCGGTGCCCTTGTAGGTGACGACAAGCCCCATCGCCACGGCGGCATAGACGGAGCCGACGCCGAAGCCGAGCAGAGCGAAAACCAAGTACTGACTCACGAGCCTCCCCGATGGAGCCGGCAGCGGTCGGCCGCGAGCGCTTCGAACGGCTGCCGACTCAGCTCAGCTGACGAGGGCCACAAAGTTCTGGAAATCCGGGGTGGTCGGCTCGCGCACGATGTTGCCGGCGGCATCCTTAGCAACCTTGTAGACCAGGATGTCGCCACGGCAGTGTGACTCCTCGTGGGGCCACGGATGGCTGCCGCAGTGAAGATCCGGACCCAGGTAGCCCGGCGACGTCTTCGCATCGGCGAAGGCCTTCGTGATCGCAGCACCGCTGATCTTGCCGGCCGGAATGGTCTGCAGGATCGAGGTCAGCTCGAACATCGACGAATACGGGGCGACGGCGAATCCGTTGATGTACTGCTGCTGTCCTGCCGCGGTCATGTTGTCCTGATAGAGCTTCAACCGGGCCTGGATGTCGGGCGGGGCGAACTTAGCGACCTCGGGAATGAACGTGTCACCCGAGGTGTAAGTCCCGACGGCCTTGTCCTTCAGCACCTGGATGTACGCCGTGCAGCTGCCCACCATCACCGGACCCTTGAAACCGAGTTGGCTGGTGGCCGTGGCCAGACCGATGCAGCCGGGCTCGGTGAGCTGGCCCCAGATGCCCTCGGCGCCCCCGGCTTGCGCCGTGCCGACAGCCGACGCGTAATCGGCGTTGGCCGGGTCGACGAGGATCGTCTGGATCTGCAGACCCAACTTCTGCTCGCCGATGGGAGTCACCACCGTCTTCAGGAAGTCCTGGCCCGACGGCGTGTTCTCCACGACGACGGCCACCTTCTTGATCGACAGGGCCTTCAGCGTGCTCAGCGGCGCCAACGTGAAGGCCTCGGCCGCGGTGTGCAGCAAGTGCGAGTTGGGATCGTGGCGCTGGGCGGCGCCCCACGAGTTCGAACTCACGTACGGGATGCCAGCCTGGCTCAAGATCGGCAGGAACGCATCCGAGGCGACGTCGATGCCGGCGTAGACGAGGTCGACCTTCGAGTCCACGAACTTGTTGGCACAGTTGATCGAGCCCTCCGGGCTGGCGTCGCTGAGGCACATCTGCAGCTTGATCTGGGCGCCGTTGACGCCGCCCGCCTTGTTGATAGCGGCAACCGCCACCTCCCCGCCCACCCGGAACTCGGGCAACGAGAAGGCGCCACCCTCGTTGTTGACATAGCCGATGTTGATCGTCTCGCCCGTGCGATCGACCTTGGCCTTCGCCACAGTCGTGGCGCTTCCCGCCGTCGTCGTGCTGGCTCCCGCCGACGTGCCGGCGCTCCCCGCCGAGGTGCTGGTCCCCGCCGCAGCCGGAACGCTCCCCGCCGCAGTGGTGGCACTTCCGGCCGCCGCAGCCGGAGCGCTCCCCGCCGCCGTGGTGGTCCCCGCCGCAGTGGTGGCACTTCCGGCCGCCGCAGTGCTGGCCGACGCAGCAGTGGTCGTGACCGGACTGCTCTTGCTGCTGCTGCTGCCGCACGCGGCGACTACGAGCGCCGCAACCGCGACGACTACGACGAGACGGCAACGTCGTCGAACTAGACCCCGCATGGTGTCCCCCTTGAAAACCCTCGATCCCGGCGGTGTTCTAGCACGATAGCCGATCTGCGCCGGCGATGCCTTCCCACCCTTCATGATTCAGCGGGCGGCCGCTCCCACCCGCGAGCCCGCACGAGAGCCTGTCTAGTGTGGTCGCCTAGACAGGGAACGGGGGCTTCGAATGGAACTGCACGGGCTATGCAACGACGAGTACACCGCGGTCGGCGACGCCTTCGGCGCCAACTTCGACGACGGCCTTGAGGTCGGCGCCAGCGTCGCCGTCACTGTCGATGGCCAACCGGTGGTGGACATGTGGGCGGGCGACGCCGACCCCCGCGGCACCGCCTGGGAGCGCGACACGATCATCAACGTGTACTCGACCACGAAGACCATGGCAGCGATCTGCATGTTGATGCTCGCCGACCGGGGACAGCTCGACTTCGACGCGCCCGTCGCCCAGTACTGGCCCGAGTTCGCCGGCAACGGCAAGGAAGAAGTGCTCGTCCGCCACATCATGAGCCATACCGCCGGCCTGTCGGGCTTCGATCCCCCGATCGCCGCCCCCGCCCTCTACGACTGGGACGCGATCGTGACCGGGCTCGCCGCTCAAACGCCATGGTGGGAACCGGGCACCGCGTCGGGTTACCACGCAATCACCCAGGGCTACCTCCAAGGCGAGGTCTTGCGACGGATCGATGGCCGAACGATGGGCTCGTTCTTCCGAGACGAGGTAGCCGTGCCCCTCCGCGCCGACTTCCACATCGGCCTGCCGGAATCGGAAGACGCCCGCGTCGCCGAGCTCATCCCGCCCATCATCGATCTGGCCAACCAGCAGTTCGACCCCGCCTCCATCGCCGGTCGCACGCTTCTGAGCTGCAGCATCGACGCCACCGAACCGCGGACCCGGGCCTGGCGGGGTGCGGAGATCCCCGCCGCCGGTGGCACCGGCAACGCGAGATCGGTCGCACGGGTGCACGCGGCGCTCGCGTGCGGCGGGACGGTCGACGACGTGCGGTTGATGAGCCCCGAGATGGTCGAGCGAATTCTCGAACCGCAGATCGAGGGCAGGGACCTGGTGCTCGAACGGGGCGTGCGATTCGGGATGGGGTTCGGACTGTGGATGGAGGACTGGATCGCCAGCCCGAACCCCCGCCACTTCTTCTGGGGCGGTTACGGAGGCTCGGTCGCCCTCGTCGATCTCGACGCCCGGATCTCCGTCGCCTACGTGATGAACCGGATGGACGGCGAACTCACGGAAGATCAGCGCGGCAAGAACATCGTCAACGCCGTCTACGCAGCGACCGGCTGAGACCGGCCCGGCCTGGGGAACGGCTCGGTCACAGCGAGGCAGCGAAGCCTGGATGTCGCGAATGGTCGCCATGTGGACGTCGGGCATCGCAAAGCAACGAAGATGCAATCGCCGTCGGGGAGGTGACGCTGCCCGTCCTGCCCGCCGAGACACTGCGTCGAGCAGCTTGCGGGTAGTAGGCGAGGCCCTCGTCGCGCAGCGGGTCGAGCTGGATGACGGAGATGACGTGCGGCGGCAGACCGTGCAGGTCGGCCGTACCGGCGCGGCACGGCCACGACAACGGGTTGGTGACGTTGTCGGAACTGGGGGTCGCAGAGCTTGGCTCTCTCTAGCGGGCCCATCTGGTCGCACGCGACGAAGTACCCGTCGCTCTCGTACAGCGAGGGAAGCCTCGGATCTCGGGTGGCGTGGGCGTCGGAGATGAACGGGCACCGCGCGTACACGCCGTCGATCTGGCTGGTCGTTTGTGTCGAGCATCGTGCTGCCGTCTTCCCCTAACGCGCCCGTCGCAGCTACTACCGCGGCGGCTTGGTCGGGGGCGGCCCACAGCGCGAGCAGCCGGATCTATCAGCGATCGTGCGGGCTCCCGGCGCATGCGGTCATCGCACAGCGGGCGACCACTCCCGTGACTCGCTCCGCGGCGAGCACCCCCAGTGCCAGTGCCAGCGCCAGTGCGTACGCGCCACCCGTTGACACGCCGAGTGTCATGAAGTCGGTGATCCCGGGGTGACCGGCAACCGCGAGCGCTCGGGGACCCAGCTGCCGACCGTGCGTGCGGGGTCGAGCAGAGGCCCGAGCCGGGTCCTTCGATCCCGATCATCCACCCGGATGCTGCAGCTTCGGAGCGAACAGGGGTGGTTCGCACCGGCTGCCCGGCCACCGTGGCCCCACAGCACCGGGATGCCGTTCGGCGGGCCGTGGTCGAGGAAGCCGATGGTACGGGTGTCGAAGTGCACGGTCGTCGGGTGGTCGCTCACGCGATGACGCCGTCCCAGACGGCGCGCTCGTCGGCCTCGGGGTCGTTCTCCACGGAGGATGTCAGGCCGAAGCACATGGTCGGGCGGGTGGTTGCGTCCCACGACGGCCATGTGGGCAGGCCGGCGTGCTGCGGATCGCCGGTCTTGACGAACGCCACCCACGCCGCATGGACGTCGTCGGCGAGCATCTGCGGCAGTTCGCCGGCGATCCCTCGCGCCTGGTCGTTGTCGAGCCGATCGAAGACGAAGGGCACCTCGAGGAAGTGGCACGCGCCGAACGCCGAGTCCATTGCGGTGGAGCGCCAGTCGAACCTGTACATGTGGGTGTTGGAGTTGTGCGCCGACTGCGCATCGGCGAGCCGGATGGCAGGGCGGAACATCCGGTCTGTCTCGACCGCCGCGGCGAGCTCGTACGGTTCCGCGCCGGGACGGTTGCGCCGGTAGAGGTCGAGCACCTGCTTGCCGGAGCGTCCGCTGGACGCCATGGCCATGTCCAACGTCGCCTCGACCAGTGGCTCGTTGAACATGTCGCGGAGGTCGACGATGAAGATCAGCGTCTCCCTCGCGGGTGGTGCCGAGCATCACGTCGATCTCTGCGGCGGAACCGGTGCAGATCGCGTCGATCGGTCGGGTCGGCAGGACGGCGGTTCCGTACGTTGGCTGGAACGCCATCGCCGAGGCCGCCGCCTCCCCGAACCGGTCGGCGTTGCGGGTTGCGGCGAGCTCATCGCTCAGCTTGATCTGGGCCTCGAGGACCGCGGCCGGAGAACGAGACATCAGGTCGGTGAGATCGCCCGGCTTGACAGCCAGCTGGTCGAGGACGTGGCCCGCGGTCGCCGCGCTGATCCCGTTGTGGCCGGCTCCGCTCGGCGGGATCGCGCGGCGGAACAGGCCCTTCGCCGCCGGCGCGGCGAGCAGTGTGGCGACGCTCATGCCCCCTGCGCTCTCTCCGGCGATCGTCACCTGCGCCGGGTCCCCGCCGAATGCGGCGATGTTCTCGCGCACCCATTCGAGTGCAGCGATCTGGTCGAGGATGCCGACGTTGCCAGAGTCGCCGAGCTCGACGAAGTGGTCGGCGAAGTGGCAGAAGCCCTGCACACCGAGGAGGTAGTTGATCGTCACGCACACCACCCCGTCGCGTGCGAAGGCCGCGCCGTTGTACACGTCTTCTATCCCGCTGCCTGCCGTGAACGCACCACCGTGGATCCAGACCAGCACGGGCAGACCGACAGCGCCGGGATCCGGGGTCCACCCGTTGAGTTGAGGCAATCATCGCCCGGCGGGTTGGACGGGGTGCCCGATCTCACCGAAGATGCCGGGCATCGGCGCCTCGATGCACACAGGGCCATATCGCGTGGCGTCTCGTTCACCGTCCCACGGAGCAGCCGCTACGGGTGGCCTGAATCGGCGATCACCGACCGGTGGCGCAGCGTACGGAAGACCGAGGAAGGCATGAACGCCGCCCTGGTCGCTTCCGCATGCGAGACCCTGAACGGTTCGGACCACAACTGCCATTCGGCGTGTACCAGACCTGCGCCGGCGCCACAGAGCACTCGCGCGTTGAGCGCCGGCGCTGACGGCGCTCCTTGAGGTATGTGATTGCTTGGGGTTCCGACGTACACGTGGCTCAGCGAAGCGCGTCGTAGACGGCGCTGACGATCGCTTCGCTGCGGAGCCCGCCGATGATGCCGGTCTCCATCTTGTTCATCATGTAAGCGAGGGTCATCTGGCGGTCGCAGTCGACGATGATCATCGAGCCGCCCCAGCCGCCCCAGAAAAAGATCCGGCCGTCGGGGATGTACGGCAGGGTCTCTCGGTGCGGCAGCCCGTAGCCGATACCGAAGCGGATGGGGACCCCGAGCACCAGATCGACACCGTCGGCCTGTTGATCGAAGATCCGGTCGATCGTCGGCTTCGAGAGCAGCTTGACGCCGTCGACCTCGCCGCCGTTGGCGATAGTGCTCTGGATACGCGCCACCGAGCGGGCGTTGCCCTGCCCGTTGGCCGCCCCGATCTCGGCGCGACGCCAACCGTCGGTCCACGCAACAGAGGCGTCGACCAAGGGTCCGGTCAGCGTCTTGACGACCGGGCTGTCCGGATCCATGGCCGCGAAGTCGAACGGGATCGGCGGCGGAGGCACCACGTTGGAGACACGATGGAACTCCGACGGATTTAGGACCCGCGCGGATAGGCGGTGAGCAGGGACGATGCCCGGAGGGACGGTGGCGAGTCGTCCCTGGTCACGGGGTGAGCGCGCGGGCAGCAGCACGTCGAGCAACTCTCAGGCTCCCGCCTATCCGCGCAGGTCCTTAGCCCGATGTGGAAGTCCGCACCGAGCGGGGCGGCCACCGTCTCGGCGAAGAACGTGCCGAGGGACTGGCCGGTGATCCGGCGGATGACCTCTCCGACCAGGTGCCCCTGGTTGAGCGCGTGGTATCCGGATGCCGTTCCCGGTTCCCACCACGGCGCCTGTCCGGCAAGCATGCTCGTCGACTTGTCCCAGTCGTAGAGATCCTCGATCCGGACCGGCTGGGCCCACCCCGAGACACCGGAGGTGTGCGACATCAAGTGGCGCACGGCGATCTGCTCCTTGCCGTTCGCTGCGAACTCCGGCCAGTACTCGGCGACCGGCGCATCGAGATCGAGCTGTCCACGTTCGACCAGGAGGAGCGCGAACAGAGAGGTCATCGTCTTGGTCGTCGACCAGACGTTGGTGCGTGTCGCGTCCCCATGGCGTGTCTGTTCGACGTCCGCCCATCCACCCCACATGTCGACCACCATCTGGCCGTCGAGGATCAGAGCGACCGAGGCGCCGAGATCCGCGCCCGAGTCCAGGCTCGCGGCGAGCACCTTGCCCACCTGCTCGAACCGCGGGTCGCATTCGCCATGCACGTCCATCCGTCCCCCTCTGTATCACTCCCGCGCTTCCCCCGGACAGCACCGCGAACCTACGCAGCCCCTGCGCCGATCGGCAAGGACTGGCTCGGGACGCGACTGCACCGGCCGCACCCGAGAGGCGTCGAGACGGCCGATACGCCGCTCACTCAGAGAGCAACGGGCTCACAGATGATGATCGGCAGCGGACCCGAGGCCATGAAGTTCGCCTCGTCGGCCCGAGTGTCGGCGAGCTCGTTCGAGCGTCGCATCGAGTGAAGCGCCTCCAAATCGTCGAACCAGGTCTGGGCCACCCCGTCGAACGGCGGCTCGCGACCGTTCGTGTAGCTGGCCGAGATGGCGTGGTTCTGGACGTAGCGCCGGATCCCGCGCACCGACCTTGCGATCGGTGCGTGGCGTTCGCGCCAGTAAGTCTGGAAGGCCACGGGGTTGGTCCCGGGAAGCCGACTCAAGCAGGCGAACAAGATCACGCCGCTCATCACCATCGAACCTTGGGTGATGATGACCTCGTCAACCGTCAGTGCTTCGACGGTTGCAATGCTCATCAATCTTGGATCCGCAACCAGCGGCACGCCGGCGTCCGTGCCGTCGTTCGTCAAGTGAATCTCGAACACCGCGTCGTAAGCCGGCTCGGCAGCTCGGTAGCTGTTCGGGTGTGTGAGGGAGAGCATCACGCCGTGTTGGTCACCCATCGACGCCCGGGCCAGTGCGACTTCATGCGCTATCGAACGGAAGGCGGCGAGCTCGACGTCCGCCCGTCGCCTGGCAAACACCATTCCCTTGCCCAACACAGCCTCCTCGGGCCCGCCGGTGTCAACTGTGGCACGTTGGCTCTACGAGGATCGTAGGAGAGTCCCGCGACAGCATTCGGAGAGGCCTCGTCTGGGTGACGCCAATGACGACCCTTCGAACGTTGGACTGCGTTCGTGGTTTCACGATGCGAGCGCACTACATCTGTTGAGCGTCGCGTTGGTTTAGGGCGCGCGGGGTCCGCAGCGACGTCCGGCGTGACGACCAGCGGTCCAGCGCTGTCGCCGTCATGGTCTGCGGCCCGGCTGCAGGCAGGCTGCACCACGAACTCACCCTGCCCGTCGCCACCCTTGACGCCGCCGTTGCGGCTGACCCCACGACCCGCCGTCACCGCCGCCTGCCTCGACGCCTGGCGCAACGAGAGCCGGGCAACCCACCCGCCTTGGGCACCCAGCCCAGGTCGGGCATAGTGTCTGTTTCGTGGGTGAGCGGCCGTCGGCCACGGTGACGTTCTTGTTCAGCGATGTCGAGGGCTCGACCCGGCGTTGGGAGGCGGACCCGGAGGCGATGTGCGGGCGGGGCGTTGTCCTCTGCGGTCGAGTTGGTGTTGAGCGGGCCCGGGCGGTGAACCCGCGTGCGAGTGAGCGGCGCCGTCGAGGGGTGAAGCGGTGATCGAGATTTGTCGGCGTTTGGACGGGATCGCCTTGGCGATCGAGTTGGCGGCGGCGCGGCTGGTGTCGATGAGCGCCCAGGATGTGCGCGACCGGCTCGGCGACCGGTTCCGGTTGCTGTCGGGGTCACGGCGCGGTTTGGAGCGCCACCAGACCTTGCGCCAAGTGGTGGGCTGGTCGTATTACCTGCTCAACGACGATGAACGCGCGCTGTTGGCGCGGTGCGCGATGTTCGCTGACGGCTTCGACGTCGCCGCGGTGACGCAGGTGTGCGGCGCAGGGCTCGACGAGTTCGTGGTGTTGGACGTGTTGGACTCGCTGGTGCGCAAGTCGCTGGTCACCGTTGAACACGTTGAGGGCCCGTTACCCGTTACGGGATGTTGGAGACCATCCGCCAGTTCGCCGAGGAACAACTGGCCGCCTCCGGTGATGTCGGCGTTGTGCGTGATCGCCACGCCGGTTACTTCGCCGATCAGGCGGTCGCCCATTGGGGTCTGGATGACGGGCCTCGCCGACGTGTCGCCTTGGACTGGGTGGACCGGGGGTTGGACAACTTGCGCGCCGGGTTCGGCTGGGCCGCCGACGAGGGGGATCTGGCCATTGCCGTTCGATCGCCGCCCACACGACCATGTTGTGCACCAACCTGCTGCGCTTTGAGCCGATCGGGTGGATCGAGGAGCTGCTCTCTCGCGAGTCACCGCCGCCGACCTGCCCCAGCTCTCGCGGCTCTACTCGGCAGCCGCGACCTGCTGGCACACCGGCCGACCGGAAGAGGCCGTTCTTCGCCCAAACGGCGCTCGCCCATGACGGCGATTCTCGCTACGACCCGTTTCCGCCCGAACTGACGAAGTGCGCGAGGCCTTCGGCCATCTTCACCGGGCGCCAGGACCGCCATTTGGAGATCTGCCACGATCTGGCGACCGGGACCGCCTGTCCTCTAGGTCATCGGGATGACCGGCGTGCTATGTGCATTGTCCGCCGTTGGGCGAGCCGAGGAGGCGCGGGTGATGGCCGATCACACGTTGCAGGCGGCACGCGCCCACGGGAACCCAGTGTTCATCGCCGGGGCGCTGTGGGGCTACGGGCGAGCGTTTCTTGGCGGAGCCGATCCCGGGCGCGCGTCCCGGGCGCACGTCGAGCGTGTTCGGCGAAGGGCTGATTTACGCCCGCACGCAGCGATTGCCCAGCTGGGAGAGGGTCATCGCGGGAGACGTCGCCGGCCTGGAAGCCGACGACGGGGACGTCGGGGAGGCGCTCGTGCTGTTTGACACCCCCTCGACTCCCTTCACAGCGCCGGCAGCGCCGGCTACGTGGGCGCGACACTGGCCAAGCTGGCGCCCGCTGGTCGACGTGGCCGTTGTGGAGCACATATACGCACGCGACGAACACGGAACGAAGGTCAACTGACTCACGAGTCGAACCGTCAAAATCACCCCGCGACACGACCTCGCACGCGTCGCTCGACCACCACCGGGCCGTAGACCTGACGAGGTGCGGTTCAGGATGCTCAAGCTCGTTGAGATCGCCCGGTGCATGCCCTACCACGACGATTGGAAAACCGTTGGCCCCGACCCCGACAAGGCGGCCAGCCAGCGCGACCAGGTCCGGCTCCTCGGCGACGGCGTCACAGCACCAGTGCTCACCTGGTGCACCCGACGGGCCCTCGACATCGTCGCTTGACCGCCCCGACGGTCAGCCCAGACGACGACCGCCGGGCGGTCCTCGACGAGCTCGTTCGTAGGCTTGGGTGATGCCGGACGCTGACCTCGACGATGGCGACGCTCGGCCCTGAGACCGCCCCGTTGTCCAATCTGAATCGCGAGTTGCGCGACTGCAGCGTCAGTACCGGGTCGCCAGCCACGAGGTCGGCGAACGCGAGGTGCGACCCGACGGCACCGACGAAACCACCCTCGGATGGTGGATTGCAGCGCACCGCGCCATCTGGCGTCGCCGGTTCGAACTCAACGAGCCGACACCGGTCACCAGCCCCGTTGAGCAGGTCGAGCTGCGCAAGACCCGCCTCCGCAAACCGTCGCACTGACCGCGCAACGGCCAACCACGGCTCGAATCTCCCGCCGCCATCGGAACATTGTCACACCCCTCTGTCACAGTCCTCGCCAGGTGATCGACACAACGATACGCGACCGAGCGCTCAAGGACCGCTGGCCCTTCGTGGAGGGTCATGAGCGCGGTCGCTTCGCATCACACGTCTACTTTCGGGTGTTGGATCTGGCTCGGCGGCATCGAATCCGACGGTGGCTACAGTCGTTTCCACAGCGAGACCTTGGGTGTGATCGCCGGTCATCACTGGTCGTTGATCGCCGCTCGTGGACCGTTGGCGAAGCCGGTCGTGCGCCACCGCTGCGACGTGCGCTGCAGCGTGCGGCCCGACCATCTCGTCGATGGCACCCAGGCACAGAACGTCGCCGACACGGCGCGACGCGGCCCCGTGGACGAGCTAAGCCCGCAGCGGACCGCGTCAGTTGCCGCCGCTCGCCTACGCCCTGCGCCAGGCGGCACGCAGCGGTGACGACGGGCTGATCAACGAACTGGTGCGGCGACCCAACCAGCTTGAGATGTGGGCCGACCACTGACACCGCCAGCGCACAACCCCGACTCATGCTCCCAAGTCGAAGATCGTGTCGACCTGATTCATCGGCACCGCGTACTCGTTGAACGCCGGCAGATTGGGGTGGCGGACGTGGTCGGTCGGCTCGACAATCACTTCGACAACGCGGGTGGCGTTGTCGTACTCGAACCCGGTGACCGTCCCGACGAAACGCCACCCGCCGAGGTCGTGATCTCGACGCTGTGCCCGAACAGGCGGCTCACCGTGATCAGCCGCTTGCGGAGCGAGTAGGACGGGGTACCGCCGAAGGTCCGGCCGACGGCGAGCAGATCCGTCCAGGCGACACTGAAGAACTCGCCGGTGTCGGCGTGCACGCACGACACCGAAGGTGACCGGTCCCTGGAGAGGACACAACCGATCACCTCCGCGGCGACAGCCTGCACACCAAGTGCTCCTCGAGCGTCAGGACTCCGGTCGTAGAGCGTGACGATGTCGGTTGCCCATGCCAGCTGCACGCAGCGGCCGGCGAGGACATCGGCGACGACGTGCACGATCGCGGTCGGGTCGGTGAGGGTCACGTCGACGCCAACTGGCTGATCGGCGGCCACGTCAGCTCGCCGCCTCATGTTCACCAGCGTGCGCCGGTGTCGGCTCACGGCGGGGAACCGGGACGAGATGCGCTGGGTCCACGGGAGGGCGGACCTGGCGAGGAAACAACGCGGCGCTCTTGGTGCCGATGTCGGCGGCGAGGTCGTTGCGGTTGCGGTGCTCCGCCGCGCCGAGCGCCGCCGCACGCAACTGGCACAGCGCTTCGCTGAGCACGGCGGCGTTCGCGACCAGCGTCTCAGCGTCCCGGATCGGATCGTCGTTCGGGCCGAGCGGTGCGACGCCGGTGAGCCGATCGCGGGCTGAGGCGAGTTCGTCGACCTTGTCGAACATCTCGTTGATCGCGGCGACCGCCAGCCCGTGCTGCTGGGTGGCGGCGTGCCGCTGTGCGGCGTTCATGCGGGTGACTCGGGTTCGTGTTTCACACCCTCTAAAGGGGTCGTGAGTCGTTTCTTGGGTCACATGTTTCTGTGGCTGACGCGTTCGTAGCTGCCTGTGGTTTCTAGTGGCAACCATCAACCCGCCGTTACCTACGCCCCGTTTCGGTCGTCCAGGTCGGTGCCTGCCAGCGCTGATTTATGATCACACCCTGGCATGAACATGCTGACGGGCG
>JBBQTN010000063.1:0-24028 GCA_038213195.1 Acidimicrobiales bacterium | reverse complement strand
CTCGGTCGCGCAGCTCGGCGGCGTCCACCTCGCTTGCGAGCAGGCGTCGAACATCCTCACCAAGATCCTCGAGTGGGGCCGGCTGATGAGCTACCTCGAGCAGAGCACGCGGTACATCAGCTACGACTCGCGCCTCGGGGGCCGGTACCGCTTCCACCGTGACCCGGCGATCCTCGGCAGCCGGTTCGGCACCCGCTACGTCGGCGACATGGACCGGATGTTCGACGCCTACAGCCTGATGGTCACCAAGGTCACCGATCACGTGCGGGCCACCGTGGAGCGCCGGCCCGGCGACAGTGATTTCGTCTATCGGCAGGCCACCCGGGCCAAGGCGCTCGACGCCGTGCGTGGTGCACTGCCGGCTGCATCGCTGTCCAACGTGGGGATCTACGGCAGCGGACAGGCGTTCGAGGCGCTGCTGATCCGGATGCGCGCCCACCCGCTCCCCGAGGCGCGACACTACGCGGACCTGATGCTGCACGAGCTGCGCAAGGTCGTGCCGAGCTTCCTGCGGCGGGTCGACATCGCCGATCGCGGTGGCCGGTGGAGCCACTACCTCAGCTCCACCCGCGACCGCACTGCCGAGCTCGTCGACTCCCTGTTCGGTTCCACACCGGTTGACCACGTGCCTGCGGTGCAGCTGGTCGACTGGGACCCCGACGCGGAGGACAAGCTGCTCGCCGCGATCTGCTACCCCCACGCCAACCTCTCCGAGCGCCAGTTGATGGAGCGGGTGCGGATCCTCGGCCCGACCGAGCGGCTGGCGCTGGTGCGTGCGTACGTCGGCGAGCGTGACAACCGCAGGCACAAACCGGGGAGGGCGTTCGAGCGCGTCGACTACCGCTTCGACGTGCTCAGCGACTACGGCTCGTTCCGCGACCTGCAACGTCACCGGATGCTGACCATCGAGTGGCAGGAGCTGACCCCGAACCATGGCTACGTGCGTCCCGAGCTGATCGAGGAGGCCGGCATGGCGGACGTGTTCGACGACACGATGGCCCGCTCGGCGGCGTTGTACGACGCCCTGCGCGAGGAGTTCCCGAACCAGGCCGGCTACGCCGTGGCGATGGCCTACCGAATGCGCTACACGATGCAGTTCAACGCTCGCGAGGCGATCCACCTGCTCGAGCTTCGTTCCGGCGCGCAGGGCCACCCGGCGTACCGCCGCATCGCCATCGAGATGCACCGTCTGATCGCCGAGCAGGCTGGGCACCGGATCGTCGCCGACGCGATGACCCACCTCACCACCGAGGCACCAGAGCTCGAGCGTCTCGAAGCCGAGCGGCGAGCAGAGGCGCGCCGCGGCACCACCTGACCTCAACGCGGCTCGGCGCACGACCTCATCGTCAACCGCGTGCCCACCGTGACGGCTGTCACACAGGGTCGTGCCGGGTTCCCGATCCGCGCTCGTAGTATCCGCCCGCGCGGAGAGCGATCGCCACGAAAGGCTTCCAATGGCTGACGACGAAACGATGGACGAGTTCGAGGAAGAAGCGGCCGAGGAAGAGCCGGAGCCCGGGGGACCAGGTGAGGACGAACTCGACGAGGACGAGTTGGCCGAGGACGAGTTCGTCGCCGAGGACTTCGAGGACGACGCGGTCGTCGCCGAAGTCGAGGAGGAGGAAGAGGAGGACGAGACCGATGGCCCGCCGCGGCGCGCCGTCGTGCCCGCCGGCGAGGAGGAGGACGACGACGACGACATGCTCGCCCCCGACGACGTCGAAGCGGATCTCGACACCATCCTCAAGGACCGTCTCGTCGCCGCGGATGAGGAGACCAACGAGGACGAAGAGGAGCCAGAGGATCGCACCGACACCGGGGACCGTCTCCAGCCCAAGCGTGCCGACGAGCAGCTGTGCCCGCGCTGCTTCTTGCTGGTGCGCCAGAACGCGCCGATCTGCCCGGTCGGCGACGACGACTGCCCGTTCTTCTCCTGACGATGCCGGACACACCGTGCCAGCTCGTGCGACGAGCCTTCACGACCGCCTCGAACCGGGTCCGGGTTGCGCGTTGGATCGGCGACCAGGCGGTCACGATCGCACGGCGCGAGCTGGTCGGAGCGTTCCACGCGGGCGCCGTGCGGCCCTCGCCGGACAGCGTGGTCGAGACGTCGGCGCCACCACCGCCCTCTGGGGCCACGACGGCCGGCCGGACGTCTGAGGGATCCGCCGACGACCCGTCGGTCGGCGCGCCGTTCCTCGAGGATCTGCCGGATGGCCCGCCACCGCCCTCGGACGGGGTCGTGCCCGCGCCGGCGGTCGCACCGGTGAACGGTCGGTCGGCCGCCGCTGCGACCGTCGTTGCCGCCGCGGCGGACGACTCAGTTGGCTCGGGGCTGCCGCCGTTCGAGGGATACGACACGCTGCCGGCCGCGCACATCGTCCAGCGGCTGGGTCGACTCACTGCCGAAGACCTGGCGATCGTGCGCGCCTACGAGCTCGATCATCGCGCCCGCCGCACGGTGGTGGCCAAGGTCGACCAATTGCTCGACGCGTGATGGACGAGCAGGTGCGGCCGGCCACGGCTGCCGATGCGCCCGCCCTGGCTCAGCTCGAACGTGAGGCGCGTGGCGCCCTCGCGGATCAGCGCGGCGGGCCGCAGCAGCTGGCCGAGCAGCCGGCGGTCGGGGATTGGGTCGAGATGCTCGGCCAGACCGACCACGACGTGTTCGTCGGCTCGATCGACGACGTCATCCTCGGATTCCTCGAGGTCGAGTACGCCGGTGACGTGGCGATCGTCCGTCAGGCGTACGTCGAGCCGGAGGCCCGCGAGCTCGGCCTCGGCGACGGGATGCTCGCCGCGGCGATGGACACGGCACGTCGGCGTGGCTGCACGGCTGTCGAGGGCACCGCTCTCCCCGGCGATCGCAACACCAAGAACCTCTACGAACGAGCCGGTGTCACCGCCCGCAAGATCACCGTCTGGAAGCGCCTGTAGAGGTCGAGGCCCGGCGATTCACGGCTCGTCCGTGTTCGTCTGGCGTGCCCGACAGACGTGTCTTGATCGAGGTGCAGTTTGGGTGGCGATCGTGCGGGTCCGGTTGGCCAGCCTGCTTGTCGACTTCCCGGATCTCGCCGGGGAGATCGTGGCGGGCCGGTTGGGGGTGGCTCAGGCCCAAGCGATCGCCAAGGTGGCAGCGAACCCGCGTTGCGGTGATCAGATCGGTGGTCCGTTGGCGATCCTGTTGGAGCATGCCGGCACGATGTCCCACACCGAGTTCCGGCGTCTCCTCGCCCATTGGGAACGCATCGCTGATGCCGACGGCGCGCATCGTGAAGCGGATGGGTCGCATCGGCGGCGGCGGGGGTCGTGGGGCGCGACGACGAATCGGGCGATTTCGGTCTTCGGCTGCATTGTGGCGCGACGCAGGGTGCGCAGGTTCGGGCGGTGGTCGACATGTACGCCAAGGCCGAGTTCGATGCGGACTGGGCGGTGTGTGTCGCCGAGCACGGCGACGCTGCGGTGCCGGGTTTGATGCGTCGCGACAACGCCCAACGTCGCGGCGACGCGATCGTCGCGATGGCCAACGCCGCCGCGTCGACACCGCCCGCTGCGCAGCCACCGCAACCGCTGGTCAACATCATCGTCGACCACACCACCCTCACCGGGTTCATCCACCGGCGCGCCAACAACACCGGCGACGACGACGACTCTGCGTTCGAGCGCGACGACAGCAGCGACGGCGTCGACGTCCGCGACGGGTGCGACAACGACTCGGGACGCGGCGATGCAGTGCGATCGGCTGTCGACCGGCCGTGGCGGTGGCGGGGTTGTTCGACGATCGACGGGGACCCGTTGCCGGTCGCGGATGCAGTCGCGGGGATGCTCATCGGGCGGATCCGGGTCGTGATCACCGACGAACGCGGGATCGTCCTACGAATGGGACGCACACAACGACTGTTCACCGGCAAGTTGCGCGAGGCGGTGATGCTCGCCGCGCACGAGTGCGTCTGGAACGGCTGCAACCGACCCACCAGCAGCTGCCAAGCCGACCACCTCACCGACTGGCAACACCACGACACCACCGACATCACCAACGGCGCCCCGATCTGCGCCCACCACAACAGGTTCAAGAACCACGGCTACCGCGTCCACCGCGACAACACCGGACACTGGCACGCCTACCGACCCGACAACACCGAGATCTGACCGCCGGCGCGACGTTCAACCGACCCTCAGGCACCCGTCCACTTCGGCGGCCGCTTCTCGATGAACGCGGTGAGGCCCTCCTTGGTGTCGGTCGACTTGACGACGTCGGAGAACAGGTCGTCGGTCATCTTCTTCAGCGTCTCGTCGTCCTCGTACGCGGCGGCGAGCACGACCTTGCGGCTCGCCCACACCGCAAGGGGAGCGTTCTCGCAGATCTTCTCGGCCAGGGCGATCGCGGTCTCCTCGGCTTTGCCCGGCTCGACCAGACGCGCAACCAGCCCGAGGGCGTAGGCGCGCTCGGCGGGGATCGGCTCGCCGGTGAGGATCGCCTCCATCGCCGCGGCCTGCCCGATCGCCCGCGGCAGCCGGAACAGCCCACCGGCGCCGGCGATCAGGTTGCGCTTCACTTCAGCGAGGCCGAACGACGATCGAGTCGTGGCGACCACGATGTCGGAGGCGAGCACGATCTCGCAGCCACCTGCCGTGGCCAGTCCGTCGACGGCGACCACGATCGGTTTCTTGCGATCTCGGTACACGTAGCCACCGAACCCGCCGCGCTTCGTCCCGAGGGGTGGACCGCCCGAGTTGATCGCCTTCAGGTCGGCGCCCGCAGAGAACACCGGGTTGGCCTGGCCCTCCGTGTTGGCGCGCAGCACGCCGATCCAGACGCTGTCGTCGGCCTCCATCTGGTCGATCGCGGCCTCCATGTCAGCCGCGAGCTCGCCGCTCACGGCGTTGCGCGCTTCGGGACGGTTGAGCGTGAGGAGCGCGATGCGCCCACGGGTCTCGTACAACACCTTGTCGGACATTGCGGAGACAGTACGAGTCGACGCCGAGTCACCGCCACCCGGGTCACCCCTTCCGGTTGGACACCGCCGCCGCGGTCACCGCCACCCGGGTCACCGCCACCGCTGGACTGCTCGGGTGGAAGCCCGGTTCAGTCGTCCGGTGAGAACGCGTCGAGGTCGACGACGTCGCCGGTGAACGTCTCGTCGGACGTGTCCTCGTCGGCGAGTGCCTCGTCGGCCACCGCGTCGGTGGGCTCGTCGCCGTGAGCCGGCACGTCGTCGGCGGACGGGTGTTCGGGCGCTTCGGCCGTAGGCGGCTCGACCTCGGATGTGGCGGCGCCGATGGGCGCCGCGTCGACAGCCGGCGTCTCGAATTGCGGCGTGACGTCAATGTCGCCGTTGACGTCCTCGTCGAGCGAGACGACGACGGGAACGTGGATGGTCGCCTCGGGGTCAATCGCCTCGGTCTGCTCCGCAGCGGGCTCGTCGATGTCATCCGTTGTGACGACGACAGGGACGTGGACGGTTGCGTCCGGATCCGTTGTGTCGGCCGACTCGGTGTCGAGCGACGCCTGTTCGACGGATGCCGGTTTGGCCGGCTCGTGCTGGGCGGGTGCCTGCTCGACCGGTGCCTGCTGGGCGGGTGCCTCCTCGACCGGTGCGTGCTCGACGGGCCCGCTGTCGACCGGTGCGTGCTCGGTCGACTCCGTGTCGACCGGTGCCTGCTCGACCGGTGCCTGCTCGGCCGGCTCGATGTCGACCGAGGCCTGCTCGACGGACTCGCTGTCGACGGGTGCTTGCTCGACCGAGGCTTGCTCGACGGGTGCTTGCTCGACCGAGGCTTGCTCGACCGAGGTCTGCTCGACCGAGTCCTGCTCGACGGGTGCCTGCTCCACCGGCCGGTCCGTGCGGGCGGCCCGCTCGGCGGGCGCGGTGGTGGTATCAGCCGGCGTGCGCGCCGGTGGCGGGGGGATCGGCGCATTCGTGGCGGGCTTCTTCTGCGCTGTCGGTCGGGTCGGGCGCAACGGCTTGGGCGACTGCCCACCGGCGACGACCTCGACCCCGAACAGTGCGGCGATGTGCGGCAGCAACGAGCCGATCCGCCGGAGAGTGGCGAGCAGCTCGTCGTTGACCTGGGCCGGCTTGTCGGTCGGCTGGACGTGGCTGCGGATCGGCGAGAACGCCGCCGCTTCGAGCACCGCGACCCAGCGATCCGGCAGAGCGTCGACGCTCAGTGCACTGGTCGTGCTCGAGGCCAGCTTGCCGGCGAGCTCGGCGGGGAAGCGCACCCCCGCCTTCGGTGGCTGGGAGGACAGCTTCAAGGCGCGCACGATCCGGCCGACGCCGATCGCCGCCTCGATATCGGCGAACCACAGCGCCAGCTCCTTGTCCTGCTTCGCGACCAGCGCCTCCTTGAGCTGCGACGCGATCTGGCGCGTGGACTCGTCCCGGGCAACGGTCGGGTCGTCGGCGGCGGCGACCACGCTGCGCAGGTCGCGCAGATCGAGCTCCTCCAGGTCGTGCAATGCGGCGTCGGCACGATCGAGCCATTCGGCGACGCGCAGCCGGGGCAGCAGTTGCTCGGCCATGCTCAGCAGTCCTGCGGCTGGGATCTCGGGCTTCCCTTCGGATTTCAACCGGGCGTTCTGCTCGTTGACGGCCTGACGAACCGCCGGGAGGCCACCCTGCAGCGCGCGTTCGGCGACGGCGTGCTGTTCTTCGGGAAGATCCGCCAGCACCGCGCTGCGGTGGGCGCGGCCCGGCTTGAGTCGTCTGGCCTTCGGGCGCTGGGGCAGCTCGGGCGGCGCCGTGAAACGTGGTCCGCGACGCGCGGGGCGGTCCGATTGTTCGGTGCGCGGTCCACGCTCGGGACGAGCACCGCTGCGATCGCCGCGCGGCGCGCGGTCCGTTGCGCCTGCGGGACGGTCCCGGCGCGGCGCGTCACCTGCCGGGCGGTCCCGGTGCGGCCCGTCGCCGGCCGGACGCGGGCCGCCGTCGGGGCCCGGAGCTCCGTCCGGACGTGGGCCGCGGTCCTGGCGCGGCCCACGGCTGGGACCGTCGCCGTCGCTGCGGCGTGGTGGTCGATCGCGACGGTCCCGGCGATCACCACGGTCACCGCGGTCGGCGCGTCCGGTGAGCTGTGACGTCACGGCCTCGAACGGTTTGTCGGTGGGCAGGATCTCGAGCAGGTTCGTCTTGCCCGTCTTCTCCTTGGTCGTGCTGACCGACAGGATCGTGGTGCCGTCGAGGCCGAACTCGGCGTCGGCCTTGAGCACGGCGCCGGTGCCGGCGCCGGTCGGCAGCAACGTCCCGTCCAGCACACCTCGCGGTTCACGTGCGCCAGCTGCCCGCCACGTCCACGTGCCGTCCGGGCGCGCGCTCGTGAGTTCGATATCGATCCTGCGGGACATGTCGCTCCACGGTACCGGCTGCGGTATGCGCCGATGCAAGGGTTCGCGTCCTACGGTACCCCCATGCCGATCTACGCGCTGGGCGAACAGGTGCCGGAGATCCACCCGGACGCATACGTCCATCCGGACGCGGTGATCATCGGCGCCGTGACCATCGGTGCGCGGAGCTCGATCTGGCCGGGCGCCGTCCTGCGTGGCGACGACGGTGAGATCCACATCGGCGCGCGGACCAGCATCCAGGACAACTGCGTCCTGCACACGACCTCGGAGGCGCCGACCGTGGTCGGCGACGACTGCGTCATCGGCCACATCGTCCACCTCGAGGGCTGCACGATCGAGGACGGATGCCTGATCGGCAACGGCTCGATCCTGCTGCACCGGGTCGTCGTCCACACCGGCGCGATCGTCGGTGCCAACTCGGTCGTGCTCGACGGCACCGATGTGCCGAGCCGTGCGATCGCTGTTGGCAGCCCGGCGACGATCAAGCCGGATCGCGCCAAGCAGGAGCTGATCGACGACGGCGTGGCGAAGTACATGAAGCGGGCGGTGCGGTACCGCGCCGAGTTGCGACGGATCGGTTGATGCTCGCACTCGTGCTCGCCGTGCCGTCCGGCGAGGCGGAGCTGGCGGCCGATGCGCTGTGGTCGCTCGGCGTGTTGGCGATCGAGGAACGCGACGCAGCGCCGGGCACCGAGGATCACTTCGTCGAGCTGTGGACGTCGCTCGGCGACGACGCGGAGGCCGTCGCCCGCGCCGCCGAGGGCTTCCCGGCGCGGTGGCGGTGGCGTCTGGTCGAGGTCGACGAGTCGGTTGCGGAGACCTGGCGCGCCCATGTCACCGTGACCTGGGTGGCCGATGATCTCGTCGTCTGTCCAGCGTGGATCCCGTTCGACGACCCGCCCGGGGTGACGGTGCTGCGCATCGAGCCGGGCGCGACGTTCGGGCTCGGCAACCACCCGACGACCGTGCTGACGATGCGGGCCTTGCGGGCCAGCCTGTTCCACGGTGCGACGGTGCTCGACGTGGGCTGTGGGTCCGGCGTGCTGAGCGTTGCCGCGTGCGCGTTCGGGGCAGGACGCGTCGACGCGCTCGATCTCTCACCGGCGGCGGTCTCGGTGACCAACGCCAACGCAGCGCGCAACGCCGTGCCCGGCCGGATCTCGGCGAGCACCACACCGATCGAGGAGGTCAACGAGACCTACGACGTCGTGGTCGCGAACATCCTCGCCCCCGTGCTCGTGGCCATGGCCGGCGATCTGCGGCGGGTGCTCGGACCCGCCGGGGTGCTGGTGTTCAGTGGCGTGCTCGCCGGCCGGTTCGATCACGTCGTCGACGCGCTGGCCCCACTGCATCCGATCGGCGTCGACCAGCTGGACGGCTGGGCGGCGGTGACGCTGCGCCGGTGAGGCCGGGCCGCGGACGTCGGGGCGTCGCCCAGCGCGCCGGCTGACCGGCCAGGCGGACAGACCCGCGCGTTCTCGGTGCCGTTGCGATGCGTCGAGTGCAGTGCCGTGCGGATTGACCGGGCGCGCGCGGTGCCGTTGCGATGGCGAGTGCGGTGCCGTGCGGTCCGTCGAGGCGCTGCGGTCGCCCGCGGTGCGGTCGCGCCGGCCGGCGCGACCGCCCTGCGATCAGGGTGACCGGGTGAGCAAGGCGCGGATCGCGGCGGCGGCGGGAAGCGACGGCACGGCGCCGCGACGTGTCGTCGCCAGCGCTCCTGCCGCCATCGCGAAGCGCACCGCCGTCTCGATGTGGTCGCCTGCCGCGAGCCGGGCGCACAACGCCCCGCAGCACGCGTCGCCTGCCCCCGTGGTGTCGATCGCGTCGACGGCGAACGCAGGGAACGTTACGACGCCGCCTGCCGAGTACAGCTCCGCGCCCTCGCCCCCCTTCGTCACCAGCACCGCCGTCGCCCCGAACCCGAGCAATGCCATCGGGCCGCCGAGCCGCGCCGCCTCGTGCTCGTTGGGCATCACGATGTCGCAGTGGGCGAGGACGGTTGCGTCCAGCTCCTGTGCCGGCGCGGGGTTGAGGACGGTGATCGCCCCACCGACGCGCGCCGCAGCCAGCGCCGCGGCGACGACTGCGAGCGGCACCTCGAGCTGGACGACGACCACCTTCGCGGCCGGCATCGCAGAGGTGGAGACCTGCGCCATGGCGACGGCTGCGTTGGCGCCGGGGACGACGATGATCGAGTTCTCGCCGGCGTCGGTGACGCCGATCAGGGCACGACCGGTCGGCGCGGCCACGCGGGCGACGTGCTCGGTGTCGATCCCCTCGGTGCGCATCACGTCGAGCAGCCGGCTGCCGGCGACGTCGTCGCCGACCGCTCCGACGAACGCCACCGATGCCCCGGCGCGGGCCGCGGCGATCGCCTGGTTGAGCCCCTTGCCGCCGGCGTACTCGGCATAGTCCGAGCCGAGCACCGTCTCACCCGGCGCCGGCAGCCGCGACGTGACGGCGACGAGATCGAGGTTGGCACTGCCGACGACGCACACGTCGAAGCGGCTCATGGCCCTAGCGGTGCCTCGTGGTCGAGACGCTGGTGGGCGCGGACATCGGTCAAGTGTGCATCAGCGGCGCGGCGTCGAGCGCATCAAGCGCTGGCAGATACGTGTGCACAGCGTCGTCACGGAACATCGCGCAGAAGTCGGGCCGGAAGAACCTCGCCCCCTCGCGCACGACGTAGTTGAGGATGAAGAATCGGTACACCTCGGGGAGGAACAGCACCTCGGCATCTGTCATCGGGAAGACCTCGCGGTACGCGGCGAGGAGCGTCAGGAAGCCGGGCTCGACGAGCGTGTGCGGACCGTACGTGAACCGCGTCCGATCGCCGGTGCGGCTCGACACCCGCGACAGGAAGTAGAAGTCGAGCAGTCGCGGCTCGATCCGGAACCAGTCGTAGTCCCACCTGCTGAACAGCCGGAACGTGCCGTCGCCGGCCGTTGCCACCGAGAAGTTGCCGAGGTTCCAGTCGACGAGCACCGGGATCTTGGGCCACTCGTCGTAGCCGACGTCGATCAGGCGCAGGAGGAACCGCTGGGTGTGCCGCCACAGCACGCCGATCGCCTCGGGCGGCAGCTCGAAGTTGCGCCCGGCGAACGGGCTCTCGAGCAGGTCGAGCAGGTGGATCGCGTCGCTCTTGATCGTCTTCGAGCCGGCCGGGACGAACGGGGCGATGTCCGTGCAGGCGAGGTGGAACTCGGCCATCTCCCGGCCGAGGTTGGCGATCTGCCCGCTCGACAGGACGCGCGGCAGCGCGTCGCGGCGGGGCACGTCGTCGTAGAACACGACCCACATGTTCGGCTCGTACCAGGTGAAGATCCGCCCGTCGCGCAGCCAGACGTCGGCAAGCATCCCCCCGAAGCGGGTGCCGTCCAGCAACCTCGCGCAGCGGCTCAGCCGGTCGTGGTCCTCCACGAACAGGAAGTACGAGCCGTACGAGGAGACCTTGCCGATCAACGTCGATCCGTCGTCGAGGAACACCCGGTAGACGCGGTTCGTGGAGACGTTGGCGCTGACTTCGTCGATCCGGACGATCGTGCGTGGATCCGCGTACGCCGTCCACGCCGAGCGCAGCGCGGTGCTGTGCCTGATCGACTCGGTCATCCGCCGGCCGCGTTCGTCACGACGCCACGACGCGTCGCGCCCCGCGCGTTCGACACCCGTGCGCGCCGGTCGGTCATTGCTCGATCGTAGGAGCGACGCCGCACCAGCGCGGCGCCGCCCGCCGGCTCAGCTCGCGCCGCGGGCGCGCACGCCGATCGGGGCGATCAGGCGGTACCCGGCCGTGTGCCGCTCGTCCTCGCTCTCGCCGCCCCAGAACCCGTATTCGTGGTGCGTCCGTGCGAACTGCTGGCAGATGTGGTGCACCGCACAGCTGGCGCACACCTGCCGTGCGAGCGACTCGCGCCGGTCGCGTGCCTGCGGTCGTTCGGCGGGCGGCGCGAAGAACAGGTGGGTGAGGCCCTTGCAGGCCGCATCGTTCATCCACCGATCGTCGGTGAGGTCCCGTTGGAACAAGCTCTCGACCGCAGCCATTGATCCCCCTGCTCGTGTACCGCGGCGCTGAGCGCGCCACGGTGTTCCCCAGTGCCACGGACGGCGCCCCCGCGTCGCCCGACCCGACCGACACTAAACGCCTCGGAAGGCGGGGGTCAATGAACGTCGGCGAGATGTCGCACACCGGCGGCAAAACGTTCGACGTCGTCGAGGGTGGTGTCCCACGAGGTCATCCACCGCACCTGCGACCGTTCGACGTCCCAATCCCAGAAGAAGCACCACTCGCGCAGCGGCTCGATCATCGCGGCAGGGAGGCTGGGGAACATGCTGTTCACCTGTGGCTCGTTGGCGACGGTGACCGCCGGCAGCTCCGCGGTGAGGTGGTACAGCCGCCCTGTCATCGCGTTGGCGTGCTCGGCGCGGCGGATCCACAAATCGTCGTGCAGCAAGGCGTTGAACTGGGCAGCGACGAAGCGCATCTTCGACGAGAGCTGGTTGACCTGCTTGCGCACGTACATCGCCCGCTTGGCGAGCGCCGGATCGAGGTAGACCACCGCCTCGCCGAAGGCGAGACCGGCCTTGGCGCCGCCGAAGCTGAGCACGTCGACGCCGGCGTCGACGGTGAACGAGCGCATCGCCGCGACCGTCCCGCCGAGCGCCGCGGTGGCGTTGGCGAGGCGCGCCCCGTCCATGTGCACGACCATCCCCATCCGGTGCGCGGTGGCGCACAGCTCGGAAACCTCGTCGGCGGTGTACAGCGCGCCGAGCTCCGTGCTCTGGGTGATCGAGACCACGCCGGGCTGGGCGTGGTGCTGCACGCCCTGGAGGTGGGCGAGTGCCTCGAGCTGCGCAGGGTGGAGCTTGGCGTCGGTCGATGGCTGGGGGAGGAGCTTCGTCCCGATCACCCGTTCCGGTGCACCCGTCTCGTCGACGGCGATGTGCGCCCACTCGCTGCAGACGACCGCGTCGCCGGGCTGCACCATCGTCGCCAGCGCCATCACGTTCGCCCCCGTACCGTTGAGGGCGAGGAACGTCTGGGTCGAGGGACCGAACAGGTCGCGGAAGCGGGCCTCCGCCTCCTGCGTCCACCGGTCCGCGCCGTAGGCAAGGGCGTGGCCCGTGTTCGCCGCGACCAGTGCGTCGAGCACCTCGGGCAGCGCCCCTGCGGCGTTGTCGCTGGCGAACGCCCGCTGCGGTGCGGGGGGCATCGTGGCGATGCGCTCGGCGAGGGTGCTGTCGACGTCGGTCATCGCGCCATTGTGCTCGGAGTCGGCGGCAACTCGTCCGGCGCCGGTGCCCGCGCTCGCGTATCGTCGCCCGGATGGACCAGCACACAGATCGCGATCGGGATCGTGGCCAGGGCCCGGCGGCGTTGCGCCAGAGCCGGTCCGTGCTCGATCGTCAGCGCTACCTCGACCACCTCGACGCCGACATCGACGCGTTCGCAGCAGCCGTCGAGGCCGGGCCACTCGACGCGCCGGTGCCGTGGTGCGGCACGTGGCGTCTCGCCGATCTCACGGTGCACCTCGGCGGGGTCCACCGCTGGGCGACCAGTGCGGTCGTCCTCGGTTCGCCGCCGAGGCAGGCGCCCGACGATCCCGCACCCGCCGACGCGCGGGCCCTCGCCGGCTGGCTGCGCGCCGGCGGGCAGCGCCTGCTCGCCGTGCTGCGCGAGCTCGACCTCGACGGTCCGACGTGGCACCCGTTCCCCGTCGAGAAGGTCGGCGCGGTCTGGCCGAGGCGTCAGGCGCAGGAGGCGTCGGTGCACCGCTGGGACGCACAGCGGGCGATCGGCCTCGCGCCGACGATCGATCCGCTGCTCGCCGCGGACGGCATCGACGAGTACTTCGCGGTAGCGCTGCCGCGGCTGATCCGCCGCGAGGGTGTCGTCGCCCCGACGGAGCCGCTGCTCGTGCGCACCATCGACACCGGCGACGGCTGGTTGGTCGCGGGCGACGGCGTCACGGTCGTCGCCGTCGACGACGTCCAGCCGCACGGGGAGTTGGCCGGCGCGGCCCAGGACGAGCTGCTCCGGTTGTGGCGGCGCCCGGTGCCCGACGACGCGCTGACGGTGACCGGCGCGGCACGCGGCTGGCTGGAGCTCGGCGGGATGTGACGCGCCGGCGGCGGCTCCGGTCGCGCGTTCGCGAGCCGGTCCGGGCCCGGCGTCGTCTCAGCCGCCGAAGCGGGTGGTGATCACCCGGCCGCGCCGGTCGGCCGCGCTCGGGGCGAGGTCGTCGATGACGAAGCTGCGCTGCAGCCAGCGGTCGGTGCCGTCGAAGCGCGGCGTGAACGGCGAGCGACCGTGGACGGCGACGCTGTTGTCGATCACCAGCAGGTCGCCCGGTTCGAGGACGACCGCGGTGTGGTGCCGGGTGATCGCGCCGGCGAGCTCGCGCAGGGCGTCGTCGGCTGCGGCGTCGACGCCGACCATCAGATCGGCGTCGAACACCATCGCCGGACGGTCGCGCTTGCCGGTGAGCACGGCCGTCGGGGCGCCGAGCACGTTGCGGCGTCCGTGCAGGTAGCTCTCGTCGACCGCGGTGCGGAACCTCGCCTCGAACAAGGTGTCGGCGACATCCTCGGCCAGCAGTGGCAGCAGCTCGTGGATGGACGCCAGGGTGGTGCGCGCCGACGGGTCGCCGCGCAGGCACAGCAGCAGCAGGTAGCGCGGTCGGTAGGAGTGGAAGGCGGCCTCGGTGTGGAACATCAGCTCGACCTTCGACGATGTCGAGACCTGCCGGTCCGCTGCGGTGCGGGTCGGGAAGATGTCCTGGACGAGGCTGCCACCGTGCTCCGGCGCGTAGCCGACGGGCTGGCCGAGCCGGCGGGCGACCGCCAGCAGCTGCAGCTCGCTGGAGCGGTCCTTGACCACGCCCGTCGCGGGGCTCGTCGGCGTCGGCGGCAGATCGCCGACGGGCACGCCGCGCAGCAGCACGGCACCGGCCTGTGGTGCCCTGCCGGCGAGGTCGTCGAGGGCCTCGTGCACGACGGCCGGCAGGAGGCGGCCGCAGTGACCGGCGAGGCGGATGAACCGCTCGGACCCGAGTCGGGCCGACGGTGGAGCGAGGTCCGGCCAGCCGGTGGCAACGACGCGCTCGATCGTGGCATGGGCCCGGACACTCGACTCGGACACCGCGGACGTCCCTTCACCCGACGGAACAGATTCTCCGCCGGAACAGATCCTGTCGACGGAACAGATGTTCCAATCGTACCAGGATTGGGAACAGATGAGTCAACGGTGCCGTGCGGTCGGCGACCTACAATCGCCGCCCGTGGAAGCGGCGGACCGGATCGGCCAGGCCAGTGCGTCGTTGACCCCCGCCGAGCGGCGCGTCGCCGAAGTGGTGCTCGACCACCCGCAGCTCGTCGCGTTCGGGACCGTCGCCGACCTCGCCGAGCAGTCGGGGAGCGGGGCCGCCACCGTCGTGCGCCTGGCGACGAAGCTCGGCTTCGACGGGTTCACCGCCCTGCAGGCGTCGGTGCAGCACGACCTGGCCCGCCAGCTGCGCCCCGCAGCGGAGCGGATCCGCGAGCCGGCCGCGACCGATGCGATCGCCAACCACCTGTCGCTCGAGTTGGACAACGTCCGCTCGACGCTGAGCGCGCTCGACGGCGATGCGCTGAGCGATGCCGTGTCCCACCTCGCCGACGCTGCGAGGCGGGTGTTCGTGCTCTCCGGGGACGCGTCGCAGGGCGTCGCCACACAGCTCGTCGCCGACCTGTCCGCATTGCGCGACCGGGTCGGGTTGATCGGGGGCAACGACGTCGCGGTGCGCCGCCAGATCGCACTGCTCGATCCGGCGGACGTCGTGGTGCTGCTCGACGTGCGCCGCTACGACCGGTGGCTGGTCGAGGCGGCGCGCGAGGCGCGCCAGATCGGGGTGTGGGCGTTGGCGGTGACCGACAGCCTGCTCTCGCCGTTGGCCGCGATGGCCGAGCGGACCCTGGTCGTGGCCGCCGCCGGCGGGGGACCCTTCGACAGCCACGTCGGCACACTGGCGTTGTTCAACCTGCTCGTCGCCGGAGTCGCCGACCGGCTGCGCGCCGCAGCGACGGACCGTCTCGACCGCGCCGAGGCTGCGTGGCAGTCGGGGGATTCGCTCAGCGACCGCTGAGGGGTGGGTCGTCGGTGGGTCGCCGTCGGGCGCGACCGGTGATCCGATCCGCACCGGTTTCGCCTACCGTGCCGCGAATGAAGTTCGGCTTGATGTTCGCCAACACCGGTCTCGGCAAGTCCGCCACCGGCGCCATCGACCTCGCCACACGCGCCGAGCGACTCGGGTTCGAGTCGCTGTGGACGGTCGAGCACGTCGTCGTGCCGAGTGGCTACAAGTCGGCCTATCCCTACGACCCGAGCGGCAAGATGGCCGGCGGCGCGGAGGACTTCGACCTGCCCGATCCGCTGGTGTGGCTCGCGTTCGTCGCCTCGGCCACCGAACGGATCCGGCTCGCGACGGGCGTGATGATCGTGCCGCAACGCAACCCGCTGGTGCTCGCCAAGGAGGTCGCCTCACTGGACGCGCTGAGCGGCGGCCGGGTGACGCTCGGGGTCGGCGTCGGCTGGCTGGAGGAGGAGTTCGCCGCGCTCGGCGTACCGTTCGCCGATCGCGGCCGCCGTCTCGATGACTACATCGAGGCGATGCGCGCCCTGTGGACGCAGGGCAAGGCGAGCGTGCACAACACCTACACGTCGTTCGACAACTGCATCAGCCGTCCGCAGCCGGCGAACGGGACCGTGCCGATCGTCGTCGGCGGGCACAGCAAGGCCGCAGCGCGGCGCGCGGCGCGACTCGGCGACGGGTTCTTCCCGGGCAACGGCAGCCTCGAAGAGGTGACGGAGGTCTTCTCGCTGCTCCGCGCCGCGTGCGACGAGATCGGCCGCGACCCGGCGGAGGTCGAGTTGACGGCCGGCAGCTTCGGGCGCAGCTTCGACCAGCTGGCCTCGCGCGTCGAGAAGCTCGACGCCCTCGGGGTGACGCGCACGATTCTCGCCCCGCTGCCGGGTGATCAGCTCGACGGCTTGGCTGCCTCGTTGCTGGAACGCTTCGGGATGAACGCCTGAGCGGTCGGTGCCGGGGGTGTGGCCCGCGGTCCGCGTCGCTACGGTGCGGGGATGACCCTTGCCGCCGACGAGCGCGCTGCGCTGAGCGACCTGTTCGAGGAGCTCGGGCCGGATGCGCCGACCCTCCTCGACGGCTGGACGACCGGGGACCTGCTCGCCCACCTGCTGGTGCGCGAGCGGCGTCCGGACGCAGCGGGCGGGATCGTGCTCCCCGCGCTCGGGGCACGGACCGAGAGGGTGATGGCCGGCATCCGCAGGTCGACGCCGTTCACCGCCATGGTGGCGATGTTGCGGGCAGGTCCACCGCTGTGGTCGCCGTTCGCTATCCCGGTGCTCGGCGACAGGGCCAACTCGGTCGAGTTCTACGTCCACCACGAGGATGTGCGGCGTGCGCAGCAGGACTGGTCGCCGCGTCCGGACGACACGCGGCGCGAGGACACGTTGTGGCGGGCGCTGCGCGTGATGGGCCGCATCCTCTACCGCAAATCGCCGGTGGGCGTTGTGCTGCGCAGCGCAGGACGCGAGGACGTCCGGGTGCATCGGGGCGAGCCGTCCGTGACGGTGGTCGGGCTGGGCAGCGAGATCATCCTGCACGCCTACGGCCGGCGTGACGACGTCGTCCGGGTCGTGCTCCAGGGAGATCCGCCGGACGTCGGAGCGCTGAGGACGAGCACGCGTGGGATGTGATTGGTGATACGGTGAAACCGTAGTAAACAGCTACCAATCTACAGTAGCCTGAGCCAATGGATGTCTCGCCGTTCCCGTACCAGGGTCCCCTCGAACCGGGGGAGTTGAAGGGTCGCGACGATCTCGTCGCGGACCTCGTCGAGCGGGTCAGCGAACACCGCGTCACCGCGCTGCTGGGCCCGCGCCGGTACGGCAAGACGAGCGTGCTCCGCCGGGTCGGGGCCGACGTTGCGGCGGTCGGGGTCTCGATCATCGCGGTCGACCTGTACGAGGTCTCGTCGATGGCCGATCTCGCCGTCCGGCTCGACTCGGCGTTGGCGGCCGCCGGCGCAGGCAGTGACCGACTGCTCTCGTTGGCGTCCGCCGCAGAGCTCAACCTCGGGGCGGTGCGCTTGGAGCTGCGCCGACCACCTGCGTCGCGGCCGGAACCACTGGCCACCGTCCACGCCCAGCTCGACGTCGTCACCAAGCTGGCCGGCCACAACCCGGTCCTGGTCGTGTTCGACGAGTTCGCCGGGATCGCGCGGGTCAACGGCGCCGCGGGATTGCTGCGCACCCACCTGCAGCACCACTACCAGCAACTCGGCCTGCTGTTCGCCGGGTCCGAGCCGGCGCTGATGCGGATGCTGTTCACCGAGCAGGCGCAGCCGTTCTACGCGCAGGCCGATCTGGTCGAGATCGGCCCGCTCCGACGCGATGCCGTCGCCGACCTCGTCGAAGACGGTTTCCGTGCGACCGGGCGACGTGCCGGTCCAGTCGGGATGCGCATCGCCGCGTTCACGGGCGGGCACCCGCAGCGCTCGATGCAGCTCGCGGACGCGACGTGGCGGCTGGTCGGGCGCGGCGAGCGCGCCGACGACGCGACGTGGTCGCAGGGCCTCGCCGCGGTGCGCGGCGCGTCGGGGTCGGGGCTGGAGCGCCTGTACTCGTCGTTGGCCGCGCGCGAGCGCGACGTGCTGCGCGCCATCGCCAGCGGTGGCAGCCCGTTCGGCACGGCCGGGTCGTTGCTCGAGATCGGTGCCGGCGCGGCACAGCACGCCCGCCGTGCGCTGATCGACGCCGGGCACCTGCACACGGAGGGCTCGGCGATCGCCCTCGTCGATCCCGTCTTCGCCGATTGGCTGCGCGAGCGACTGCCGATCTGACTGCGACTGCGCCGCAGACGCAGACGCGTATGCACCTAGAGTTTCGTCATGACGAAACCTGGCGGTGAGACGAACCAGCCGACGGCGCGGTGCCGGCACTGCCGGCGGGTGTTCGTGATCCAGCGCGTCGGGCGGCCACGGCTGTTCTGCTCGCAGGCCTGTCGGCAGTCGGCCTGGGTGAGCCGCCGGCGGGCCGGCCGGGCGCAGCTCGACGACGGCGAGGTGATCATCACGACGGCCGAGCTCGACGGGTTGCACGACGAGCTGTTCGTCCTCGCCTGCGCCGTCGACGATGCCGAGCGCGACATCGCCGATGCGGGACCGAAGGCCACCTCGCGGGCGCTGCGCGAGATCCTCGACGGATTGCTCGACGGAGCCCGCCCGATCCGCGATCGGGAACTGGGCGTTCGAACCGAACGCCCATAATCATCGTTATGTCAGGTCGTGGAGCAGAGCGACGAGGGCCGCCCGAGACCCACCACCGCTGCCGCTCCGGGCAAGATCGGCGAATGAGTGAGCGAAGCGAACCAATCATCAGGCACGTTGCTTCGGTGCGCAGCGCCGAGTCGGTGATCCGCACCCCGCCGACGGTGGTCGCCGGATGACCTCGACCGACCTGTTCCCCGGCTTCCGCACGGAGTCGGTCGCCGGCGAAGGTGCGCAGATCTTCTGCCGCATCGGCGGAGAGGGACCGCCCGTGCTGCTGATCCACGGGTTCCCGCAGACCCACATGATGTGGCATCGCATCGCGCCTGCGCTCGCCGAGCGGTTGACCGTGATCGCCGTCGACATGCGCGGCTACGGCCGCAGCGACGCGCCGCCCGACGACGACGAGCACACCGTGTACTCGAAGCGGACGATCGGCGACGACCTGCGCGCCGTGATGCGCCGGCTCGGCCACGACCGCTTCCGGGTGGTCGGTCACGACCGCGGGGCGCGCGTCGCGTACCGGATGGCGTTCGACTCGCCGAAGCTCGTCGACCGGGTTGCCGTGCTCGACATCCTCCCGACGGCGGAGTACTGGGATCAGCTGAACCACGACTTCGGCATCGCGATCTACCACTGGATGTTCCTCGCCCAGCCGGCGCCGTTCCCCGAAACACTGATCGGCGGGGCCGGGCAGTACTTCTGCGATCACAGCATCGCCAGCTGGACGAAGGACAAGACCATCGACGTGTTCGACCCGGTTGCGCTCGACGACTACCGCGCGATGTTCCGGGACCCGGCACGGATCGCCGCGATGTGCGCTGACTACCGCGCCGGCGCCGGTGTCGATCTCCTCCTCGACCGCGCCGACCGCGACGCCGGCCGGCGGATCGCGCCGCGGCTGATCGACATCTACGGACGCACCCGGTCAGGCTCCGGCACCACCCACACCGACGTCTGGCGCCGATGGGGCGAGGACGTCAGTGGGACGGCGGTGGACAGCGGCCACTTCGTCGCCGAGGAGAACCCGCAGGCGACGCTCGAGGCGCTCCTCCCGTTCCTCACCCGCAGCTGACCGGACTCCGTCTCCTCCCAGACGGTACGTGCGCTGTGGGAGGACACCGAGTCCCGTCGGGACGATCGCCGCCACCGCGGCCGCTGCGGGCTCACGCCGTGCGGCCGCTGTCACGGCTGTGGACGGAGACCGCGTACCCCGCTGTCGCCGAGAACGGCGCACGGTCCCAGGTCGCCCAGCGCTCGACGAGCCGCAGGCCGGCGGCGCGGGCGTGCTCGTCGTACTCGTCGATCGTGTAGCCGCGGCCGAGGCTGAACCCGGCGACGAGCACACCCTGATCGGCCACATGATGGGCGACGCCGGCGACGAGCGCCGGATGGGTGCCCGGCGGCGTGAACAGCGGGACGTTGCCCGCCATGACGACGACGTCGAACGTGCGGCCGAGGTCGAGTGAACCGAGATCGCAGCGGATCCAGGTCAGCTGCGGGGCGCGCTCGGTCGCGGTGGCGAGCATGGAGGCGTCGACGTCGACGCCGATGACCTCGAACCCGCGCCTCGCCAGCTCGATCGCCACGCGACCTGTGCCACAGCCCGCGTCGAGGACCCGACGCGGTCGGAACGACTCGACGAGATCGGCTTCACCGTGCACGTCGGAGCCGGATGCGGCGAGCCGGTCGAAGCGCCGCTGGTACTCGGCGCCGTCCCACGCCGTCATCGCCGTGCCTCAGGGATCGCAGATCGTGACCGCGACGAACGCGACATCAGCGCCGCGCCGACCCACGCGGGCATCACCAGCAGGCTGTGCGCGTGCGGGTGGGCTGCAGGCGCGACGATCGGAACCGGAGGATCGGCGACGGCGGTCACGCTGCGGCGCCGTGGAAGTCGACCGAATCGTCGGTCAGCTCGGAGGAGACGTCCTCGAGCGAGGAACGTTGCTCGGCCAGCCCGTGGACGGGCAGGAGGTGCTCGAGGGCGAGGTCACCGAGGCGCCGGACGTCGAGGCCGCCCACGTCGAAGCACTCCGCGTCGCCGGCGGCGGGTGACACCACTCCCCCTGCAGCGCGTACGACGTCGGCCAGTTCGGCGGCCCGCGCCGATCGCACCGCCACACACTGCCCGCCGCGCGCCGTGAACTCGTCCAGCGGCGCGTCGGCGATCAGTCGCCCGCGGCCGACGACGAGCACGCGGTCCGCGGTCATCGCGATCTCGGTCATCAGGTGGCTGGAGATGAGGATCGTCCGCCCCTCCCCCGCGAGGCCGCGCAACAGCGTGCGGATCCAGACGATGCCCTCGGGGTCGAGCCAGTTCACCGCCTCGTCGGACATCAGCACGGCCGGGTCGGGCGTTGGCGTGGAAAGGACCGGGTGTGAATGTCGGGCCGAATGCGGTCCGGTCAGCGTTGCGACCAGAACGCGGTCGCTGCGCCGGCGAGCAGCTCGACGACGTCGTCGGTGGCGAGCACGGTCGAGTCGACGACGAGGTGGTACCAGCGCGGCTCGGCCGGATCGACGCCGTACAGGCGGCGCACGAAGTGGACCCGCGCCCGATCCGTTGTCTCACAACGCTCCCGAGCCTCGGCCACGCTGGTCTGCTCGATCGCCACGGCGCGGGCGATCCGGCGGTCGAGTGGTCCGTCGAGACGGATGTGGAAGGTGCCGGGGCGTCCGGCGAGCACGACCGCTGCGGCGCGGCCGAGGAACACGGTCGGGCCGTGGGCCAGTGCCGCGTTGATGTGCGACTCGGACTTGTGGCGTAGGTCGGTCATCGCGTCGAGGTCCGCATCGATCGGCACGGGTGCCGACGGCACCATCGCTGCGACCCGTGAGAGCGCGGACAACCAGCGGCTCGGCGGGGCCTCGGAGCGCTCCTCGTCCGTCAGCGTCTCCAGCTTCGACGCGGTCGCTGCACTGATCATGCGGTCGTCGAACGCCAACCCGATTCGTGTCGCCAGCCGCGGCGCGATGACGCTCCCGCCGGCCCCATACGTGGCCGAGACCGTGATCGCCCTGACATGGTCGCTCGCCGGCGCGTTCGTCATCCGACCTCCCTGGGCAGTGCCACGGGTCACAGTGTGGCAGACCGAACCCGACCGGGCGACGACGGCGGATGCTCACCCGCCGTCCGCTCGATCAGCAGACGATGTTCGGCGGGGGGACGATGCCCTTGCCCGACTGGACGGGTTCGCCAGCGACCGGGTCGGGCGTGCTCGACCCGCCCGACGCAGCGACGGTCGTGACGGTCGACGGGGCAGCTGTCGTCGCCGCAGCGTCGGCGGTCGGGTCCGCAGAGGGGTCCGCGGTCGGGTCCGTCGGCGCCGGCGCAACGGTCGTCGTCGGATCGGCGACCGATGTCAGCGACGTCTTGCCACGGAAGATGTCGAGGATCCTGACCATGTTCGGCGAGTCGAGCCTGGCCTGCAGGACGTCGTTGTTCTGCACGATCAACCGGGTCGCGTCGACCTGGTAGGTCGGGATCCCCAGCGGCTGCACCTGCTTCAGCACGCCGAGGAACTGCAGCATCCCGTCGATCGTCAGCTTCTGGTCGACGACGACGTACTTGGTCAGCGTGTCGATCAGCCCCTTGGCCACGGACGCGTTGAACACCCCCTTGGCGAGCGCGGTCTCGAACATCCGTCGCAGGAAGTCCTGCTGGCGGGAGATCCGGCCGAGGTCGTAGGCGTTGTCGTCCTTCCACTTGCCGTCGGTGTCGAGGTACTCGTAGTACCGCGAGCGCACGTAGGCGAGGGCCTCGTCACCGCCGAACGTGTGGCATCCCGTCGCGTCGATGTTCAGCGCGACGTGGGTGTCGCGCGCCGGGTACTGGAACGGCACCTTGACCCCGCCGACCGCGTCGACGATCGTCTTGAAGGCGCAGAAGTCGATCTGCACGTAGTGGTCGACCGTCACCCCGAAGTTGTCGAACAACGTCTGCGCGAGGAGCGAGTAGTCGCCCTTGCGGTAGGCCGAGTTGATCCGCGACCTACCCTTGCTCGGGATCTTGACCCACAGGTCGCGGGGGAACGACAAGATCGCGGCGCGGTTGCTCGCCGGGTCGATCCGCACGAGCATGATCGTGTCGCTGCGCTGGCCGAGGTCGGCGCGGGCCGGATCGGCTGCCGACGCCCAAGGCGAGTTCGGGGACACGCATGCGTGGCTGTCGTCACCGACGATCAGGAAGTTCTCGGCCTGCGGATCGGCCACGGGGAACGTCGCCGTCGGGTCGCCGACGAACACCCCCGCCGAGTTGACGGTGACACCGTTCTGCTGGCCGACGACTGTCGCTTGGGGCGCGGCGCTGATCGACTCGCGGACGTGCTTGCCGATCAGCAGCGCCACGGCACCGGCGAGGCAGCCCAGCACGACGAGCACGTCGATGCCGAGCATCAGCCGCTGCGCCGCCGAGTGGCGGCCGGGACCCACCGCCGTGCGGGGCGAGCGTCGACGCGCGAACGGTGACGTGCCGACGCCACGGCCGGTGTCGTCGTTGCTGGCCGGCGGGTCGTCGTGCGGACGGGCCGCGTCGTCGTCGTACGGACGGGCCGCGTCGTCGTACGGACGGGCCGCGACGTCGTACGGACGGCCCACGTCGTCGTACGGCCGGGCCGCGTCGTCGTGCGGACGGGCCGCGTCGTCGTACGGACGGGCCGCGTCGTCGCACGGACGGGCCTGCCGGTCGTTCGGCCGTCGGGCCTGCGCGTCGTTCCGCCTGGCCTCGCTGTTCGACCGTCGGGCGTTGTTCGGCCGTCGGGCCTGCGCGTCGTTCGGCCTGGCCGCGTCGTCGTGCGGTCGGGCCTCGTCGTCGTGCCTGCGGGCATCGTCGTTCGTCCGCCGGCGCCCTTCGCGTCCGCTGCGGCGGTTGCGCCCGCTGCCGTCGCCGGGGCGCGGCGGCTGCGTGGGCTGCAGCAACGGGTCAGACACGTCCCGACGCTACTGGTCGAGCAATCGCGCAAGCCGTCACTCCGGCGTCCCCGGTCGACAGCCGAGGCCGCGCTCACACGGTGGCACGCCGGCAAACGTCCTGGGCGTGTGCTTCGCCACATGCTGACCAAAAATGCGCTCACCCCAAATCGGGTGGGCGCGTGGCGTGCCAACTGGTGGCACGGATCGCGCCCACCTTGTTGGGTTTCGTCGGGTGGGCGCGTGGTGTGCCAACTGGCGGCACGGATCGCGCCCACCTTGTTGGGTTTCGTCGGGTGGGCGCGTGGTGTGCCAGCCGGTGGCACAGATCGCGCCCACCTTGTTGGGTTTCGTCGGGTGGGCGCTTGGAGTGCCAACTGGTGGCACAGATCGCGCCCACCATTTCGGGGTTTAGACGGGTGGGCGCGTGGGGTGGTGTGCCAG
>JBBQTN010000062.1:0-24704 GCA_038213195.1 Acidimicrobiales bacterium | reverse complement strand
GGAAGCGGTCGAGCCCGAACACCTGCAGCCGCTGCCCGGTCGCGATCACCGCGAGGCGCACCTCGTCGCCGCGCTCGGGCTGGACGGGCCCGAGGTTCGTCCAGGCGTTGTTCGGCAGCATCGCGAAGATGCCGTCGAGGTTGACCGAGCGCGGCAGCACCATCCGGTTCGACAGCAGGTGCAGCCGCAGGTAGGCGTCGGGCACCGATGCCGGGGCGACGTCGGTGTCGATCACGAGCGAGACGTACTCGCCGCCGACGGCGCGTGCGTCGTCGGCGGCTGACCATCCGGCCAGCTGCGGCGCCGGATCGGGAGCGGCGCCGAGGCCGAGGTACGGGAACCACGCGTCGAGCGACGCCCCGTCGCCGGCGACCGTGGCGAGCCCGACCCCCCACGCCTGCGTCACTCGAAGACTCCGCTCATGTACGCGCTCACTCGAACGCTCCTCTCGTCGACGCTCTCACTCGAACACTTCCGGGCGCAGTGTCGGGAACAGGATGACCTCTTTGATCGACGACACGCCGGCGAGCAGCATCGCCACCCGGTCGATGCCGATGCCCAGCCCGCCCGTCGGCGGCAACCCGTACTCGAGGGCGCGCAGGTAGTCCTCGTCGACGGTGCCGGCCTCATCGTCGCCGGCGTCCTTGGCGCGCTGCTCGTCCTCGAAGCGCAGCCGCTGCTCCACCGGGTCGTTCAGCTCGCTGTAGCCGTTGCCGATCTCGCGGGCGTTGAAGTAGAACTCGAACCGCTCGGTCAGGTACGGGTCGTTGCGGTCGACGCGGGCGAGCGGCGAGATCTCCACCGGATGACCCGTGACGAACGTCGGGCGGATCAGCGTCGGCTCGGCCGTCGCCTCGAACAGCTGCTCGATGATCTTTCCGGTGCCCCACGCCGGATCCACGACGACACCGTGGTCGGCGGCGATCTTGCGCAGCTCCGTCAACGGCATCGACGGGTGGACCGGTCGGCCGATCGCCTCGTCGATGAGGTCGATCATCCGCACCCTGCGCCATGGTTCTGCGATGTCGACCGGTTCGCCGCCGACGTCGAGGACGGTGGTGGCCAACGCGTCGCGCGCCGCGTTGACGACCAGCTCCTCGCTGATCGCCATCATCTCGGTGTAGTCGGCGAACGCCTGGTACAGCTCGATCATCGTGAACTCGGGGTTGTGGCGGGTCGAGATCCCCTCGTTGCGGAAGATCCGCCCGATCTCGAACACCCGGTCCAGCCCGCCGACGATCAGCCGCTTGAGGTGCAGCTCGAGCGCGATGCGCAGGTACATGTCCATGTCGAGGGTGTTGTGGTGGGTGACGAACGGTCGGGCGTACGCGCCGCCGGCCTCGACGTGCAGCACCGGCGTCTCCACCTCGACGTAGCCGAGCGACTGCAGCGTGCGCCGGAAGCTGGCGACGATCTCGTGGCGGATGCGGAAGATCCGCCGCGCGTCGTCGTTGACGATCAGGTCGGCGTAACGCTGACGGAACCTCGTGTCGGTGTCGACGAGGCCGTGCCACTTGTCCGGCAGCGGGCGCAGCGCCTTGGACAGCAGGACGAAGGAGGTGACCTTGACGCTCAGCTCTCCCTGGCGGGTGGTCATCACCGTGCCGGAGGCGCCGACCCAGTCGCCGAGGTCGAGCGCGCCGAACGCGACGAACGCTGCGTCGCCGATCACCGTCTTGGAGATGAACAGCTGCACCGTGGCGTCGCGGTCGCGCATCGTCGCGAAGATCAACCTGCCCTGCTGGCGCAGCAGCAGCACCCGCCCGGCGACGGCCACCGCTGCGTCGGTCTCGACACCGGGTCCGAGCCCACCGTGGGCGGCGCGCAGCTCGGCGAGCGTTGACGTGCGGTCGAAGCGGTAGGGGTACGGGTCGGTGCCGGCGGCCCGGAGCTGTGCGATCTTGCCGAGCCGCTTGGCCCGCTCTGCCGCCATCCCGCTGCCGGTCGTGCCGGTCGTGCCGGTCGTGTCGGTCGTGCCGATCGGGGCGCTGGTGCCAGGCGTGTCGGCCGTACCGGCGGAGCCGTCTGCCGTGTCAGGGGAGGCGTCGGTGCTCACAGTGCGATGACCGTACCGTGCCGGCCGGTGGTGACCCATCCGCGTGACGAGCTCGGTGGTACCTTCCGCCCATGCCAGCAACGGTTCCGTGGCACCGGCGCGCCTCCGTCGCGATGGCGATCGCCGTCGTCCTCGTCGTGTGCGTCGTGATCGCGTCCACCGCAGCGGCAGACGAACCGCTCGGCACGATCGAAGCGCCTGCCGCGGCGGAACGCGTCGCCACCGCGGTCAGCCGGCAGGCCGCGGACCTCGTCGCCGTGTACGAGCGCAGCGCGCTCTCCACCGGCGTGCGTGATCGGGCCGTGGCCGCCGCCGCCGGCGTCGGTGATCCCGCCACCGTCACCCGCGGCTTCACGGTCGGGTTGCAGGCCGTGCGCCGCGCCGGTGCCACCGTGCTGCAGGCCAGCGGGCCGGGCGGCGGCACATGGCAGTTCCCGCTGAGCGTGACGGCGATCCCGGCCGACGCGATCGCGGCGATCATGGGCCGCACGGTCTCGGCGCCGATCGGTCTCGGTCAGCTCGTGATCAGCGCCACGACGGCGGCGCTGCACGGCGCGCAGGTCGGCGACACGTTCGACCTCGTCACAGGGAGCGGATCACTGCTCCCGTTCATCGTGGGGATGGTCGCCGGCGACGACACCACCGGCGGCAGCGAGATCCTGATGTCGACGGACGAGGCCAGCGCGCTCGGCGCGACGATCGACACCGGCGTTTTGATCTACGGGCAGCTCGACCATGCCGCGCTCGACGACTCGCTCGGTCGCGCAGGGCTGCTGGGAAACGTCACCATCCGCGTCCGCCACTCGTGGGACCCGCAGGACCCCGACAGCACGCTCGGGCTGGCCAAGACCAAGCAACTGCTCGGCGAGTTCGCGTACCGGATCGGCGCGTCGGGCGCGATCAGCGTCGACCCGACGTGGCAGGCGAAGTACATCCCCGCGCAACGCGAGCGGTACGCCGGGATCGGGGTCTTCGCGGCGTGCAACTTCGTCGTGCGCGGCGACTTGCAGGCCGCGCTGCTCGACGTCGCCAACGCCGGCCTCGGTGGCGACATCGACCTGGCCAGCACGAACTCGGCGGGCGGCTGCTTCGGGCCGCGCTTCAACCGCGTCTCCGGCAACCTCGGGATCCTCTCCCGCCACTCGTGGGGTCAGCCGATCGACATGAACACGGTGGAGAACTGCCAAGGCTGCGTGCCGACGATGAACTGCACCATCGTGCGCATCTTCCGGTCGCACGGTTACGCGTGGGGCGGCAACTTCCTGCTGCCTGACGGGATGCACTTCGAGTGGACCGGTCGCAAGACCGACCAGCTCGCCTTCCCGTCGCGCTACTGCCCGAACCCGGTGATCCCGAGGACGGAGACCGTCGCCGTACCCGCACCGCGCAGCACGTTCTTCGACGGCAGCTCCGACGTGTGGCTGGAGCAGGGCGACGCCTGATCGGCAGTGCCGTCCGATCGGTCGCCGTGGCTGATCGGTAACCTCGGCCTTCGTGGCGACGCGTTTCGTGATCATCGGTGGCGGGCCGGCCGGCAACACAGCGGCCACCTACGCGGCGCGGCTCGGAGCCGAGGTGACGCTCATCGAGCGCGACACGATCGGCGGTGCCGCACACCTGTGGGACTGCATCCCGTCGAAGACGATGATCGCCACCGGCGGGGCGATGAGCTTCAGCAAGCGGATCGAGGGGATGGGTCTCGAACAGCAGGACGCCGAGGTCGACACGCCGGCGCTCACCGCGCGGATCGAGGCGATCAAGCAGCGTCTGCAGCACGGCGTCACCCGGCTCCTCGACAGCCAGGGCGTCCAGCTCGTCGACGGCACGGCGCGGCTGGTCGGGCCGCGCGACGTCGAGATCACCACCGCCGGCGGCGTGCGGACGATCCAGGCCGACGCGATCCTGCTCGCCACCGGATCGCGCCCGCGGATCCCCGACTGGTGCCGGCCCGACGGCGAGCGGATCCTCACCACCCGCGACTGCTACCCGCCGAACGTCTTCCCGGAGAGCATCACCGTGATCGGCTCAGGGGTCACCGGCGTCGAGTTCGTGCACATGTTCTCCAGCTTCGGCGCGAAGGTGACGCTGGTCGTCAGCCGCCAGCAGGTGCTTCCGCAGAAGGACCCGGAGGTCGCCGCTGTCCTCGAGGACGACTTCCTCAAGCGCGGCGTGCAGCTGCTGAAAGGCGCACGCGCGATCTCGATCGAGCGCGAGGCCCACAGCGTCGTCGTGCGCTGCGACGACGGACGGGTGGTGCGCAGCAGCCACGCCGTGCTGGCGATCGGCTCCGTCCCGAACAGCGACGGGCTCGGCCTCGACTCAGCGGGCGTGACCACCGATCACGGCTACGTGACGATCAACCGCCACTGCCAGAGCAACGTGGAGCACATCTACGCCGCCGGCGACGTCAGTGGCAAGCTGCCGCTGTCGAGCGTCGCGGCGATGCAGGGGCGCAAGGTGGCCGAGCACGTGATGGGCCTGAGCCGGGTCGCCCACCGCCACCTCGACTACGACAAGGCGGCGAGCGCGATCTTCACGGAGCCCGAGATCGCCGACGTCGGGCTGGCGGAGGCCGAGGCGTTCGCGGAGGGCCGCAAGATCCGGGTGACCAAGGTGCCGTTCTCGGCGACGCCGAAGGCGTTGATCAACAACGACCCACGTGGGTTCGTCAAGATCGTCAGCGATCCTGCCACCGGCGTGGTGCTCGGCGGGTCGATCGTCGGACGTCATGCGGCCGAGCTGATCAGCGTGATCGCGCTCGCGGTCACCGCCAACCTGAAGGTCACCGACATCGTCGAGAGCCTGCTCGTGCACCCGGCGCTGGCCGAAGCGCTCGCCGAAGCCGCTGAGTGACCGGCTGATGTTCAGCGTCGACGACCGCACCGACGGCTCGTCGGTCCCTGCCGGGCTGGTGCTGGCCACCGTGACGCGCCGGTTCAGTGGGCTGTTGCTCGACCAGCTGCTGGTGCTCGTTCCGATCGTGATCGCCGCGTTCGCGTTCGGTCTGCAGCCGGGGTCGAAGATCAGCGACTCGACGGTGCTGGCGATCAGCGTCGCGTCCGTCTCGGCATCGTTCGTGTACTTCACGTTGATGATCGGGTTCCTCGGGCGCACCGTCGGCAAGATGGCGACGGGCACCCGCGTGGTCAGGGCGGTGGACGGCGGCCAGGTGTCGTGGACGGGCGCTGTGATGCGCGCGCTCGTTCCGCTCGCCGTCGGCGCGGTGCCGACCATCGGCTTCGCGCTGACGATGGTGGTCTACGCCTTCGCGCTGTTCAGCCCGCTCCGACAAGGCCTGCACGACAGGGCCGCCGGCACGCTGGTGGTCATGCAGCGAACGCCGGCGACGCCGACGCTGCGACCACCCACGTTCCGGCCACCGCGCTGATGAGGTGGATCGTCCACGGCGAGCGGGTGATCTACGACAGCGAGTGGATGCGCCTGGCGATGGTCGACGTCGAGATCCCGGGCGTCGGCCGCTTCGATCACCACGTGCTGCGCATGCCGGCGGCGGCGTCGGGCACGGTGATCCACGATCCAGACCGCGGGATCCTGCTGTTGTGGCGGCACCGCTTCATCACCGACACGTGGGGCTGGGAGATCCCCGCGGGGCGGATCGAGGCCGGGGAGCTACCGGTGGCCGCCGCGGCGCGCGAAGCGCTGGAGGAGACGGGCTGGCGCCCGGGGGCGGTCCGCCCGCTGACGACGTACTTCCCGCACAACGGCAGCAGCGACCTGACGTTCCACCTGTTCGTCGCCGATGGTGCGGTGCACGTCGGCGAGCCGAGCGACCCGAGCGAGAGCGAACGGGTCGCGTGGCGTACGGTCGAGGAGGTCCGCGACTCGATCGCCGGCGGCGAGATCGGCGACGGCCTGTCGTTGACCGCCCTGCTGTGGTGGCTGACGTTCGAGCGCTGAACCAACCGGAGGGGGCCGTCCACCTGGGGCTGCTCGACGAGCTACTCGATGACCACCACGACATCGCCGGCGCCGACCGTCTCGCCCGCTTTGACCTTGATCTCCTTGATCTTGCCGGCCCGCTCTGCGGCGATCTGGTTCTCCATCTTCATCGCCTCGAGCACGACGACGGCCTGACCGACCTCGACCTCCTGGCCGACCTCGACGAGCACCTTGACGATCGTGCCCTGCATCGGCACCTCGACGTTGCCGCTGCCCCCGCCGGCGACGGCCCCCCCTGCCGACGCGCGGGGCTTCTTCGCCGCCTTCGCCGCGCCGGCCGCCATCGCCACCACGGGCGCGTCGGGGACCCACATCTTCACGTCGAAGCGCTTGCCGTTGACCTCGACGGTGGTGCTCCGCTCGACGAGTGGGGGCGCACCATCCTCTGCAGCGGCCGCAGGCACACCGGGCTTGGCGGAGGAGATGCCGCTGAGGTCGAGCGTCTCCTCGACCCACTTCGTCGAGTGCTGCATCGTCTGGAAGTCCTCGTGGCGCAGGATGGCAAGGTCGGCGGGGATCGTCGTGTGGATCCCCTCGACGACCATCTCCTCCAGCGCGCGGATCGTGCGCGCGATCGCCGTGGGGCGGTCCCTCCCCCACACGATCAGCTTGCCGACGAGGTTGTCGTAGTACTGGCTGACGGTGTCGCCGCTCTCGTAGCCGGCATCGAAACGGATCCCGAACCCGTCGGGGGCGACCAACTTCGTGATGTCCCCGGGCGACGGCAGGAACTTGCCGCCGGCCGGGTTCTCGGCGTTGATCCGGATCTCGATCGCATGGCCTCGGCGCTGGGCGGCGACCTCCTGCTGGGTCATCGGTAGCTTCTCCCCACTGGCCACGCGGATCTGCCACTCGACGAGGTCGATCCCGGTGATCACCTCGGTGACCGGGTGCTCGACCTGCAGGCGGGTGTTCATCTCGAGGAAGAAGAACTCGCCGTCCTGGTAGATGAACTCGACGGTGCCGGCGTTGGAGTAGCCGACGGCCTTGGCCGCCTTGATCGCGGCCTCACCCATCGCGTCCTCGACGCCAGGGCCCATCGCGACGGCCGGCGCCTCCTCGATCAGCTTCTGGTGGCGGCGCTGCGCCGAGCAGTCGCGGCTGCTGACCCAGACGACGTCGCCGTGCTGGTCACCGACGATCTGGATCTCGACGTGGCGCGGCCAGGTGAGGTAGCGCTCGATGTAGATCTCGTCGCGGCCGAAGAAGGCCTTCGACTCGCGCTTGGCGGACTCCATCGCCCCGTGGACCTCGTTCGCGTCGCGGACGACCTTCATCCCCCGCCCGCCGCCCCCGAACGCGGCCTTGATCGCGATCGGGTAGCCGAACTCGGCACCGAACGCGCTGATCTCGTCGGCGCTCTGCGTGAACTCGACGGTGCCGGGCACGATCGGCGCTCCGCCGCGCAGGGCGGCCTTGCGCGAGCTGACCTTGTCGCCCATCTCGTCGATCGCAGCCGCCGGCGGGCCGATGAACGCCACGCCGAGATCGGTGATCGCCCTGGCGAAGTCGGCGTTCTCGCTGAAGAAGCCGTACCCCGGGTGCACGCCGTCGGCGCCGCTGCGGGTGATCGCATCGAGGATCGCCGCGGTGTTCAGGTAGCTCTGCGCCGCGGTCTGCCCACCGAGCGCGTACGCCTCGTCCGCGAGGCGGACGTGCAGGGCGTTGCGGTCGAGCTCGCTGTACACCGCCACCGTGGCGATCCCCATCTCTCGCGCCGCGCGAATGACACGGACGGCGATCTCTCCACGGTTGGCGATCAGGATCTTTGTGAGCACGAGTGACAATGTTGGTGCCGTGGACACCCCTGGCGCCACCCCGCCGCCGCGCACCCCTTCCGCCGCGCGTGCCGCGCCGCGTACTTGGCCCGCCGGTTGGCACGTCGAGGTGGTCGCCGCGACCGGCAGCACGAACGTCGACCTGGTGGCCGCGGCGCTCGCCGGCGCACCCGACCACTCCGTCCTGGCGACCCGCCACCAGACAGCGGGCCGCGGCCGGCTCGACCGCCGGTGGTCGGCGCCCCCCGGCACCAACCTGCTCGTGTCGATCCTGTTCCGCGACGTTCCGAAGCTGCCCCACGAGCTGATGTGGCGGCTCGGGCTGGCCGCCCGGCAGGCCTGCTTCGTGGTGGCGGGCGTGCGCCCCGACCTGAAGTGGCCGAACGACCTGCTGCTCGACGACCGCAAGCTCGCCGGGATGCTCGCCCAGGCGGGCGACGGCTTCGTCGTCACCGGCCTCGGGCTGAACGTCGGTTGGGCGCCCGCGGACGCGGCGCTGCTCGGCGACGAGCACGACCCGCTCGACCTGCTCGCAGCGGTGCTCGCCGCGCTCGACGTCCAGCCCGCTGAGATCTTCTCCGCCTACCACGACGCGCTGGCGACGATCGGCCGCGACCTGCGCGTCGAGCTGCCGGGCGGCGAGAACGTCCACGGCCGGGCGATCGACGTCGACCGCGACGGGCGACTCGTCGTGCTCGACCAGTGCGGCCTGACCCACCGCTTCGACGTCGCCGACATCATCCACATCCGTTGACGTCGGTCCGGCGCGTCACGTCCCTCGCTGACGCTGGTACCGGATCTGCCCATTTCCGGGCAGATCACGTACCAGCGTGGGGTGTTCGGGGCTGCCGGTGCCACGACGGGGGCGGCCGGTACGGTCTCGCGACGTGTTCGACGTCCAGCAGCGCCGCAGGCCTGCGCGCCGTCGGCGGTTCCTCTCGCTCATCGCCGCCGTCGTGCTCGTCGGCGGCCTCGGCGGGATCGGTCTCGTCGCGGCAGCGCACCGGACGATCGGCAAGGTCAGCCGGGTCCCCGAGGTCTCACCGGCGCTGACACCGGCCCGCGCCGACATCGAGAACTTCCTGCTCGTCGGCTCGGACAGCCGCGCCGACACCGATCCGAGCTCGCCCGACGCCGGTGCGATCGGCAACAGCACGGACGTCACGGGCAGTCGCAGCGACACGCTGATGGTGCTGCGCCTCGACAAGTCGAACGGGACGGTGTCGCTGCTCTCGATCCCCCGCGATCTGTGGATCGCCGCGAACCAGACCCGCATCAACGGCGCCTTCAACCAGGGCGCCGAGAACCTCGTGCACGAGGTGACGACGTCGAAGGAGCTGTCGATCCCGATCCAGCACTACGTCGAGATCGACTTCAGTGGGTTCAAGGACCTCGTCGACGCCCTCGGCGGAGTGCAGGTCTGCTTCGCCTATCCGACCCGTGACGCCAACACTGGGCTGAACGTCCCGACCCCCGGGTGCCCCGTGCTGAGCGGGGTGCAGGCGCTCGCCTACGCCAGGAGCCGGCACTACCAGGAGCTCCGCAACGGCAGCTGGGTCGAAGATGCGTCCTCCGATCTCGGCCGGTCGGCGCGTCAGCGTGACTTCGTCAACCGTGCGATCCGGGCGGCACTCGACAAGATCAAGGCCGACCCGTTCTCCAGCGGCCGGCTCGTCGCGGCGATCAGCGCGTCCCTGCACGTCGACGCCGAGCTCGATCCGCTGGCAGCCGTCGATAAGCTCCGCTCGGCCGTCGACGGCGGACTCAAGACGTACAGCCTGCCGGTCGTCGGCAAGACGATCAGCGGCAACGCCGTGCTCGTCCTCGGCACCGGCGCGCAGGCCGTGCTCGACTACTTCCGCGGTGTGACGGATACGCCTCCGGCCACCGCGTGAGCCCCAGTCGGCTGCCTCGCGCCGCGATCGTTCGGAGCAGGAGCTCGCGCATCGTCACACGCTCGTCGGGCACTGCGCGTGAGGCCCTCGCCCCTGACCATGAGGACCCGGGGGACGGAGGCCGGCTGAGCGGGCATACTGTGCGGATGCCCAAGGTCGTCGAGAGTGACCAGATCGTCGGCGTCTTCGTCGTCGAGCCGATCTTGCACGGTGACGAGCGCGGGCTGTTCATCGAGACATACCGGCGGGAGTGGTTCCCAGGTGGTCGGGAGATGGTGCAGGCAAACCGTGGCAACCGCCGGCAGGGGTCGATCGTCGGCCTGCACTACCACCTCCACCAGGCGGACTACTGGTACGTGCCGTTCGGCGACGCCCGCGTCGTGTTGCACGACCTGCGCGCCGGCGGCCCGACCGACGGGGCGACGGTGGCGCTGGACCTGTCGGGTGACAACCACGCCGGCGTGTTCATCCCGCCGGGCGTGGCGCACGGCTTCGCCGCCCTCACCGACGTGGTGATCACCTACCTCGTCGACGGCTACTACAACCCGGCCGACGAGCTCGGTCTGGCGTGGGACGACCCGGCCGTGACGGCCGATTGGGGCGTCAGCGCGCCGATCCTCTCGGCGCGTGACCAGGCCAACCCCGGTCGCGACGCGCTGCCGGAGGGCCGCCGCCCGTACTGGCCGATGCGCACGTACACGGCATGAGGTTGTTCGTCACCGGCGCCGCCGGGTTCATCGGGTCCAACTACGTGCGCTGGCTGCTCGCCAACACCGACCACGAGGTGACGATCTTCGATGCGTTGACCTACGCCGGCAACCTCGCTTCGATCCGCGATGTGCTCGACGACCGGCGCGTCGGGTTCGTGCACGCCGACATCTGCGACCAGGACGCCGTCCTGAAGTCGATGGACGGTCACGACGCGGTCGTGCACTTCGCCGCCGAGTCGCACGTCGACCGCTCGATCGTCGACCCCTATGCGTTCGTGCGGACGAACTGCTTCGGTACGAACGTGCTCTGTGACGTGGCCCGTCAGGTCGGTGTCGGGCGGTTCGTGCACATCTCCACCGACGAGGTGTACGGGTCGATCGACGAGGGCTCGTTCGCGGAGACGGACCGGCTGACCCCACGCTCGCCGTACTCGGCGGCGAAGGCCGGCAGTGATCTGATCGCGCTGTCCTACGTCACGACCCACGGGCTGCCCGTCGTGGTCACCCGCTGCTCGAACAACTTCGGTCCGTTCCAATACCCGGAGAAGGTCATCCCGCTGTTCACCACGAACCTGCTCGACGGCGCGCAGGTGCCGCTGTACGGCGACGGCGGCAACGTCCGCGACTGGATCCACGTGGAGGATCACAACCGTGCCGTGCAACTGGTCCTCGAGCAGGGGACCGTCGGCGAGGTGTACAACATCGGCGCGCACAACGAGATCACCAACCGCGAGCTGACGTACCGGTTGTTGCACCTGTGCGGCCGCGACGAGTCGGCGATCAAGCCGGTCACCGATCGCCTCGGTCACGACCGCCGCTACTCGGTGCAGATCGACAAGATCAGCGCGCTCGGCTGGCGGCTGCAGCGCTCGTTCGACCAGGCGCTGGCCGAGACCGTCGCGTGGTACCGGGACAACCGCTGGTGGTGGGAGCCGCTGAAGGCGGCCACGGGGCCGTAGTGCGCGTGCTGATCACCGGCGCCGGCGGCCAGCTGGGTCACGACCTCGAGCTGGCCTGCACGTTGGCCGGGGACGACGTCGCCGCGTACTCCCACGGCCAACTGGATGTGACCGATCGCGACGAATGCCTCGGCGCAGTGACCTCGGTCCAGCCGGACGTCGTGTTCCACACCGCCGCCTGGACCGCGGTGGACGCCTGCGAAGGTGATCCGGAGCGGGCGATCGTCGCCAACGGCCTCGCGGTGCGGTGGGTGGCCGAAGCGTGCCACCGCGCCGGTGCGCACCTCGTCCACATCAGCACCGACTACGTCTTCGACGGCGAGCTCGACCGGCCCTACCACGAGTGGGACGCACCGAACCCGCGTTCCGTCTACGGCCACAGCAAGCTGATCGGCGAGCACGAGGCGGCGGCGCTCGGACCCTCCGCCGCCGTGGTGCGGACGTCGTGGGTGTGCGGCCGCAGCGGCAGCAACATGGCCAAGACGGTGATGCGCCTGGCCGCCGAGCACCCGACGCTGGCGTTCGTCGACGATCAGCGCGGCCAGCCGACGTTCACCGCCGACCTCGCCCCGCTGCTGCGCCGGATCGCGCTCGACCGGCGCAGTGGGACGATCCACGCCACCAACCAGGGCGTCACCACCTGGCACGGGTTCGCCCAGGCGGTCGTCGCCGCGATGGGCAGGGACCCGGCGATGGTCGCCCCGATCACCACTGCCGAGTTGGACCCGCCGCGACCCGCGGTCCGCCCGGCCAACAGCGTGCTCGACAACACCGTCCTGCGCACCGGCGGCGTCCCGCTCCTGCGCGACTTCCACGATCCGCTGCGCGAGCTGGTCAGCGCCCTGATGGTCTGACCGGGCGGCGGGCCTACGCTGCCGCCGTCGGCTGTGTCCGCGACGTCGTCGTCGGGGTCGATCAGCCGCGAGACGGAACAGGAGAGCAACATGCGACTCGCCAACCACGACGGTCGGGGCACGATCGTGCTCGACGGGCGCGCCGTCGACGTCGAGCGGACCAGCGGGGGAGCGCTCGGCAGCGACCCGATGCTGCTGTCCGCGCTCGCCAACCACGCTGCGCTGCGCGAGCTGGCGGAGGCCGCCGTCCCAGCGGACTGGCCGGCGCTCGCCGAGGACCGCCTCGGTCCTCCCGTGCCGCGCGCCGGCAAGGGGCTCGGTGTCGCGCTGAACTACCGCAAGCACGCCGCCGAGACCGGTCGCCCGGAGCCCGACGAACCGGCGCTGTTCGGCAAGACCGACAACTGCGTGTGCGGCCCCTACACCCCGATCATCGTGCCCGACGGCCGCGACGAGGTCGACTACGAAGCCGAGCTGGTGATCGTCTTCGGGCGGACGACGAAGAACGTCGCCGCCGCAGACGCGTGGAGCTACCTCGCCGGCGTCACCGTCGGACAGGACATCAGTGACCGCGCCGAGCAGAACCGCCCACCGGTGCGCCAGTTCACGATCGCCAAGAGTTACGACACGTTCGGGCCGATCGGGCCGTGCCTGGTGACCGTCGACGAGCTCGAGGATCCCGATGCGCTGCCGATCCAGTGCGTGGTCAGCGGCGAGGTGCTGCAATCGTCGAGCACGAGCGACCTGATCTTCGGCGTCCCGGCGCTCGTCGAGTGGCTCAGCCGGTTCATGACGTTCCAGCCCGGTGACCTGCTGTGGACCGGGACGCCGGAAGGTGTCGGCGCGGCACGCAGCCCGCAGCGGTTCCTGCGCGCCGGGGACGTCGTCGAGACCACGATCGGCGGCGTCGGGACGATGCGCAACCCCATCGTCGCCGGCTGACGCCTCTGCGCGGGGCAGCCGCGCGCACCCGCGGTCGCGCCGGCTTGCGGGCGATCTGGGTCCTCCCACAGAACGCACGCCCCGTCTGTGGGAGGACACAGGCGAATGGGCGAGCGCCAGACGCGGCGGCGAAGGGGGGCGCCGGCGGCGACGCACCTGGCGGGAGCGGCGCGCCGACGCGCGGCCGCCGTTGGGCCGGCTGCTCCCGCCATGATGTGGGCCGATGCGCGTCGCTTACACCCTCGAGCAGTGCTGGCACCGCGTGCCGGGCGGTACGGCGATGGCGGCGATCCGCGTCGCCGAGGCGTTGTCGCGTCGCGGCGACGTCGAGCTGGTCGGCGTCGCGGGGCGCCATCATGGCCCGGCCCCTGCGCCGTGGGACCCGCCGATCCCGGTCGCCCATCTGCCCCTCGCCGCGCCGTGGCTGTACGAGACGTGGCTGCGCCTCGGCCGGCCGAAATTGGAGCGCGCCACCGGCCGCGTCGACGTCGCCCATGCGACGACGATCATCCCCTGCCCGAGCGACGCCCCGCTCGTGGTCACCGTGCACGACCTCGCCTTCCGCCACGAGCCGGAGCACTTCACCCGCCACGGTGTCCGCGTCTTCGAGCGCAGCCTGCGCCGGATCCGTGAGCGCGCGGCGCTGGTGCTCGTCAGCAGCGCGGCGACGGCCGCGGACTGCCGGACGGCCGGGATCGATGCGGCGCGGTTGCGCGTCGTCCCCCTCGGCGTCGACGTCGTGCGCGCTGCCGCCGGGGACGTCGCGCGGGTCGTCGCACGGCTTGCGCTGCCCGAGCGGTTCGTGTTGTTCGTCGGCACGATCGAGCCGCGCAAGAACCTCGCCAACCTCGCCGCCGCTGTGGCGATGCTCGACGAGCCGCTGCCGCTGATCGTCGCCGGCGGGAGCGGGTGGGGCGACGTGGTCGCTGACCCGCCCGGTGACGTGCGCTTCCTCGGGTTCGTCGCGCCGGGCGACCTCGCCGCGCTGTATGCCGCGGCGAGCGTGTTCTGCTATCCGAGCCTGCGCGAGGGCTACGGCTTGCCGGTGCTCGAGGCGATGGCGCAGGGCACGCCGGTCGTGACGAGCGCCGGCACGTCGACGGAGGAGGTCGCGGGCGGCGCCGCCGAGCTCGTCGATCCGCGGCAGCCGGCCGACATCGCCCGCGGCATCGCTGCGGCTCTCGGCCGGCGCGACGAGCTGTGCCGGCTGGGTCGGGCCCGTGCCGAATCGCAGACGTGGGCGCGCACGGCGGAGCTCACGGTCGCGGCCTACCGCGAGGTGAGCGCGCGGTGACCGTGCCGGCGAACGAGCGGCGTCCGACGACCGCGCCGACCCCGACCCGCCCGGCACCTGTGGACGTCGCGGTGAACCTGCTCTGGTGCGTGCCGGGACAGGTCGGCGGGTCGGAGGAGTACCTCGTGCGGCAGCTGCTCGGGTTGCTCGGCGGCGGGCCGGTGCGGTGGCGCCCACACCTCTACGTGCTGGATGGGTTCGTCGAGGCCCATCCGGACCTCGCCGCTCTCGCACCGGTCGAGGTCGCCCCGTTCGGCGGCGGCCGCCGTCCCCGGCGCGTCGCCGGCGAGGCCACCTGGCTGCGCTCGCGCAGCGGTCGCGCTGCCCTGACCCATCACGGCGGCGGCACGGCGCCGCTGGCCGCGCCGGCGCCCTACGTGCTCACCATCCACGACCTGCAGTACCGCACCTTCCCGGAGCACTTCGGCCGCGTCAAGCGCGGCTACCTGGACCACATGATCCCGCGCAGCGTGGAGCACGCAGCGGTCGTCGCCGTGCCGTCCGAGTACGTCCGTCGCTCGGTCGTCGACGAGTTCGGCGTAGCGGCGGCGCGGGTGGTCGTGGTCCCGCACGGCGTCGAGCCGGCTCTCGTCGACGACGCCACGTCGGAGGGCGAGCTGCGCCGCCGGTACGCCCTCGGTGACGGCCCGGTCGTGGTGTACCCCGCCGTCACCAACACCCACAAGAACCACCGCTTCCTGCTCGCACTGCTGCGCGAGCGCTGGCGCGACCCGGATCTGCGGCTCGTGCTGATCGGCGGCACCGGCGACGCCGAGGCCGACGTCACCAGCTGCACCGACCTGCGCGTGTGCCGCCTCGGCCGGGTGCCGGCTGCGGACCGCAACGGCCTGATCGCGATGGCGATGGCGCTGGTCTTCCCCAGCCGGTACGAAGGCTTCGGGGCGCCGTTGATCGAGGCGATGGCCCTCGGCACGCCGGTCATCGCAGCGGGCACGACGTGCATCCCCGAGGTCGTCGGCGATGCCGGGGTCGTCCTGCCGCTCGACCTCGACGCGTGGGCAGCCGCGCTCGACGACGTCGACCGGCGGCGTTGCGACCTCGTCGCCGCCGGCCGTGCCCGCGCTGAGCTGTTCACCGTCGGCGTCTCCGGTGCGGCGCTCGCGGCGGCGTACGCACAGGCGCTGTCGTGAGCGCGGCGGACGAGGACGTCGTCGGCGGCCCACTGCGGATCGTCGTGCTGTGCCCGCACTTCGCGCCCGACACCGCGCCGACCGGGGGCGTGATCACCGCGATCGTCCGCGAGCTCGCTGCGCTGGGCCACGAGTTGCACGTCGTCACCGCATTGCCGTGGTACCGCCGCCACGCCGTCGAGCCGGGATGGTCGGGTCGGCTGGTGCGCCGTGAGGTGACGCCGTGGGGCACCGTCACCAGGATCCATCCCTTCGCCACGAAGGACAAGCGCGACCTGCTGCGTCGCGCCGGCGGGTTCCTCGGGTTCAGCGCCCTCGCCGGGCTGACCGCCCTGCCCGGCGGTCGTGTCGACGCGGTGCTGGCGATGTCGCCACCGTTCACGATGGGCCTGACCGGCTGGGCCGTGCACCTCGTGCGTCGCGGGCCGGTGGTCTACAACGTCCAGGACGTGTTCCCCGACGCAGCGATCGCCACCGGCGCGGTCACCAACAGCACTGTCATCGCCCTGTCCAGATGGGTCGAGCGGGTCAGCTACAGGCGCAGCGCTGTGGTGACGGTGCTCAGCGAGGAGATGCGCATAAACGTCCTCGCCAAGATGGCTGCGCGTCGGACTGCCGACGTCGTGGTCATCCCGAACTTCGTCGACACCGAGGCGATCCGTCCGCTCGACCGGCGCACTGCGCTGCGTGGCGAGCTCGGCATCGGTGACGAGCCGGTGGTGATGTACGCCGGCAACGTCGGCTTCTCGCAGTCGCTGGAGATGGTCGTGGACGCGGCGCCGCTGGTGCCGGAGGCGACGTTCGTCATCAACGGCGACGGAGCGGCGCGGATCGCACTCGAGCGGCGCGCCGCCGGGATCGCCAACGTCCGCTTCGGCGACTACCAGCCGGCGGAGCGCCTGGCGGAGGTGCTCGCCACCGGCGACATCCACCTCGTCCCGTTGCGCGCCGGGCTGGGCTCGATCAGCGTGCCGTCGAAGACCTACTCCGTGCTCGCCGCCGGCCGGCCAGTGCTCGCTGCGATCGACCCCGGCACCGAGGTGCCGCGGATCCTGAGGACGGCCGGTGCAGGCATCGCGGTCCCGCCGGGAGAGCCGGCTGCGTTCGTCCACGCCCTGCGTGAGCTGCTCGCCGACGAGATCGCGCGGGAGCGGATGGGTGCCGCGGGAAGGGCGTGGGTGGAGGCGCACGCCTCGCCGCGAGCCGCCGCCCTCGCGTACGAGCAGGTGTTCCGGCGCGTCGCCGCGCCGCGTCCCCGAGCGGCGTTCGTGATGAGGGTCCGGTAGCCTCGCTTCTCCGTGGCCCCGTCATCATCAGCCAAGAAGGTCGCCAAGCTCGCGTCTCGTGGCAAGGGCAAGCGGGTCCGCTTCCAGGGCGGCACCGTGTTCCCCGCGATCGTCGCAGTGGTGGTGATCATGATGCTCGGCCTCGTGGTCTACGCCAGGGCGAGCCGCCCGACCGGCGGATCAGGGGCGCCGCGGCTGGGCGACCACTGGCATGCGGCGTACGGCTTCTACGTCTGCGATGCCAACGACTCCGGTGCGGTGTTCGTGCCCAACCTGCTCGGGACGAAGGAAGACAAGACCGTCGACGCCGCCGGCAACAGCGTCTACGCGGACAAGCACTTCCGGCTGTACGGCATCCACAGCCATGGCGACGGTGTGATCCACTACCACCCCTACGGCAGCAGAGCAACCGGCACCCGCGCCCGCCTCGGTGTGTTCCTCGACGCGTACAACGTCAAGCTCACCGACACCCAGCTGCAGTTCCCCGCCGACCAGGGCGGTGACAAGTACGACACGTCGAACTACAAGTGCAACGGCCAGACCGCGCAGATCAGGGTCCGGGTGTGGAACAACTTCGCCAAGCCGGGCGAGTGGGTCGACTACGTCACCGACTTCACCAACATCCGCATCGACCGCAACGGGATGGCGTTCTCGATCGCCATCGTGCCCAAGGGCAAGGACATCCCGCAGCCGCCGTCCGCGCCGAAGCTGCCCGAGCTCGGCACCGTCGACGGCGGTGCCTCGATCACCGTCCCCGCAGCGGCCGGCACCGGCGTGTCCGGCACGGTCACCGGCACCGGTGTGCCGGCGGCGAGCACGGTCGCGCCCGGCGGCACGGCTGCTGCGAGCACGGTCGCGCCTGCTGCCAGCACGGTCGCGCCCGTGTCGACGGCGGCCGGCGCCGGCACCGCGAGCACAGTCGCGGTCGGTGCGAGCTCGTCGGCCGCGGCCACCACCACTGGCGGCTGATGCGCGCCGTCGTGTTGGTCGGCGGGTTCGGCACGCGCATGCGTCCGCTGACCTACTCGATCCCCAAGCCGATGCTCCCCGTCGGTCACCTGCCGATCATCGAACGGATCGTCGCCAACCTCGCGCGCGGCGGCGTCACCGAGGTCACACTTGCGCTCGGGTTCCGGCCGGAGCCGTTCATCGACGCGTTCCCGACAGGCGAGTGCGCCGGCGTGCGGCTGCGCTACGCGGTCGAACCCGAGCCGCTGGACACCGCCGGCGCGATCAGGTTCGCAGCCGAGGCCAGCGGCATCGACGAGACGTTCGTGGTGGCCAACGGCGACGTGCTCACCGACCTCGACATCGCCGACCTCGTCGCGTTCCACCGCAGCCACGGCGCGGAAGCGACGATGCACCTGATCGCCGTCGACGATCCCTCGTCGTTCGGGGTCGTGGCGATGGACGGCAACGGCCGCGTCCTGCGCTTCGTCGAGAAGCCGGCGCCCGGCGAGACCGACAGCAACCTGATCAACGCCGGCACGTACGTCCTCGATGCGTCCGTGCTCGACCGCATCCCGCTCGGCGAACCGTCGTCGATCGAACGGGTCACGTTCCCGGCGATCGCAGTCGAAGGTGGCCTGTACGCCAAGGCGACCGACGACTACTGGCTCGATGCCGGCCGGCCCGAGCTGTACCTCAGCGCCAACCTCGACCTGCTCGCCGGCCGGCGCCGCCACGAGGTCGCGGTCGGCGTCCACCCCGACGCCAACGTGCACCCCGACGCGCTCGTCGTCGACTCGGCGATCGCCGCTGGTGCGACCATCGGCAGTGGCGCCTCGGTGCGCGACTCCGTCGTGCTGGCGGGTGCTGTCGTCGGCGAGGGTGCGCAGGTGGTCGCCTCTGTGGTGATGGGCAGCATCGGCGCCGGAGCGCACGTCGAGGGATGCGTGCTCGGCAGCGACGGCCACGTCGCCGCCGGCGAGCACCTCGTCGGGGCGCGGCGGCCCGACCCCGACGCCACGTAGCGCAACCGCTGCGGGTGTCCGCCGTCAGCCGGCCGGCACCGGGCGCGGCGTGGCGAGCGCGTCGACCAGCGCGCCGGCGCCTGCTCCGATCGCGCCCGCCAGCTGGGTGAGCCACCTGCGGTACTCGATCGACACCCGATCGGTGCGTACCGACAGCTCGACGCCTGGTTGCAGCGGCAGCTCCGGCGGATCCTGGTTGCTCACGACCGGTTCGTCCTCGGCGAGCACGAGCGCCTGGAACGCCATGTACGGGCCGTCGTCGCCGTCGATGTCGTCGTCGCGCGCCACGGTCCAGAACGTGCGGCACCTGCCCATGTCGATCGGGCACGCCGTCATCCACAGGTGGCGGTGGGCGCCGCTCGCCAACCAGAACTCGATGCTCACGCTGAGCGGCATCGGCATGCGGTACTCGGAGTGGCCGAACATCGCCGCGTCGTCGGCATCCATGTCCGGTGGGTCGTAGGAGAAGCGCAGCTCACCGTCGACGCGGTCGACCCGCGGCAGCGGCGGCACCGGCTCGTCGCGGCGGCCGAGGCTGCCGTCGTGCACCCACGCGAAGTGGGCCAGGTCGACGAAGTTCTCGACGCGTCGCGGTGCGCCCACCGGCCAGGTGTACGGCACGCCGGCGATGATCCGCAGCGAGCCCGGATGTTGCTCGACGCGGTCGAACGCGGGGTGGGCCGGGATGGCGGTGCCGGCCGATCCGTCGAGGCGCACCCACACGAGGCCGTAGCGCTCCTCGACCTCGTAGGCCGGCACGCAGGCCCGTTCCGGAACCGGCGTGCCCGGCATCGACGGGATCTCCACGCAGCGACCGTTCGCTGCCCACTTCCAGCCGTGGTACGCGCAGCGGATCGATTCGCCGTCGACCGAGCCGACCGACAGCCGCGTCGAGCGGTGCAGGCACCGGTCGGCGAGCGCCAGCAGCCGACCCGACGCCGATCGGGCGACGGCGATCCTGCGGCCGAGCAGCTCGACGGGGAGTGGCTGCCGTGCTCGCGCGGTGAGCTCGTCGGTCGTGCAGACCGGGTGCCAGAACAACTCGAACGCGCGTGCCAGCGGGTCGCCGTGAGGGCGCGTCCGCGTGTCGAGGTCGCTCATGCCGCGACGGGCGAGCGGGCCGGCACCCACGTCCCGGCGCGCACGCATCCCTGTCCGACGAGCCGCCGCTCGACCTCGATCGACTCGAAGCCGTCGCTCAACGAGAACTCGCCGTGCTCGACGCGCAGCACGCTGATCTCGGCTGTTCGCCCGATCGCCAGTGCGCCGAGCTCGTCAGAACGGCGGATGCTCGCCGCCGTGTTGCTGGTGACCATCGCGATCACGTCGTCCAGCTCGACGCCCATCGCCCAGATCTTCGACATCGTCTCGGTCAGCGAATACACCGGCCCGCCGATGTTGAACACGTTGAGATCGGTCGAGATCGTGTGCGGGAGGTAGCCGAGGTCGAACAGGCGCCGGGCCTCGCGGAACCGGAAGTCCGTGCCCGAGTGGCCGACGTCGAGGCGCACGCCGCGTTCGATCGCGTCGCGCAGCTCGGCGGTCGCTGCGCCCCCTGGGTCGACCAACCCGCCGCCACCGCGGAACGCGTGGGTGACGATGTCGCCGCCGCGCAGGCGGCGCAACAACGCCGCCGTGGTGATCGTCGGGGTGTGCGGGAAGCGGCCGAAGTGGACCATCACCGGCAGGCCGCCGCCGGCGCGCTGCGCGGCGTCGAGGAACGGCGAGTCCTGATCGTCGCCGACGTGGCAGGCGCGCACCTTCATCCCGACGATCACGTCGGCGTTGCGCGCGAGCGAGGCGGCGAGCGACTCCTCGTCGAGGTTGCGCAGGTCGTTGGCGATCTCCAGCTTGTGGCAGATGAAGTCCTTCGTCGCCAGGTAGAGCTGGTTCGGGTCGATGAAGCACAGCACGCGGGTGCGCGTCGACGGGTGGTCGACCACGGCCGCCCTGGCGAGATCGAACGTCGCCACGCCGCTGGTCCCGCCGTCGACGACGGTCGGCACGCCCTGGTCGACGCCGATCGAGTCCGCCGTCACGCAGAAGTCGCCGAGGCCCGGCATGACGTGCGCGTGGAGGTCGATCATCCCGGGAGTGACGAGCAGACCGGCGCAGTCGACGCGGTCGGCGTCGGGGTGGCGGCCGGCCGCGTCGGGGGCGATGTCGACGATCACGCCATCGTCGACGACGACGTCGGCAACGCCGTCGAACCCGCTCGCCGGGTCGATCACGCGGCCGCCAGTGAGTGCCAGCTTCATCGTCGGAACGTTACGAAGCACGTGTGTCGACGGTGTTTCCGTTCCGTGAGCTCCCGCCCACCAGCCGTGGACCGGCTGCGTGGCCCGGACATGAACGCCGGCCGCGACCGGGTGAACAGGAGGTGGAGATCGGCGGTGCACTGGATTTCGCCGGGTGGCGAGCTGACTATGGTCTCAGCTCGACGCAGGGGGCGGGTTCCTCGGGCGAGGTCCCGCACCACCCAGCCGTAGCTCAGACGAGGAGAGACCACCGATGAGATCCCCGTTCCGCCGTAGGTTGGCCACCGGTCTGGCTGCGATGGCCCTCGTCGGCGGCGTCGCGGTCGCCGGCCCGGCGGGCGTCGTCCACGCCGCCGATGTCACGCTCACGTTCCTCAACGTCAACGACTTCCACGGCCGCATCGACCCGGCCAACGACCTGACGACGAAGTGGGCAACGACGATCGAGCAGCAGCGCGCCCTCGATCCGACGGGCACGCTGCTGCTCGGCGCCGGCGACCTGATCGGCGCGTCGCTGTTCAACTCGGCCGTGCAGAACGACCAGCCGACGATCGACGTGATGAACGAGCTGTGCCTCAACGCCTCGTCGGTCGGCAACCACGAGTTCGACAAGGGGTACGCCGACCTCACCGGCCGGGTGCTCAACGGACCTGCCGGCGCAGTACCGGCCCCAGCGTGTCAGACGTTCGCAGGCGACCACCCCGGCGGCACCAACGCGCTGTGGTCGTACCTCGGGGCGAACGTGTACCAGAAGGGCACCACGAACCCGGCGCTGCCGCAGTACGCGACGTTCGTCGTCAAGGGCGTGACCGTCGGCATCATCGGCGCCGTCACCTCCGAGACCCCGGCCCTGGTCTCACCGGGCGGGATCACCCAGATCGACATCGGTGACCCGGTCGCCGCGGTGAACCGCGTCGCCGCACAGCTGACCGACGGCAACCCGGCCAACGGCGAGGCGCAGGTACTGATCGCCGAGTACCACGAGGGCGCTCCCGACGGCACGCAATCGCTCGCCGCGAACGTCGCTGCGGGGCCTGCGTTCGCCTCGATCGTCAACCAGACCAGCTCGAAGGTGGCCGTGATCTTCACCGGCCACACCCACCAGGCCTACGCCTACGACGCGCCGATCCCCGGCGTGGCAGGCAAGACCCGCCCCGTGCTGCAGACCGGTAGCTACGCCGACCACGTCGGCAAGGTCACCCTGACCGTCGACGACACGACCGGCGCCGTCAGCACGTACACCCAGGCCAACCTGCTCCCGGCTGCAGCCGCGAACCTCGCGTTGCCCCGCGTCGCCGCCGTCAAGGCCACCGTCGACGCGGCCAAGGCGTTCGCCGACACGATCGGTCTGCAGCCGATCGGCACCCAGACCGCGGACATCACCACGGCCTACACCGGAGGCGCGTACACGGGACCGAACGGCACGTACGTGGTCCCCGGAGGCACGAACAGCACGACCGGCCGCGACGACCGTGCGAGCGAGTCGACGATCGGCGACACCGTCGCCAACTCGCTGCGCGACACCCTCGCCCCCGTGAACCTCGGCGGCGCACAGATCGGGGTCACCAACCCGGGTGGGTTGCGCTCCGAGCTGTTCTACAAGCAGACGGGGGCAGAAGGCGCAGGGGTGATCACCTTCGCCGAGGCCAACAACGTGCTGCCGTTCGTCAACAACCTGTGGACCACGACGCTCACCGGTGCGCAGTTCAAGACGCTGCTCGAACAGCAGTGGCAGCGCGATGCCTCCGGTGTCGTCCCGACGCGGCCGTACCTGCAGCTCGGCCTCAGCGACAACGTCACCTACACGTTCGACGCGTCGCTGCCGGAGGGCTCGCGGATCACCTCGATCACGATCAACGGAGCGCCGTACAACCCGGCGGCCTCGTACCGGGTCGGCACGTTCTCGTTCCTCGCCACCGGTGGCGACAACTTCCGCATCTTCACCTCGGGCACGAACACCAAGGACTCGGGGCTGATCGACCGTGACGGCTGGATCGCGTACCTCGGCGCGCACTCGCCGGTGGCCCCCGACTTCGCCCGCCAGGCGGTCGCGGTGAGCAAGACCCCGAGCACCGCCTCGCTCGGCGGCCACCTCACGTTCACGGTCTCCGGGCTCAACCTGACCAGCGTCGGATCGCCGGCGAACACCTACCTCGCGGTGACGCTCGGCGGCAAGTCGCTGGGGGTCGTGCCCGTCGCCAACGGCACCGCCGGCGTCGATCTCGCGGTGCCGATGGACGTTCCCACCGGTGCGCAGACATTGACCGCGATCGCCTCGCCCACCGGCACGACCGTGACGCTGCCGGTGACGGTCGTCGATCCCGTGGCCCAGCGGCTGGTCGACACGCGCATCGGTGTCGGGTTGCCGAAGGCGCCGCTGCCGCCCGGCAAGGAGGTCCGCCTCGACGTGCGCGGCAAGTTCGGCGTCGCCGCCGACGCGAAGTCGGTCGTGCTCAACCTGACGGCGGTCGGGGCGACGGACGACGGCTGGGTGCGCGCCTACCCATGCGGCACGCCGCCGACCGGCGAGACCTCGAACCTCAACCCGTCGGCCGACCACATCGTCGCCAACGTCGCCGTCGTGCCGCTCGACAGCACGGGGGCCGTGTGCTTCATGTCGTACCAGACGACTGATCTGGTCGTCGATTTGCAACGCTGGGATCCGGCCGGCAGCGACTTCCAGCCGACGCGGCTGACCCGCATCGCCGATACCAGGACGGGCGTGGGGATCACCGCCAAGCTGACACCATTCAACGTCGTCCAGCTCCAGGTCGCCGGCGTCAACGGCGTGGCCGCCAACGCCAGCGCGGCGGTGATGAACCTCACCGCTGTGGCCGACGTGCCGGGCTGGGTCACCGCGTTCCCGTGTGGGAGTCCGGTCCCGACGGCGTCGAACGTCAACGCGTGGCCGGACCACGCCATCGCCAACACGGCGTTCACGGCCATCGGCACGGGCGGGAGGATCTGCCTGGTGTCGAACATCACGACCGACCTCGTGATCGATCTGCAGGGCTGGTTCCCGGCCGGCTCCACGTACCACTCGTTCTCCCCGGTTCGCGCGCTCGACACGCGTGATGCGGGTGCGCCGGTGACACCCGGCAACGTGCGCGTCGTGCCGATCGCGGGCCTCTACGGCGTGCCCGCCAACGCATCGCTCGTCAGCGTCAACGTCACGGCGGTCGACGCCACGGGGCCCGCGTGGGTCAAGGTCTTCCCGTGCGGGCACGCCATCCCGGACGCGTCGAACAACAACACTTCGCCCGACCGGATCGTCGCCGCTTCGGCGCTGGTGCCGATCGGCGGGTTCGGCTCGATCTGCATCGCCGCCAACTGGACGACCGACATCGTCGTCGATGTCGAAGGCTGGCAGTAGCGACGCAGCGCGGCCGGCGGTCGGGACGGCCGCCGGTCGCACCGGCGTGTCATCGCCCGTCCTCTGCGGGCGGGCGGTGACATCGCCGCGTAGCCTGCGTGCGTGAGGGTGATGGTCGTCGGCGGGGCCGGGTTCCTCGGTTCGCACCTGGTCGAGCGGTTGCTCGCGGACGGCCACGCCGTCGACGCGGTCGACGACCTGTCGTCGGGCTCGCT
>JBBQTN010000061.1:0-24721 GCA_038213195.1 Acidimicrobiales bacterium | reverse complement strand
GTTGGGGAAGGCCTTGATCTCGCCGGATTCGGTGCGGATGACCACGAACGAGAGGTGGGCGATCTCGTAGACGATGTAGTCGCCGGGCAGCGGGATGTGCTCCACCCGGCAGGCGAACTGCCACACGCGCAGCCACACCCTGTCGACCTCGCGCAGGTGCCACCCTCGGGTGGTGTAGCGCTCCACCGGGATGTCGAGGTCGCCGAACGAGCGGGGTGATTCGAGCCGCAGGACCTCGGGCACGGGGTGGGTGTCGGCGTCGAGCAACTCCTGGTAGGTGACGCCCGGGGAGCGAGCCTGCCGTGGTTCGATGGCGGTCATCCGAGAACTATTGATCATGTGGTTACTTTCAGCAAGGGGAGGCGATCCGCCTAGAAGTGATCGAGTGATCAATTATTGCACCAGACGTGGCAGAGTGTCCAGCGTGGACGCCGCATTGATCACAGGTCGGGGCAAGGTCGAGCTGCGCGAGTTCCCTGCGCCGACCCCGAGTGCCGCCGGCGTCGTCGTCGACATCGCCCTGTGCGGGGTCTGCGGCACCGACGTCCATGCGTACCAATCGGGTCGCCCGTACAACCCGGCCATCTGTGGCCACGAGTGGGTCGGCACGATCTCGGCGACCGGCACCGACGTTCGCGGCTTCGCTCCCGGCGAGCGGGTGGTCGTCGGGGTGGCGCCCGCCTGTGGTTCGTGCGCGGCCTGCCGCGCCGGCCATGCCGAGCGCTGTCAGGCGGCGTTCCTGTCCGCGCTCGGTCGTGATCCGCTCGCGCCGCCGCACGGCGGCTTCGCCCCACAGATCGCAGTCGCCGAGACGCGGATCGTCCGCGCCCACCCAGCGTTGACCGACGTGCAGGCGGCGCTGGTCGAGCCGGCCACCGTGGCCTTCCACGGTGTGCGCGCCAGCCGCCTGCGCATCGGCGATGTCGCCGTGGTGCAGGGTGCCGGCCCGATCGGGTTGGCGACGTTGCAATGGGTTCGTGCGGCCGGTGCGGCACGGGTGATCGTCGTCGAACCCGACGAGCGACGCAGAGAACTGGCGTCGGCCCTCGGCGCTCACGACACGGTGGCCCCGGGTGAGGCAGCATCGCGGCTCGTCGCCGAACACACGCACGGCCTCGGCGCGGACATCGTCTACGAGTGCGTCGGCCGCCCGTTGGCGATCCAGGCGGCGGTCGACCTCGCACGGCGCGGTGGCGCGATGTGCCTGATCGGCTTGTCGGACGAGGACGCCTCGATCAGTCCGGGTTCGTGGCTCGTCAGGGAGATCGCGGTCACTGCGTCGCTCGCCTACTTCCACGAGGAGTTCGAGATGTGCATGGCGATGATCGCCGACGGCCGGGTGACGCTGGAGCCGCTGCACACCGCAACGGTGGCGCTGGCCGACCTCGAAGCGGTGCTCGACGATCTGGCCTCCGGCACATCGGATCAGATCAAGGTGCTGGTCGACCCGAATGCGCAGTGCCTGTGAGCAGGCCACGTGAGCTCGGGCGCGACGACCTCGTGCTGAGTCACTTCAGTCTCGGCCGGACGCACCCGATCGAGGATCGGATCCGTCACGCTGCCGCCAACGGTTTCGCAGGGATCGGGCTCTACGTCGGTCACTACGCGCAGCTCGAACGGGAGGGGCTCGCTCCCGGCTGTCTGCGCGATCTGCTGGATGCGCACGGGATCTGCCTCGCCGAGATCGAAGTCATCGCGGGATTGGGCGCGGCCGGCCCCGGCGGTGAACGGGCGGCGGAGATGGAGGCCGTGGCGTGGCGGATGGCCGGCGCGTTCGAGCCGCGCTACATCCAGGCGATCGGTCCATCCGGGCCGGACCTCGGCGCCGCCGGTGCGTCGTTCGGCTCGTTGTGCGACCGCGCCGGCGAGCACGGTCTGGTCGTCGGGCTCGAGTTCCTGCCGTTCACCGACATCGTCTCGGTGCGCGATGCGCGGCGGATCGTCGAGGCGGCGGACCGGCCCAACGGCGGCATCTGCGTCGACATCTGGCACGTCGAGCGAGGCGTGCGCGACTTCGCCGCGATCGCCGATCTGCCAGGCGAGCTGATCACCGGCATCCAGCTCAGCGACGGACCACGCACGCCGCGCGACGCGGACTACTACACCGACTGCCTGGAGCACCGCGTCGCCCCGGGCTCCGGTGAGTTCGACATCGCCGGCTTCGTCGACGCCGTACGCAGCAGGGGGTGCACGGTGCCGATGTCGTTGGAGGTGTGCAGCAAGGCAGGTTGGTCGGTGCCGGACGCGCACATCTCCGCGATCGCCGCCGGGCTGCGGCGTGTCCTCGCGCTCCCCGATCGCGATGCCGGCTCGGCAGTTAATTGATCGCGTGGTATGTTCACTGCCGGCAATGACAGGGGCAGGAGAGTTGATGTTCGACTATGGCCAGGCGTATCACCACGGGGTCCGGGTGCCCGACCTCGACGCAGCGATGGACGAGATCGGTGCCTCGCTCGGTCTGACGTGGTGCGAGCCGCAGGAGCGCGAACAGCAGGTCTGGCTGCCCGATGTCGGTCCGACGTCGATCCCGCTGCGGTTCACCTATTCAACACAGGGGCCGCAGCACCTCGAACTGCTGCAAGGTGCGCCCGGCACGATCTGGGACGGTCGCGACGAACCCGGCGTCCACCACATCGGCGTCTGGTGCGACGACGTCGCTGCGGACACCCGCCGGCTCATCGACCGCGGGTGGACGCTGCGGCTCGGCCAGCGCGGCCCGGCCGACGGCTATGGAGCGTTCACGTACGTCCAACCGCCCAGCGGGCTGATCGTGGAGCTCGTCTGGAGCGCACTGCGCCCGATGTTCGAACGCTGGTTCGCGGGCGGTCTTCTCGCCTGAAGGCGTCGGTCACGACAGATCCCTCACCGGTTCGGAGCCGAGCCAGCCGCGCGCCGCGGTCGCCACCATGGCGTAGAAGTCGAGCAGCCGCGGCGACGGTTCGTACAGCTCGACGAGGTGTCCGAGCGATGCACGTGCGTCGCAGAACGCGAACTCCTGACCGCCGGCGGTGTGTGCCCACAGCGCTTCGGCCCACCCTGCCGCGACGCACGACGCCGTCGCCCGTGCGAGCGACGGCACCATGAACGCGAGGTGGTGCACCCCCGTGCCCGGGGCCACGATCGGCGGCGAGTGCTCTTCGACGAGCTCCACCATCAGATCGCCCCACTGACCGTACGCGGAGGAGTGGTCGAACGTGGCCGGACGCCCGCGCGACCGGGCCTCGACGACCGGGATGTGCCGTGCCAGGAAGAACGGCCCGGCTCCGGTCGACGTGGCGAGATCCAGCGCGGCAGCGCGTGCATCGGCGACGGCGTAGGCGATCTGCACCGGTCGTCCCAGCAGCGGACGTGTCATCGGGCGGCGACCGTCATCGTTCGACGTAGCGGTCGAGCAGTTGCTCGACGCGCAGCACCGGTGGGATGCGATCGACGCCGATCATCCGGTCGACCTGCTCGTGGAAGTGCCAGATCCGCCGTTCCTGGTAGTTGATCGGCACGCCGCGCGTCGCCGGCGACTCGAGCGAGCGTTGCATCGGCGCGAGGTTGGCGAAGTCCTCGGCCATGATCTCGTCGAACACGTCCATCCGCCGCTGCCAGTGTGCGGGCAGCCCGCTCGCGGGCTCGAACTCGATGGGCGCGTAGTGCGTCTAGTCGATGCGCGTCGTGCGCTTGTCCAACGGCCAGAACGTGATGAACGGGAAGCCGGGAGCCGCGATCGGGGTGATCAGGTTCGGGAAGATCGAGTAGGCCGCACTGGTGCTGCGCACCATGTCGCTGACGGACCCGATGTCGGTGAAACCAGGCTCGACGTGGTGCTGCCAGTCGTCCCAGCCGGCCATCCCGAGCGCTGCGCAGGCCGACTTGGAGAACGGCGTAACCATCCGCGACGAGCCGTTCGGCAGCAGCCCCATCGTCGCCCCGCGGTTGTCGAGATGGGTATCGCCGTTGCGGCTGTGGATGTGGCGGAAGTGGTACACCTCGAGGAACGCCTCGGCGGTGATCTTCCAGTTGCAGGCGACGACCTCGCTGCGCCGGGCCACCGTGCGCAGCGACGGCCCCTGCAGCGACGGCCCCTGCAGCTCGGCGAGTTGCTCGGGGATCGGAGCGAGCCACTCCAGCAGCGGCACCGGCTCGTCAGATCCTGGTCCACGCCGTCATGTTAAACTAATCGCATGGTGAATTATCAACCGGTCGGGACGGACGACTTCGTCGCTGTCCAACGCCTCGTCCATCGCTACGCCGACGCCGTCGTGCAGCGCGACGCGCTGCAGTGGGGGAGCTGCTGGGCCGAGGACGCCACGTGGGATCTGGGCGGCGGCCGCAAAGTTGCCGGCAACGGCGCGATCGTCGAGCTGTGGAACAACGCGATGGCCGGGATGGACGCGGTCGTGCAGACCGTCGACAACGGTGACGTCTGGTTCGCCCCGGAGGTCGCGGGCGCGGCGTGCGGACGCTGGTACATCACCGAGACGTTCCGCCGTGTCACCGGCGAGCCGGGTCTGCTGCGCGCTCACTATGACGACGACTACGTGCGCGGCGATGGTCGTTGGCTGTTCTCCAACAGGGCACTGCGGGTGCACTACATCGGGCCGCCCGACCTCTCGGCGAGCTTCACCAACACGGCACAGCGACTGTTCGGCACGAAGAAGTAATTGACCGATTAGTTCTCTTTGCGGCAGACTGCGTGAGTCGGCGCGTGCCGGCGTGCTTGAGGAGGATCGGGGACACGTGAGCAACAGCAAGCCGTTCCGGTTCGGCGTGCAGAGCTACGCGCCTGAGACCGGTGAGCAATGGCGCCGCCAGGCGCAGCGCGCCGAGGCGCTCGGGTTCTCGACCTTCAGCGTCGCCGACCACGTCATCGGGCCGGGCCCGGCGCTGCGGGCCACCGGCCACCCTGTGCAGACCGTTGCCGCGATCCCGGCGATGGTGGTTGCCGCCGAAGCGACCGAACGGATCAACATCGGCTCGCGTGTGCTGTGCACCGACTACCGCAACCCGGTGATGTTGGCCAAGGAGCTGGCGACGCTCGACTTCTTCTCGGCAGGCCGGCTGGAGATCGGGCTCGGCGCCGGCTGGCTGGAGAACGAGTACGAAGCGATGGGGGTCCCGTTCGAACGGGCATCGGTGCGTCTCGACCGGCTCGAGGAGACCATCGCCCTGCTGTGCGCCAGCTTCGCCGAGGGCGAGCTGGACGTCACCGGCAAGCACGTCCACGCGGTCGGGTTCGAGGCGGTGCCGAAGCCCGTCCGGCAACCCCACCCACCGCTGATGATCGGCGGCGGATCGCGCCGCGTGCTCGGCATCGCCGGCAGCAAGGCAGACATCGTCAGCCTCAACTTCGACAACTCCTCGGGTCGGCTGGGTGCGGCGGGCGTCGGTTCCTCCACTGCCGACCTGACGGACCAGAAGATCGAGTGGATCCGAGCCGGTGCGGCCGGGCGCTTCGACGAGATCGAGATCGAGATCGGCGCGTACTTCACCGTCGTCACCGACGATCGATCGACCGTCGAGAGCGTCGAGAAGATGGCCGCGATGTTCGCGCTGTCCGCTGAGGAGTTCGCCGAGCACCCACATGCACTGATCGGTTCTGTGGGTTCGATCATCGAGCAGCTCGAAGCGCGTCGCGTGCGATACGGCATCAGCTACATCACCTTCGGCGCGGCGATGATGGAAGCAGTCGCGCCGATCGTCGAACGACTCGCGGGAACCTGAGAGGAGGGCGATGAAGGTAGGGATCAACCTCCCGGCTCAATTCCCGTTCGGCTCCACCGAGCAGCTGCTGCCGATGTACGAGCAGGTCGGCTTCGATTCGTACTGGGCACCGGACCACATCCTCGGGATGTTCCATCCCGGGCTGTGGGCGGACACCCCGCTGTCGGCCCTCGCCGCCGATCCGGACGCGTTCTACGACCCGTTCTGCTATGGGGCGAGGGTCGCGACGATGACGTCGCGTCCGTTCGGGATCTCGGTCACGGATGCGACACGTCGTGGCGCGGCCGATCTCGCCCGGGCGGCGTTGACGCTGAACGACCTCCTGCCCGGGGGGTTCATCCTCGGCATCGGATCGGGCGAAGCGGAGAGCTTGACCCCGTTCGGCTACCCGTTCGAGCGGCCGGTCGGCGTGCTCGAAGACGAGCTCACGGTGCTCCGCTGCCTGCTCGACGGTGGGCGGATGCCAGCGGGTTGCGGCCGGATGGGTCTGCCGTTGCACGCCGAGGGCCGGGGCGGGCCGAAGGTGTGGGTGGCCGGGCACGGCCAGCGGATGCTGCGCCTCACTGGGCAGTTCGGCGACGGCTGGCTCCCGGCATGGTGGATGTCCCCTGAGGAGTACGGGGCGAGCCTCGCCACCGTCGCCGGTCACGCGAGAGCGGCGGGGCGGCCGACCCCGGAGGCCGCGTTGCTCCCGTTCTTGATCTTCGCCGAGTGCGTCGATCGGGCAGCGGAGATGTTCGAGAAGGAGCCACTCGGCAAGTTGTTCGGGTTGTTCGCGATGGGCTCGATGTGGGAGGCCAACGGCCTGACCCATCCACTCGGCAACGACTCGAAGGGCTTCATCGACGTGATCATCCACGAGCTCGACCCCGATGATCTGCGCGACATCGCCCCGACCATCCCGTTCGAGATGGTCCAGCAGGTGCTGTTCATCGGCAACGCCGACGAGCTCGGCTGCCAGTTCGAGGGATACGTCCGCAACGGCCTCGAACACCTGGTGATGGCCAACCTGACGGGCATGATCGGCGGGATGGACGAGATCATGGCCAGGGCCGCGGAACTGCCGATGCTCAAGACAGTACTGACGGAGCTGTGATGATGAACGAAACGCTGGCGACCTTCGACCCGTTCGACCCGACGACGCTGCAGTGCCCGTTCCCGCACTACGCGACGATGCGCGAGGAGGCGCCGGTGCTGTTCGTCGAGCGGTACGGCCTGCACCTCGTCACCCGCCACGATCTCGTGATGGAGGTGCTGCGCGATCCGCAGACCTATTCGTCGCTGTTCGGCAACACCTCGATGCCACTGCCGTCCGAGGAGCGCCGGCAGATGGCCGCCGTCGTTGCCGAGGGCTACCCGCGGGTGCCGACGATGCTCACCGCCGACATGCCCGAGCACACCCGCTATCGCCGCCTCGTGGCCAAGGCCTTCCATCCGCAGGCGATCGCCGCGCTCGAGCCGGTCATCCGCAGGGTCACCGTGCGACTGATCGATTCGTGGATCGACCGCGGCCGAATCGAGTTCGTGCGCGACTTCGGCGTCCCACTCCCCGTCGAGGTGATCGCCCACGCCCTGAACGTGCCCGACGAGCGGCTGGTCGACTTCAAGCGCTGGTCCGACGATTCGATCGCCGGCATCGGCACGAACATCCCGCTGGATGCGCGGCTCGATGCCGAGCGCGGGGTCAACGAGTTCCAGCACTACTTCGCCGAGCAGCTCGAGCTGCGCCGCACCGACCCGCGCGACGACCTGTTGACCAACCTGCTCAACGCGAGGATCGACGACGACGATCCCGAGGTCACCGACAAGCGACCGTTGGACATGGCCGAGATGCTGAGCATCGTCCAGCAGTTGCTGGTGGCGGGCAACGAGACGACCACGAAGATGCTCACGGAGATGATCCGCCTGCTCGGGGAGCACCCGGCGCAGTGGCAGGCACTGCGTGCCGACCCGAGCCGGATCGAGCGGGTGGTCGAGGAGACGTTGCGCCTGGCCACGCCCACGCAGGGCATGTTCCGGGTGGTGACGCACGACGTCACACTCGGCGGCGTCGACCTCCACGCAGGCTCGCGGATCGTGGTCGTCTTCTCGTCCGCCAATCGCGACGAGAGCATCTACCGAGACCCCGACGCGTTCGATCCAGACCGCGAGGGCCTGCGCGCCCACCTCGCGTTCGGCAAGGGCATCCACTTCTGCCTCGGCGCCAACCTGTCCCGGCTGGAGGGTCAGGTCGCCCTCCAGGAGCTGACCGCGCGCATCGTCGGCTTCAGGCTCGCCGAGTCCAACGAGCTCCGTTACTTTCCGAGCTTCCTGCTGCGTGGCCTCACGTCGCTCGACATCGAGCTCATCCCGGCCTGAGCGGTTCCCCAGTCAGCGGTCGGCGATGGGTTGGCCGGTGAGGTACTGATCGAGCAGCGTGTGGAAACGCTGCCCGCCCCCTTCGTTGCGACCGAACAGCACGAACGCCTTGGCCCCTGTGGCCAGGGCACGTTGGAGGCGCAGACCGGTGAAGTAGTCCTCCTCGCGCACCACCTGCTCGAGGAAGTCGGCGACGCCCTGCGCCTGCGCGCGCTGCTCGTCCGACGGCTCCGCGGCGACGAAGTAGTTCTGCACGGTGATCGAGGTGCCGGGAGTGCGACCTGGGAACAGCTGGCTGATCAGGCCGCCACCGTTGCCTCCGGCGAACGACACGTGGGGGAAGATGGTCCACACCCCGCCGCAGACGAGGTCGAGGTTCCACTCCTCATCGGGGAGGTCCTCGAGCTTGAGCAGTGCTGGGTTCGGCGAGGTCACCCGCTGGTGTGGGCCCCACGAGTCGTAGATCGCCTTGTTGCTGATCTCCGGCCCGAAGCTGTCGCGGTGCAGGAACGGCAGGTGGTAGAAGTCGAGGTAGCCGTCGTAGGCGATCTTCCAATTCGGGCCGTCGATCTCCTTGCGCGAGACGAGGTGCCAGTCGGCGAAGCCGAAGAAGTCGAGCACGTGGTCGTACCCGCACAGGTGCTCGTCGATGTTCATCGGGGTTGCGGGCGTGAGCACGACGAAGATCAGTCCGGCGCGTTCGGCAACGGGCAGTGGCGTCAGACCGAGGCACGACGTGTCGACATCGCCGAACAGCTCACGATCGGTGACCCCGACGAGATCACCCTTCGGGTCGTAGGTCCAATTGTGGTATGGGCAGGCGAACCGCCGCGCCGTGCCGGCTCCGTCGGGCACGACGATCGCGCCGCGGTGGCTGCACTGGTTGACGAACGCGCGCACTTCGCCGTTTCCGCCTCGGGTCAGCAGCACCGGCACGTCCATCACGGTCATCGCCTTGTACGACGACGGTCCCGGGAGCTCGCCACCGAGTGCCAGCATCAGCGGCAACCTCTTGAACAGGGCGACCTCGCGTTCCCACCGGTCCGGGTCGAGGTAGTTCACAGCACGGACGCGCATCACCTCAGCGGTCTGGGAGGGCGTGTTCCCGGCGGCGACGTGGGCGAGGTTGTCTCTGGCCATCGCGATCAGCTGACGCCGGTTCTCGGGTGTCTCGACGGCCGCCGTCGAGCGCCGCGTCGGCCCTGGCGGGGTGGTCGGGGACTTCTTCGGCGGAGCACGCATCGCCGCAGCTTAATTGATCGTACGGTTAGTTGCCATCGCCGCAACGCAAGAAACAATTGACCGGTCAGTTAGATTCTGTCACACTGGCCGAGCCGGTGATGGGGTCGCGGACCGGGCGTACGTCCTCAACCACGGCAGCATGGTGCTCGAAGCTGCCGCCGCTGCCCACCTTCGTGCGAACATGCACCTCCTGGAGAGCAGCTACCTCGGCACGAGCGAGCTCGAGCGGCCCGCACAGGCAGCCGCGAGCCGCTGAGCGTCACTCCGCCAGGGCGACGGGCGGCAGTTCGATCGGATGCCCGACCCACAGCCCGATCAGCGTGCCGGTCCTTCCTGCGCGGCCTTCGGCGATCAAATCGACGAGGACCCGCCCGAGAGCGTCCGGGCTGATCCAGGTGGAGACGATCTCCGGCGTCGCCCGTTCGCCCATGAACTCACGCAGGAACTCGCCGTCGGTAGCGCCCATGCACAGCTCGTTGACCCGGATGCCGTGCGCACCCAGCGCCGATGCCCACGATTGGGTCAGGCCCCGGATGGCGAACTTCGACGCGTCGTAGATGTCCATCCGCGGGCCACCACCCGATGGCACGCCGGAGGCGCGATGGACGTGATCGGTGGAGACGTTGACGATGTGGCCACCTCCCCTGGCCACCATGACAGGGGCGACGGCCCGGCCGAGCAGGTACACGCCCTTCAGGTTCGTGCCGATCTGGTCGTCGAAGTCGGCGAGCGCATCGGGCCACGGGTCGAGCGGCGAGGTCAGCCGGACCCGTCCCGCGTTCGCCACGGAGATGTCGACCCCACCGTGCTCGGCGACGACCCGGTCGACGACACCCCGCACCTGATCGGGATCGGACGCGTCGGCGATGAGATCAGCGCCGGGTCGGACGTCGAAGCCGACGACCGTTGCCCCGGCGCCACGGAGCGCGCCGACCCAGGCGACGCCGATCCCGCGCGCCGCCCCGGAGACGATGGCGACCTTGCCGGTGAGGTCCCGGTCGGCGCCCGTCCCTCGCCCGTGGGCGCCACCACCGATCGATCCGTCAATTGCCACGAAGCCTCCATCCCGGAGAGCCGACGTACGGTCGGGATCCTTGCCCGGGGCGGGGCACGGCCCTGCTCCAGTCGCAGTACGTGCGCTCGCTGACGATCAGTCCGCTGTCGTCGACGGTCAGCACCACCGTGCCGCGAGTGACGCAGCGGGTGTTGCTGACCGTGATCAGCATCGCCAGCGCCGAACCTTCGGCGACGACACGATGCAGCGCCATCAGCCTGTGGGGTGTCGGCAGCTCGGCGAGCGAGGACTGGCGGGCACGTCGGAGAGCATCGAGCCCGGCCGACTCGGGCCTGCCCACGTGGCCGAACGTGCAGCCGGGAGCGAACATCTCCACCGCCGACCCGGCCGGGTCGCGCGACCAGCCGTCGGTGTAGGTCTCGGCGATTCGGAAGTACCACGACGGGTCGCGTGGGGGAGACGCCGGGGGACTGGGTGGCACGGTGCCGTGGGACCGCGCCGACTCGGCGCTGCGGTCCTGCCAGTCGAACCAACCGGTCTCGGCGGCGACGTGGCCGCTTTCGTCGAGCCACCACCACAGACATGCAGGTGCGCACTCGTGCGTGGTCGGCGCGACGATCGTCGTCTCCAGGCAGGCGATCCGATCCCCGGCGATCACCCGGATCAGCTCGTGGCGGTGTTCCGGGATCATCGCCGACAGCCGGTCTTCGACGGCGTGCAACTGTGCGCTGCCGAGCACGACCCGCTCCGGATTGGCCATGTTCTCCATCTCGATGTCGTCGGCATAGATCTCCTCGACCATCTGGTGCGGGTCGACCGCCCACAAGTCAGCGAACCTGATCGCCACCGCGCGCACGTCGACGCTCTTGGGTCGCTCGCTGCGCTCGCTCACTGGAGCACCACCGACGGCGCCTCCAGCAGGCCGCCGCCTTCCGGCCGGAACAGCTCGCGGAGGTGCTCGATCCGGGAGAGCACCTCGCCGGGCAGCGAGATGCCGGCGGCGGCGGCGTTCTCGGTGATGTGCACGGCCGTGCGGCTGCCGGGGATCGGGACGACGCGTGGGTGCTGGTGCAGCAGCCAGGCGAGCGCCAACTGGCTCGGCGTCAGCGCCAGCTCGGCGGCCAACGCGGCGAGGGGCGCGAAGCGGTCGTTGTTCGTGCTGAGGTTGGCGCCGGCCAACCGGGGCACGTTGTTGCGGAAGTCGCCGGGGTCGAGCGCGGTGAGCGCGCCGGCGAGGAACCCGGCGCCGAGCGGCGACCAGGCGACGAGCCCGACGCCGTGTCGATCGGCGACCGCGAGCAGCGCCGGAGCGGGGGCGGTCCACAGCGACCACTCGCACTGCACCGCGCTGATCTCGTGAACGGCAATGGCGCGCTGCAGTTGCTCGGCGGTCACGTTGGACAGCCCGACGTAGCGGACGAGGCCCTCGGTGACGAGCTCGGCGATCGCCCCGACGGTGTCCTCGATCGGTACGACGGGATCGGGGAAGTGGGGGGAGTAGAGATCGATGTGATCGGTACGCAGCCGTTCGAGGCTCGCCAGCGCGTAGCCGCGAACGTGCTGCGGCTCGGCGTTGACCGCAAGGGTGCCGTACGACACCTGGAACGGGTGTCGTACGACGCCGGGTGGCACGCGATAACCGAAATTGGTGGAGATCACGACGTCGTCGCGTCGACCGGCGATCGAGGTGCCGATCAGCCGCTCGTTGTGGGCGTCCGATCCGTACCCGTCGGACGTGTCGAACAGGGACGAGCCGGCGTCGATCGCGTGCAGCAGGGAGCGGACTGCGTCGTCGTGATCGACCGGGCCGTAGAGGCCCGGCGAGAGCACCATCGCGCCGAAGCCAACGGCCGGCACGGCGAGCGAACCAAGTGGACGGCGGTGCACGAGCGCCTACGCGTTCGCGCCGTGTTCCAGCCGGCCGTCGCGCATCAAAGCGACGCGCTCCGCCAGCCGGTCGACCCACTCCGGATGGGTCAGGATCCAGAACCGGTCGTTGCGGATGCCATCGAGGACCATCTCCGCCACCTCGGCTGGATCGAGACCTTGGCCTGCGAGGACCGCCCCGGCGCCGGCGCGGAAGCGATCGGCGACGGCGCCGGTCGCCGCTGCGATCCCGGTCGGGAGGTTTCGTTCGGCATCGACGATGCGCGTGTTCACCGGTCCGGGGCAGAGCACGCTGACGCCGACGCCCGTGCCGGCGAACTCGAGGCGCAACGTCTCGGACAGCGCGACGACGCCGAACTTGGCGACGTTGTACGGGGCGATGCCCGGGTTGGCCTGGAGTCCGGCGGTGGACGCGGTGTTGATGATGTGCCCCTCGCCCTGTGCCTTGAGGAGGGGAGCGAACGTGCGCACGCCGTGGATCACGCTCCACAGGTCGACGTCGAGCACCCAGTTCCACAGGTCGAGCGAGATCTCCTCGATCGTCCCGGCGGCCACGACGCCGGCGTTGTTGTGCACGACGTGCACCGCGCCATAGGTGTCGAGCACAGCGTCGCGGAGCGCCTCGATCGCCTCCTGCGAGCTCACGTCCGTCGGCACGGCGACCACCTCGTGGCCGGCCGCGGTGAGCTCGCCGGCGACGGCTCCCAGGGTCGTCGCATCGATGTCGGCGATCGCGACGCGCATGCCCTCGCGAGCGAGCAGCGTTGCGGTCGCCCGCCCGATGCCGCTGGCCGCGCCGGTGACGACGGCCACCTTGCCCCCGAGCTCGACCATCTGCCATCCCTTCCAACTTGAATAAATTGATCAGTTGATTAGAAGAGTAGCACACCTGACCGCGGACCGCAGCGTCGAGGCCGCGTGGGCAGGGAACATGGGCGAGAGTGACACCTCGCGCCCGCCCGGACCCAGTGCGCCGCGGGCCCGCCCCACGAGGTCAGCTCGAGCGGTGGTCGTGTCGTTGACCTCGTGGGTGAGTGTGGGCGAGGCCGTCGCGCGCCACGAGCCCGCCGACGTGGCCGTGGCTGGGGCGTTGGACGCCTGCCGGTCGGCTCACTCGTACGGCAGCGGCGGTCCCGTCACAGTGCACGCAAAACCCAATCCACAGTAAGAGTTCGGCGCATATCCGTTTGCGTTGAAGACCACCGCGATCGGCGCCGTCGGGCTCCCGATGGCGGCGGGTGGGATGGACCACGTGAACGTCGCCCCGGAAACGGTCGGCACCACGTCTTGCACCACGGTCCAGTCCCAGTCGGTCCCGGCACCGACGTACCTCAGCAGGCGACTGTTCTCGATGACGAAGTCGGCACACATCTGCGGCTCGCTGCCCGTCGACCAGCACGGCCGGCTCGGGTCGCCGGAGGCGATGAACACTCGCCGGAAGGCGAACGGGACGAGGTACTCGGCGCTGAACGAGAGGGCGTCCGGGGTCACGGTCGTGTTGTAGGTGCCGATGGTGGCGCCGCCGGGCAACGCGGGAGTCGACACCTCGGCCGCCGAACTGACGCCGGATTGCCCACCCGTCTCATCCACTGCAGCCACGGTGAAGGCGTACTTCGATCCCGGCGCCAGCTTCCCGATGGTGACGGACTCAGCCGAGCCGGGCAGCCGAAGGATGGGTCGTCCGTTCTGCAGCACGATGTACGCGGCGATCGCTATCTTCCCCCGCTCCTTGCTCCGTTGCCACGAAAGGACCGTGCTCGTGTAGCCGGTTGCGGAGGCCTCGACCTTCCTGGGGATGGTCGGCGGGTACCCGTACGTCTCGTCCGTGTGCTCGATGAGGCTGTTGCTCGGCGCAGACGACCGTCCGAGGGCGTCGCGGGCCTGAACCGTGAAGAGGTAGGTGGTGGTCGGCTCGAGGCCGACAGCCCGGTACGTGGTCGACGTGGCGGGCACGGCAGCGACACGTACGCCGTCTCGGAAGATGTCGTACGCGACGACGCGCGCTCCCGCTCTCGTGGACGCGTCCCACCCGATGTCGATCGTCGTTCCGCTGTAGTTGATGGAATCGAGCGAGGACGGCGGTGACGGCGGTGGCGGCGCGAGTGGCGGCAGGGTCGTCGCTTTCACTTCCTCGGCGTTCCAATAGTCGGCGGCAGGCAGTCGATCGTACGGGTTCGGGAGAACGTCGTCGGTGACGTACACGTAGCCGGCACCACGCGCCTTGCTGAGCGACACCACCGCAGACATCTGGTCGATGGTCGATGCGCCGTAGATCATGTGCCAGATCTTCTTGGGGTCGACGGGATCCCAGGCCAATGGCGTGTATGACGACGGCGAGGACGGGTCGCCCGTGTAGCTCGCGTAGCTATCTTCGAAGGTCACCAGCACGTCCGCTGAGTTCTCGTAGCACTGTGGCACCACCGTGCCGGGGTTGAGCACGGTGATCGCGCTGGGGTGGGCGCGTTTCACGTAATCGCCGACACTGCGGTACGTATCAGCCCATTCGTTCGGTGATTTGGCCGTTCCACAGACGTTCTGGCCCTGATCGAAGAAGATCCCGGAGAGGTCAGCGCCGTACAACGAGTACCAGGTATCGACGTCCCGCTCGATCTGGCTGATCCAGTCGATCTCTGCGGATGATCCTAACCTCGTCGATTGGCCGGTGGAGCCGAGATAGCCGGTGTCGACGTATCCCAGCACCTGCACCCCGTTCGCGTGGGTGGCGTGGATCACAGACTGCCAGTCGCTTTGAGTCGTGTAGTCGGGTCCGTTGATCACGTTGGCGACCGCGATGCCGACCGAGCCGGGGGTGGATGTGCTCAGCCGCAGCCAATCGGCGGGAGAGGCATTGGGATGGATGTAGGACGGGACCGCGACCTGCTGCGCGATCACCGTCGAATCGGCGGACGCCGCGGGCGACTCCACCATCGCAACGGTACACGTCGTTGCGGTCACCGACGTCAAGATCAGCGCGCTCAGCACCCGCATGCGTCGGCGACGTCGCCTCATCGGAGCCTCGTTCATCCGGACTTCCTTTCGTCGGTAGTTGTGCTCGCGAGCCGCACGTCATGCAGCGGTCGCTCGATCTCGTCCCACAGATCACGGACCGAATCGTCGAGGGAGTAGAGCGGAGACCAGCCGAGTTGATCTCTGATCGCGGTGACGTCGGCACACTGCCAGCGCACGACGCCGGAACCCCCTGAGCCGGCCTCGGCCTCGATGATCGATCCGTCGAAGCCGGACACCTTGACGAGGGCCGAGATGAGTTGTCGGCTTTGCACCGCCTGTCCGCGACCGACGTTGAGGACAACTCCACCGTGAGGACGCTCGCACGCTGCGGAAAGTGCCGCCCGCGCAACATCTCGGGTATCGACGTAGTCGCGCCAGGAGCTGAGGTTGCCGAGATGCACGGTGTCGTTCCCGGCTCTGAGGGCCGCATGGATCTGGACGGCTGCTGACCCGGCGAGGGTGGCGGGCGATGAATAGCGACCGAGAGGGTTGAACACGCGGAGTATGGAAACGTTGACCCTGCCGGCTGCTACGGAATCCATCAGTCGTCTCGTTGCTTCATATTTCGACAACCCGTACGCACTCGTCGGGGTGGGGAGCGCTGTTTCCGCAACGGGGACGCCGTCGCGTTGCACGCCGTACTCCGCCGCGGAGCCGATCTGCACGAGGTGAATGTGTGGCTTGCCTGCCAGTGTCGCAATGAGCTTCGTGACGACGTCCACATTCAGCGCGTGGAGGTCGGTGGACGATCCCTTGGTGAGACCGACGCAGTTGATGACGACATCAGGTTGAACGCTCTCGACCAACTCCGCGTACCCGTTGAGATCCGCACGACGCAGGTCCAGTTGTCTCCACTCCAGCCCGCGTTGCGCTGGCCCGGGTTGCCCGCGCCGCCTGAAGTGGAGCAGGAGCTCACTTGCTGATCCCTCTTCGACGAACTGTCGGCAGATCGACTGTCCGATGAAGCCTGCAGCCCCAAGGAGGAGGATTCGGGGTGCCACCTCAGCGTCCCGGCAGGAGCGTCAGCTTCAACTGCGCCAACTCCCGATTGGCGCGGTCGTAGTCGTCGGGTCGACCAATGTCGAGCCGGCCCCACGAAGCGGAAGAGTTGTACTGCACCATCGCCCTCACCGAGCAGCCCCCGTGAACGAGGAGCTCGACGAGGTGCGAAGCGATGAAGCCTTCCGAGCCGGTCACCGCAACTGTCGTCATGGGGATGTGGTCCTTTCGAATTCTTGCGTCTGCGTGGCCGGATATCGCGCCCGGACCTGTTTGGTCAGTGGCTGCACGGGGCGGCAACAACCGGAGCAGCGGAGAACAGCAGTGCGACCAGGGCGACCCAGACCGCAAGTTGCCCGGACCACCAGATCGCCGTCATCAGGGGCACCTGAGCCACGGTCAGGAGCATCAGCCCCACCGCGCCGGACAACACGCCGTGCAGCCACGCCCGCATGACGAGGTCGAGCCGGTCCATCGAGGTGAGTGTGAGGTCGACGTACCAGAGGGCGCCGAGCCCAACTTCACCGAGGAGCAAGCCGACGGGCGCGTGCCTGCCCTCGGCTTGGAGAACAGCGACGACGGCGCCCGCCGTGAAGACAATCGCGGCGACGTACATGGCGAGGCCGCGGTAGAAGATGGTCAGGGCACCAGACGCGAACTCGTCGATCGACTGCAGGTCACGACTGAGGGTCTCGACGTCGGCGCGGAACGTTCGCAGGCGCCACTCCATCAGCCCGAGCGTCACGAGGAGCGGCGCTGCGACGAGAGCGGCACGCGCCGAGAGACGAAAGTGCTCGACGCCGAGCAACACGATCACGCAGAGCGCTAAGCCGCACAACACGCCGTGCAGGCAATGTTCGAGCGCCTTCCACAGCTCCGATCCGCTGACCGCCGAACGATCCACCCAGGGTCGTCCGAGATGGCGGCATGAGGCGAAGAAGGTCGCCCCCGCAGAGGCGCCGACTGCACCGAACGCCATCCACGACGGGATCCCGTGGCCCGAGATCAGGACTGCGACGCCCACACCCGCACCGGGAACGAGGAGCAATGCGGCCAGCGCCTCCTCCTCGTGGAGCACCAACACAGCATTCGCCACCATGTATGAGGTGATGCACGTCGCGACGATCACCGAGTCAGCGCCACCGCCGAGGTAGCGCGCAGCAGCGGCGGCAAGACCGGCGGTGGTCAGCACAGCGACCATCAGCATCATCGAAAGGGCTCGAGCCTCGCCGCGCCGATCATTGCGCGCGCGCATGGAGTAGCCGCCGAACGCCGTCAGTTGGCCCATGGCCCATCCCCACGTCATCGCGAGTGGCAACGCCCACCAGGCGATGTGTACGTGTGTAGCGCGGCTGATCGCGTGGATCAGCAACGCGGGAGCGACATACAGTGCCCCCCGGCCGAGGTCGCTCGCGTTCCCCCTCCGCCAGCAAGAGGACTCGCTGAGCTTCACCTCCTGGAAGGGCACAGTGGCCCACAGCTCCGCGGCAAGCGCAAAGACGTCGGGATGCCCGATCTCCTCACTCACCACATGGTGGCTCATGCCAGCAGCCTCCAGGGCGGCTGCGATCTCGAGTTGGTCCACTGCGGCGGAACACACTGCGGCCACCGCCGGCGGCGTGGCATGTTCGGACCTCTCGACCGCCGCCGGCCCTGTGAGTTGGCGGAGCCACTCGTGCACGGACGTCGTATCGGGGCTCGGCTCGAAGATCTGGCCGATGGCCGCGCTCATGCCGCTCCTCTCGCCGTGGTCGCGAGTTGATATGGGGCGCTTGCGGCGATTGGATTGACCCGTCCGTCCAGGTTCTCGTAGATGCTCTCGTACCTGGCCAGGCACAGAGCGAGCGTGAAGCGCTCGAGGACCCTGGCCCGGCCGAGTTGGGCGAGGCTCCTGCGGCGCACGTCATCCGTCAACAGCTCGATGCATGCACGGGCGATCGCCTTGTGGTCGCGTGGAGTGACCATCAGCCCGCAATCGCCGACCGCTTCGCGCACACCTCCCACGTCCGTGGCCACCATTGCTCGGCCTGACGCCATCGCCTCGAGGACCGAGTACGGAAATCCCTCCGAGATGCTCGTCGACACGAGGACGTGGCCGGAATGGTACGCCTCGGTGATCGAGGTAAACCTGCCCTCGAACGTTGCGCACTCTCCCAGACCAAGCTGATGCTGCAGGGCCACGCACTCTCGGTGGTAACCCTCGTTGCCGAGCGGCGTTCCTCCGTACATGCGCAACCTGGCCTCCGGTATCCGCAGCCGAACTTCTGCGAACGCGCGGAGCAGCGTCTTGATGTCCTTCAACGGATCGATGCGCCCCACCCAGGCGAGGGTCGGAACGGACGGCTCGCTCGAGCTCGGCTCGAAGCTGAGCGCGTGGATGCCGTTGTAGACCGGCTGGATCGTGGTCGGGTCCGCGCCGCTCACGAGCTCCCAACTCCGGTTGTACTCACAGCATGGCGCAACAACGTCCGCTGCGTGGTACGCCGCTGCGCACAGGCTGCCGAAGAAGCCGAGCAAGAACGCCCGCTGGTGGTGGGGCATGCTCTGCGGGCCCATGGCGATGTAGCGCTCGCGCAGGTACACGCCGTGCTCGGTCAGGATGAACGGCGTTCCCCGTTCCCACTTGGCGGCCAGCGCGCGCAGCACGCCGATGCCGTTCGAGGTCGCATGGGAGATGTCAGCGGGAAGCGGTGCCGCGGCGAGGGGGCGGAGGAAGTGCTCGAGCATTCGAAGCGATGCGACAGCATCAGCCACTCGCGGACTCGCTGGCCGGTTCGCACCCCGACCGGACCACGGCTCTTGCGCCATCGACATCAGCACGAGGCGCACGGCGTCGTCACTCATGAGAGCTCGCTGCAACCGACCGTCTCGTGCGTACGCGGCCAGGGTGCGCAGCTGTTCATACGACGACCTTCCGTCGAGCGGCGTCTTGAACCCGGCGAAAAACGCCTGAAGCGTCCTCTTGATCGTTCGGCCGCACCTCCCAGAAGGGCGGGGTGCGCCGGAGGTGATCCAGATCGGGAACTTCTGCAGTCCCACGACGTTCGGCGGTCTGGTCCACACCGGCTGCTCCGTTCCGGTTGCGGTGATCGCCTCGATCCGGAACCGGTGTCCGTTGAGCCCGCGCACGAGCTGGTCGCACCACACGCTGACTCCGCCGTCGACGAACGGGTAGGTGCCCTCCGTGATCAGCGACACCAAGAGCGACCGACCACCGGAGGTGGACGCCAACTCGGCGGCGTCTTCCGCCGATTTTCCTGCCATCTCGATGTTTCCCATGCACGCGCCTGACTGTCTGACGAGACTGCTCGCCGGTCGGCGGATGTTCGAACCATACGGGTCGATATGCCTGAACGCATCCCGGATCTTCCGATGCATCACCCTGACGCGAACCCTGACAAATCGAGCCTCCGCCGTCCAGACACCCTCATGTTTGAGAGTGATCTCTGCAAGGTTCAGAGATCATCGTGGAAAGGCGAAGTGCAGGGTGGTGGCTTCGGGAACAGTCCCTTAGCATCGGTCCTCGTCGTCGCATCTTGCACGACGCGCTGGACAGCATCGGGGAAACACTGTGTTGATTGCCGACGCCTGTGCAACAGGTCCGGGGCGCGTGGGCCGACGTCGGCTGCCGATCATGATCGTTGCGGTGCTGGTAGCGGCCGTCGTCCTCGTCGCCGCCCCGCGCCACAGCGTCGCCGTGACCACGCAGCGGCTCAGCCTTCGAGTCCTGGTCCTGGACGACGGCTCCCCGTGGGTGGATGGGTTGGCCAGCCAACTGGCCGCCGAGGGGGTGCCGTATCAAGCGGTCGCGATGTCGGACCCGGCCCGGCCGGTGATAAACGCTGCCTTCCTCTCGCAGGGTGGACTCGGCCTCTTCCAAGCCGTTATCGCTCCGGATTATCTCGGTGGCTCGCTCTCCAGTAGTGAGGTCACCGCGCTGCGCGCGTACGAAGCGACATTTGCCGTTCGCGAGATCGACGCCTACAACTGGGCGAACCCTGCAATCGGTCTCAATTACGCAGGGTTCTCCGGCGACCTTGCGGGGCTCACCGCCACGGTGACTGCCGACGGCATCAACCAGGGCTTCCAGTACCTGAACGGTCCTGTGCCGTTCGCGCAGGGCAGCTACTCGTTCGTCGCCGTGCCGCTGTCGGCCACGTCGAACCCGCCGATGCCTCCCGGCGCGAGCTTCAGCACCCTCGTGTCGGCGCCGATCCAGGGATCGCCGAGCGGCTCGATCGTCGGCGTCTTCGCCAACGCGGGAGTCGAGCAGATGGTCATCACCTCCGCGATGAACTTCTACCTCCCTCAGTTCAAGTTGCTGGCGCACGGGATGATCAGTTGGGCCACGCGGGGCGTGCACTTGGGTTACAACCGCAACCGGATGACGTTCGATGTCGACGACGCCTTCTCCGACGACGCGTTGTGGGATGCGCAGAACAACTGCACGCCCGACGAGGATTGCCCCCGTGACGCCGATGGCAACAGCATCTACCCGCTGCTCACGAATCGGATGACGCCGGCCGACGTCGATTTCGCCGTGCAGTGGCAGGCCAGCCACGGCTACAAGCTCACGCTGGCGTTCAACGGCGCGAACTCCGCGCCCGATGACCCGCTGACCCAGGCGATGGTGGCCAACAAGGCTTCGTTCAACTGGCTGAACCACGGGTTCGAGCACATCTTCCAAGGGTGCGTGCAGAACTTCACGGTCGCTCCGTGGCAGTGCGCGACCGACCCCGCAGGCAACATCGCGTGGGTCACGCAGCAGCAGGTGTACGACGAGATCACGCAGAACATCACCGTCGGAACGGGCTACGGACTTCCGTTCGACCCGACGGAGTACCTGAGCGGGGAGCACTCCGGTCTGTTCCGCCAGCCGCAGCAGCCAGTGGACAACCCGAACTTCGGAGCCGCGCTGACGCAGGCGGGGATCAAGGTCATCGGTGCTGACGCGTCTCGTGAACCGGGGTCACGCCAGGTCGGCAGTGCGCTCACCATCCCCCGTCACCCGACCTCCGTGTACTACAACGCCGCCACCGTGCAACAGGAGGTCGACGAGTACAACTACCTCTACACCAACCGAGCCAACGGCGGCGGGGGCTACTGCGAGGACAACCCGGCAACAGCGACGTGCATTGCCCCACTCGACACGACAACCGGATATGCGTCGTACATCGTGCCGACGGATGCCGCGTTCGACCTGAGCTTCATCCTCAGCAACGATCCCCGCCCGTTCTACGCGCACGTCTCGAACCTCAGCGGGGATCGGATCCTCTACCCGCTGCTCGAGTCGATCCTCGGCACCTACAACGCCGCTTTCACGGCTGCGACACCTCTCCAGAACCTCAGCTTCACCGCAGCGTCGAGCGACTTGCAGAACCAAGGTGCGTGGGCCACGAACGGGATGGCTGCGAACCCGGCCGTCACCGCATACGTGCAGCAAGGGCAAGTCGTCATTACCAACAACAGCGGTGGGAGCGTGCCGGTCACTGTCCCCGAGGGCGCATCGGTCAACGGGGCGACGCTCCTGGCCTACGGCGGTGAGCGGTCAGCGTGGTTGGCGCCTGCGGCGACCACCACAGTCAACTTGCCGGCGCCGCCACCGTTGACGATCGCCGGCTCGACGACGTTCAGCGTCGGCAGCCCGGGCTCGGCAGTGTTCTCGGTCGCCGCCACTCCGGCCGTGACCATCAGCGAGACCGGGACGCTCCCGGGCGGGCTGGCGTTCGTCGCCGGTACCGACGGCACCGGGACCATCTCGGGCACGCCGGCTGCTGGAACGGCCGGCACCTACCCGATCACGGTGACGCGAACGACGGGCTCGGGTCGCTACGACACGCCGGTCACGGTGGCCGTCATCGACAAGGCCGTCATCACCAGTGCGAACGCGACAACCGTGCGACAGGGCACCGCGTTCACGTTCAATGTGACCTCGGCAGGAACTCCCTCTGCCACGATCAGCATGACTGGGGGGCTGCCGTCCGGTGTCGTGTTCACGCCCTTGACCGGGGGCGCCGCCACGCTGAGTGGAACGCCGGTCGTGAACAGCTTCGGCACCTACCCGCTCGTGTTCACCGCCACGAACCCGGCGGGCAGCACGACGCAGGCGTTCACGCTGACGGTCGGCCGTCCGCCCGTGTTCACCAGCGCGACGACTGCCAATGCCCTGACCGGGCAGGCGTTCAGCTTCGTCGCCAGCGCCGTCGGACCGCCGACGGCAACGGTGACAGGGACGGGCGCGCTGCCGAGCGGTGTCACGCTCGCGCCGCAGCCCGACGGGACGCTGAAGATCTCCGGGACGCCGGGTCCCAACTCCTACGGCACGTACACGGTGAACCTCACCGCAACGAACACGTATGGCAGCGTGAAGCAGACGCTGACGCTCAACGTCAACAGTGGCCCCTCGATCTTCTCGAACCCGTCGACCACGTTCACAGTCGGGACCGCCGGCACGTTCACGGCGAAGAGTGAGGGGCTGCCGAAGCCCGTGCTGTCCCTGGCGGGATCCCTTCCGTCGGGCGTGACCTTCGTCCCCGCAGCGAACTCGAACGGGGTCCTGTCGGGAACGCCCGCAGCGGGGAGCGGCGGGCTGTGGTCGGTCGTGATCACGTCGAGGAACAGCGTGGGCGCGACGACACAGGCCTTCACGCTGACGGTTCGCGAGGCGCCGACGATCACCAGCGCCTCGACCGTGTCGTTCACGAAGGCGAAGGCGTCCTCGTTCACCATCACGACGACGGGTTGGCCGGTGCCGACGATCACGAAGTCGGGCACGCTTCCCCCAGGCACGACCTTCACCGCAGCGAGCGACGGAACTGCGAAGCTCAGCGGAACTCCTACGACGGCCGGTACGTGGACCCTCACCATCGCCGCTAAGAACGCCGTGGCCACGGTCAACCAGACACTGACGATCAAGGTGGTGTGAGTGACTTGCAGAGACGTCGCGTCAGGTCGCGCCCGGTGACCCGGCGGTCCAACTGGATCGTCGGATCAGCGGTGCTCGCCATCACGCTCCTCGCGGCGCTGACGGGCTGCGCGGTCTTGATCTCCGGTCCCGCCGATCCCGTCGGACTGCGGCCGGCCGTTCGCGATGCAGGAGTCGGCGGGGGGAGCGCGTCGAGCGTGGCCCCCGCTCCCCAGCCGGCCCCTGCACCCCAGCCGGGCCCTGCACCCCAGCCGGGCCCCGCACCTCAGCCGGGCCCCGCACCTCAACGGCGAGCTCCTGCGGTCGGTGCGCGCTGGCAGTGGATCCTCGGCGCAGCGTTCAACCTGACTGATCCGCAACATCTCGGTGTTGGCTGGAAGGATCCGGCCGGCAACGTCGTCCCGCCGCCGACCGTGTATGACATCGATGGGTTCACGAACACGGCGGCCGTGGTTGCGGCGCTGCACCAGAAGGGTGCCCTCGTCGTCTGCTACATCGAGACCGGCGCATGGGAGAACTACAGACCTGATGCAGCGGCCTACCCGGCGGAGGTGCTCGGTCTACCGGTCCCGGGGTACAGCGACGAGCGCTACGTGGACATTCGTTCCCCGTTGGTCTTGGCTCGTGTGTCCCAGCGGGTGCAGATGTGCGCCGACAAGGGATTCGACGCGATCGAGCCGGACATCGACGATAGCTACACCCAGAAGACCGGCTTCGCGATCACGCAGGCGGACAACGTCGCGTTCAACGCTCGCGTGGCCGATCTCGCCCACTCGCTCGGGCTGTCCGTCGCACTCAAGAACGGTGATGACCTGACGTTCGCTACCGCGATGCAACCGATCGTCGACTTCGCGCTGGTGGAACAGTGCTTCGAGTTCGACACGTGCGCGTCGTTCGCGACGTTCACCGCAGCCCACAAGGCCGTGCTCGAGGTGGAGTACAACTTGCCGCCGACGAAGTTCTGCGAACAAGCCGACGCCCTCGGATTCAGCGCGATCAAGCAGCAGGTGGACCTGATGGGAGGTGGCACACCGTGCCGGTGAGCTCGTCGACGCTCAGATCGCCATCGTCTCCTCGCGCTGAGCTGCGGGGAGCAGGAGGGCAGCACCGAGCTCTGACCTGGACTTCACACCGAGCTTGCGGAACGAGCGGGCGAGGTGGCTCTCCACCGTCTTCATGCTGACGTGCAACGACGAGGCGATCGTGCTGTTGGTATTGCCCTCGGCCGCGAGCAGGACCACGCGCCGCTCCGACGGAGTCAGCGCATCAGAACCGCGCAGGTGCAAGCGCCGAGGACGTGCCCCGGTGGCGTACAACTCGGACGTGGCCGTGCTGATCAGGAGCCCGGCACCCAATCGGACGGCAAGGTCTGCCGCGTGACGAAGAACGGGTCGCGCGGCGACCGCTTGACCGGATTCGCGCAGCGCACGTCCGCAGTCGAGCATCGTCGCGCACCGGGGGCGCACCAAGGTGCGGGGGGTGGAAGCCAGGGGCCAGGGGGTGATCTGCCCCAGCGCGGCCCGACCGGTTTAAATCGCGTGTTGCGCCGTGTCGACCGCAAACGCGTCGCTGTT
>JBBQTN010000060.1:0-25141 GCA_038213195.1 Acidimicrobiales bacterium | reverse complement strand
GATCGTCAGGTTGTCCTGCATGGTCTGCCACATCGCGTCGGTGACCCTGCCGGTGACGGCGGTACGCGGCGTCTGCAGGATCAACTTCTCGAACGCCCAGACGGACTGCTGCGTGGTCGACCCGAACTTCCCGTCGACCGGACCCGGGTCGAAGCCGAGGTCCGCCAGCCGCTGCTGCACGACTTTGACGTCGTCGCCCGACGAGCCGACGCGCAACGACGCGGTCAGGTTGGTCTTCGGCGCCGCAGGATCGGTCTGGACGACCACCTCCGGCATGCTGGTCGACGGCGCCGGCGAGGTCGCCACGACGGTGCCGCCGGTCGGTGAGACGCTCGCCACACTGTCGGGTGCGGCGTCGGAGTGGCTCCCGTGACCCGCGAAGCCGGCGGCCAACACGACGGCCACGACCGCAACGCCAGCGACCAACGGCATCCACCGCCGGTACCGCTGACCGTCATCGTCGGCCGCGCGCCCGCGACCTGGCTCTGGGGAGGGTTTCGGGCGGTTCACTGATCTCCGACGACGAAAGGAACGACCTGGAGCCTACCAGTGGGTCCCTCGCCGGAGCCTTCGCTCACCGATCGATGGGGGTGATGCTGCGCAGCTCGCGTCGCAGTCGGAACATCTCCTGCAGGATCGTCCGGATCACGCCGAGCGAGGCGAGGGTGCTCTCGCCCCTGGTGCGCGGGAAGTAGTCGACGCCGAACTGGATGACGTCGTAGCCGAGCTTCTTGGCGCGGATGATCAGCTCGGCGTCGATGAACGAACCCTCGCTGCGCAGCTCGATGTGCTCGAAGATCGACCGCCGGCAGAGCTTGAAGGCGAAGTTGATGTCGCGCAGCCGCACCCCGAACAGGCGACGGATGAGCACGTTGTAGAAAAACGTGTAGACCGCTCGGGACGCACCCTCGCCGGTGCGGTCGTGGCGGTACGCGGAGACGACGTCGGCCTGGTAGTAGCGCATCAGGCGGATCGCCGTGGCCACCTCGCGCATGTCGAAGGGCAGGTCGGCGTCGGTGTACAGCACGATGTCGCCCGTCGATGCGGCGAATCCGCTCTTGATCCCTCCGCCGAGCTTGCGGTTCACCGGGTGGTGGACGACCCGGACGCGCGCGTCGCTCGCCGCCAGCGCATCGGCGAGTGCCGGGGTGCTGTCGGTGGACGCGTCGTCGACGATGATCAACTCGTAGTCGCCGATCGTCCCCGCTTCGACGAGGATCGCGCACTCGGCCGTCGCGGCGCCGACGGCCCGGCCGATGTACGCCTCCTCGTTCCACATCGGGAAGAAGATGCTCAGCTTGGCGAAGGGCCCGTCCTGCGCTGCGAGGGGGGCCTGGGCCGACACGCGGTGCAGGGTAGCTGGGCTGCCATCGCTGCCCACCTGGTCACCGCTATCGTCGCCGGCGTGTCGTCGTCCACCCCGCCGTCGCCGCCGGCGTCGATACCACCTCCGCCTCCGCCAGCGGCGGCCCTCGGTGCACCACCACCGCCGCGCGCCGGGTCGGCAACCCGATCGCTCCAGCCGGGGCAGTTGACGTCCGGGTGGCGCAACCTGTTCACGGCGGGTTGGGTCGGGGTGGTCCTCGGGATCGTCGCCGTGTGGAAGAGCTCGTGGACGCTCGGCTTCCCGACCTGGTGGCTGGGACCGCAATCCGACCCGCGGTTCCCGGTGGTGCTGGTGCTGCCGTTCGTCCTGCCGGTGTTCGTGGTCGTCGGCGGGATCCGCAACGTGCGCTACATCGTCGTCCTCGGGATCGCTGCGTCGGTCGGCGAGGCGTTGATCGCGTGGGGCGACGTCGGCCGCCAGGACAAGTTCGCGTTCGTCGAGTTCGCCCTCGCCGGGAGCGGTCTGGCCGTGTCGCTGGCCTCCTTCGCCGGCCTCCTCACCACCGCCGCTGCGCCCCAGCCCGCCGCGGCCGCCGGACCGCTGCCACCCCCGTCAGACTGACGCTGGTACGGGAGCTGCTCAGATATGAGCAGCCGGTGTCCCAGCGAGCCCGACCGACAGCACGGCGAGGGAAGCGCCAGCGACGAGCCGCACGAGGCAACGGCGAAAGCGAGCACAGCGAACGGACGCCGAGCCCGACCGACAGCACGGCGAGGGAAGCGCCAGCGACGAGCCGCACGAGGGAACGGCGAAAGCGAGCACGGCGAACGGACGCCGAGCCCGACCGACAGCACAGCTAGCGTCGGTCGCCATGTCGCAGACTCAGGGTCGGGTGCTCACGTCGCTGCCCGTCGGCGAGAAGGTCGGGATCGCGTTCAGCGGCGGGCTGGACACGTCAGCGGCCGTGGCGTGGATGCGCGGCAAGGGTGCGGTGCCGTACTGCTACACGGCCGACCTCGGTCAGCCCGACGAACCCGACCTCCACGGGGTGCCGGTGCGCGCCAAGGAGTACGGCGCCGAGGTCGCCCGGGTGGTCGACTGCAAGGCTGAGCTGGTCCACGAGGGGCTTGTCGCGCTGCAGTGCGGCGCGTTCCACATCACCACCGCCGGCAAGACGTACTTCAACACCACGCCCCTCGGCCGGGCGGTCACCGGCACGCTGCTGGTCCGGGCGATGCAGGACGACGGCGTCGACATCTGGGGCGACGGCAGCACCTACAAGGGCAACGACATCGAGCGCTTCTACCGCTACGGGTTGCTGGTCAACCCGAACCTGCGGATCTACAAGCCGTGGCTCGACGACGACTTCGTCACCGAGCTCGGCGGTCGGGCCGAGATGAGCGAGTTCCTCACGTCGCGCGGGCTCGACTACCACATGAGCAAGGAGAAGGCGTACTCCACCGACGCCAACATCTGGGGTGCCACCCACGAGGCGAAGCTGCTCGAAGAGCTCGGCACCGGGATGGACATCGTCGAGCCGATCATGGGCGTCGCCCACTACCACGACGACGTCACGATCGCGGCGGAGACGGTGTCGATCCGCTTCCACGAGGGCTTCCCCGTCGCGCTCAACGGCGCCGAGCTGTCCGGCCCCGTCGAGCTCGTCCACGAAGCCAACGCGATCGGTGGACGCCACGGCCTGGGGATGAGCGATCAGATCGAGAACCGGATCATCGAGGCCAAGTCACGCGGCATCTACGAGGGCCCCGGGCTGGCGCTGCTGCACATCGGCTACGAGCGGCTGGTCAGCGCGATCCACAACGAGAGCACGATCGAGAACTACCGCACCATGGGCCGCCGCCTCGGCAGGCTGCTGTACGAGGGTCGCTGGTTCGACCCGCAGAGCCTCATGCTGCGCGAGCCGCTGATGCGCTGGGTCGGCGCGGCCATCACCGGCGAGGTGACCTTGCGCCTGCGCCGCGGCGACGACTACACGCTGCTCGATACCACCGGCCCGCACCTCACCTACGCGCCGGAGCGGCTGAGCATGGAGAAGGTCGAGGACGCGCCGTTCGGTCCGCTCGACCGCATCGGTCAGCTGACGATGCGCAACCTCGACATCGACGACAGCCGGGCCAAGCTCGACGTCTACCGCAACGCCGGCACCCTCGGCAGCGGCGGTCTGCTCGAGCTCGAGGGCGGGACGGGTCAAGCCGGTCACACCGCGCGAAGTTGAGCGTTGTGATGCGCACGTTGGCGGTGCGAGCGTCCGATGGCGCGACAATGGCGCGATGCGAGCAGCAGGGGTGCACCACGTCTCCATCAACGTCTCCGACGTCGACACCGCGAAGAACTTCTACGTCGACGTGCTCGGACTCACCGAACGAACGGATCGTCCCGATTTCGGGTTCGGGGGTGCGTGGCTGGACGTCGGCGACCAGCAGATCCATCTGATCGAGGGACAGGTGCCGGAGGCCAAAGGCCAGCACCTCGCGCTCGCCGTCGAGGACCTCGACGCGGTGATCGCCGAGTTGCGCGAGCGCGGCGTGAAGGTCAGCAGGGCCGTGGTCGTCGGGACCGGCAGGCAGTCGTTCCTCCACGACCCGTGCGGCAACATGATCGAGCTCAACCAGCCGGGGGGCGCGCTCGCGCGAGCGTGAACCGGTCCGCGCCGCTTTCGGTGGCGCAGATGTCGGCGAGCAGCGCTGCCAGCAGCCGCGTGCGATCGACCATCGTCTCGATCAGCACGAACTCCGCGTCGGCGTGCGCACCACCGCCGACGGCGCCGAGCCCGTCCAGCGTCGGCACGCCGATCGCCGCGGTGAAGTTGCCGTCACTGCCGCCTCCGACCGCCACGCCGTCGGGTGGGGTCAGGCCGAGCCGCTCCGCTGCGGCGACGGCCAGCGGGTAGAGCGCGGCCGACGCCGACTCGTGCATCGGCGGTCGACCGATCCCGCCGGAGACCTCGACCGTTGCGCCGGGCAAGGTCGAGGTGAGCGCGGCCATCGCCGTCTCGACCCGCTCCTTCTCCCCCGGCGCGACGACACGGACGTCGACGGTGAACCGGGTCTGCGCCGGCACGACGTTGTCGGCGGTGCCTCCGGCGATCACGGTCGGCGTGACCGTCGTTCCGGTCGTGGGGTCGCCGAACGTGGCGATCCTGCCGATCAGCTCGGCAGCGGCGATCAGCGAGTTGATCCCCTTCTCGGGTTCCAGCCCGGCGTGTGCAGCGCGCCCGCGCACGACGACGTCGAACGTGCCGGTGCCCTTGCGGCCGGTCTTCAGGGCGCCGCCGTCGGCGCTCGGCTCCAGCACCAGGACGGCACCACACGCCTTCGCGCGCTGCTCGATCAGCGTCCGCGAGGAGCGCGATCCGACCTCCTCGTCGCAGTTGACGAACAGCTCGACACCGGCGCTGTCGGCGAGTTCGGCGATCGCATGCACCGCCTGCACCAGCCCGGCCTTCATGTCGAACACGCCCGGACCGGTTGCGCGGCCGCCGTCGATCGCGAACGGACGGGCGGCGACGGTGCCGGCAGGGAACACAGTGTCGTGGTGGCCGACCATCAGGACCCGCGGCTCGCCACCGCCCGACCAGCGCACGTGCGGGCCGGCCGGGCCGCGCACGATCTCGGCGGTGCTGCCGAGGCGGGCCTCGATGATGGCCACCAACGCCGCGGCCGACGCAGTGAGCCGCTCGCCGTCATCGGACGGTGACTCGGTGTTCACCAGCAGTTCGAGGTCGGCGAGCATCGCGGCGAGGTCGGGCACGCCACCCATTGTCGCCGACGTGGACGGTTGCGCCGCACCGGTCGGCGATCGACAGTCTGGCGAGCATCACGACGCCGCCCGCGCCGACCGTGGCTCGGTTTCCGTCACAGACGATTCACGACGCCGCCAGCGCCGACGGCTCGGGTTCCGTCACAGACGATTCACGACCCCGCCCGCGCCCTCCTTCAGGGATCGACGATCTGCCGGTGCGAGGTCACGTGCGCCGACGTCGCCCAGACCCCGACGAGGACGACCGCTCCGCTCCGGCTGCGAATCCGCCGCGCCGGGGACCGCTGATCGCATGCTCCAATGGGACCGTGAACCGTCGCGACGAGCTGGGTGCCTTCCTGCGCGCCCGGCGCGACGCGCTGACCCCGGAGCAGGTCGGCCTCCCGACAGGACGCACCCGGCGCACCCCCGGCCTGCGCCGCGAGGAGATCGCGCTGCTCGCCGGCGTCTCGGTGACGTGGTACACGTGGTTGGAGCAGGGGCGCCCGATCAACGCGTCGGTGGACGTGCTCGAGGCTCTGGCCAGGGCGATGCGCCTCGACGACGCCGAACGCCGGCACCTGTTGACCCTCGCCGACCGGTCCTCCACTGCGCCGGACCCGATCATCGAGCACGCCCCCGACGCGCTCGTCCGACTGATCACGTCGATGGAGCCGTCGCCTGCGTACGTGCTCGGACCGTGGTTCGACTTCCTGGCCTGGAACCGCGCCGAGTCGTTGCTCTACCCGATGATCGAGCGCCTCGAGGACGGCCAGCGCAACCTGCTGTGGGCGGTGTTCGTGGAGCCAACTGCGCGCACCCTGATCGCAGAGTGGGACGACCAGGCCCGCCGGCTGCTCGCCGAGTTCCGCGCAGCCACGGCCGGCGTCCGCGACGTCGCCGCGGTCGTCGACCTCGTGCACCGCCTGCACGACGCCAGCCCGGAGTTCGCCGACTGGTGGTCGCAGCAGGACGTCGCCGGGTTCCAGACCCGGCTGCGCCGCTACCACCACCCGCGCGCAGGGGAACTGGTCTTCGAGTACCAGCAGCTCACCCCGATCGAGTGGCCCGGCCTGCGCGTCGCCTGCCAGCTCCCGGTCCCCGGCGACGACAGCGCGCAGCGCCTGGCCGCGTGGCGCAACATCGCCTGATCGCACGCCGTCGCCCGCGCCCGAGCGCCAGATGTGCCGACGCTGTCACCGGACCTGCCCAGTTCCGAGCAGGATCCGTGCCAGCGTCACGCGTCGGCTCGGCGACCAGCGCCATCGCAGCGCCGATATCGTCGATCGACGTGACACGACGGGACCGAGATGGATGATGTGACCGTCGCGGCCCGCCAGCGGCGGACGTTCGCGATCATCAGCCACCCCGACGCCGGCAAGACCACACTCACCGAGAAGTTCCTGCTCTACTCCGGGGCAGTGCAGGAGGCGGGTTCCGTGCACGCTCGCGAAGGGCGGCGCAGCGCGCGCAGCGACTGGATGGAGATCGAGCAGCAGCGCGGCATCTCGATCAGCTCGACGGTGATGCAGTTCCCGTACGGCGATCACGTGCTCAACCTGCTCGACACGCCCGGACACCGTGACTTCAGCGAGGACACCTACCGGGTGCTCGCCGCCGTCGATGCGGTCGTGATGGTCCTCGACGCGGCGAAGGGGATCGAGGCGCAGACACTCAAGCTGTTCCAGGTCTGCCGGTCGCGCGACCTGCCCGTGATGACGTTCCTCAACAAGTACGACCGGCCGGGCCGCGACCCGTTGGAGCTGCTCGACGAGATCGAAGCGCAGATCGGGCTGCGCCCGACGCCTGTGACGTGGCCCGTCGGCAGCGGCGAGGAGTTCGCGGGCGTGATCGACCGGCGCACGCAGCAGTTCACCCGCTTCACGCGCACGGCGCGCGGGGCCTCCGCAGGGCGGGAGGAGACGTCGTCGCTCGACGAAGCGGCCGGGGATTCGCGGGCCTGGCGATCGGCGCTCGACGAGTGCAGCCTGCTCGACGCGGTCGGCGCCGACGTCGACATGCCGTCGTTCCTCGCCGGTTCGTCGACGCCGCTGTTCGTCGGCTCGGCGCTGACCAACTTCGGCGTGCGCAAGCTGCTCGACGCCGTCGTCGAGCTGGCCCCTTCGCCGTCGCCACGCACGGATCGTGACGGCAACCGTCGTGCGCTCGAGGCGCCGTTCTCAGCGTTCGTGTTCAAGGTGCAGGCGAACATGGATCCTGCCCACCGCGACCGGGTCGCGTTCGCACGGATCTGCTCCGGCCGCTTCGAACGGGGGATGACCGTCACCAACTCGCGCACCGACCGGGAGATGACCACCAAGTACGCCACCACCGCGTTCGGGCCGGATCGGGAGACCGTCGACGAGGCCTTCCCCGGCGACGTCGTCGGGCTCGTCAACGCCAGCGGCCTGCAGCTCGGCGACACGCTCCACGACGGCGCGCCGGTGGCGTTCCCGCCGATCCCGCGGTTCGCCCCCGAGGTCTTCGCCACCGCCCGCCCGCTCGACAACGGGCGCTTCAAGCAGTTCCGCCGCGGCCTCGCCCAGCTCGACGAGGAGGGTGTCGTCCAGGTGCTGCGCGACCCCGACGCGGGCGAGACCGAGAGCATCCTCGCCGCCGTCGGGCAGCTGCAGTTCGAGGTGTTCGCCTACCGGCTCGGCAGCGAGTTCGGCGCACCGACGGAGATCCGCAACGCGCCATACCAGGCGATCCGGCTGACGGACAAGGCCTCCGTCGACCGGCTCCGCCACATCGGCGGGATCCGCGTCCTCAGCCGCAGCGACGGCGCCCTCGTCGCGCTGTTCGAGAACCGCTACCGCCTGCAACGGCTGCAGAGCGACGAGCCCGAGCTGACCCTGGAACCGATCCTCGCCGAGGGCTGACCGCCGGTCAGGTGGGCGCCGCACCGTCGGCGACCGCGTCGCCGGCGAGGAGCTGGAGGACCGCTCGTGCGCCGATGTCGTTGTGGCGCAGCGCGATCGAGTTGGTGCGCGGCCGGGAGAAGGCCGGGGCCCGCGAGGTGCTGTGTGGGCCGAGCGCGAACCTGCGTAGGTTCGTCGCCCCGCCGGCCTCGACGACGCGCTGGTCGGCGTGGTTGACCCGGATCTGGCCGGTCGCGAACCGGGCGCCGTCCGGCTCGGAGAGCACGAGCTCGGTGATCTCGCCGCGGTCACGAAGCGCCCGCACCAGCGGACTCGTGGTGCTGGCGACGGTCGGTCCTGGCAGCCGGGCGTCGATCAGCGCCGGGGCGCGGACCTCGCGCGGGGTGCTCGCGCCTCCGGCGACGAACTCGCCGGAGCGCGCGTCGGCGCGCACCCACATGTCCGCACCGACGAATGTCACGACACCGGCTTCGTTCAACGCGAGCAGCTCCTCCAGGCGCCGCGGCGGCGGGCCGCTGGCGTAGGAGCTGAAGAACCCGAACCACCACCCGTCGAAGTCCTCGATCCGCGAACGCGCCGAGAGCCGCGGGTGGCCGAGCACCACGGGCACCAGCGCGAAGACCGCGAGGAACGCGTTGAACACCCCGAGGTCGGCACTGAACCGTTGGTCGGCGCGGCGTTGGATGTCGGCGCGGACGTACGCACGGATGTGCCGGTCGAGCGCCGCAGGGTCCTCGAAGCGCAACCCGGCGAGCGGCCGGTCGAGCGCGACGAAGTCGATCCGATCGGCGGGATCCGGCACGGCGCCGGCGACGGCCGAGCGCCACTCCGGCGTGTTCCAGTCGAGCGGGGCGAGGGCGGCCTCGAACCGGTCCCAGGACGCGCTGACCCGCTCGGGATGTCCGAGGGCGAGCTCGTGGTACCCGGCCCACTCCAGCTCCTTGGCCATCAGCGGCCAGATGTGCTTGCGGAACCGGAGCACCTCGTGGCGCTCTGCGATCTCGGCGACCGCCTCACGGGTGAAGAACCGCGGGAACGGCGGACGCGGCGCCACCGGTCCGTAGGTGAGCTTGGCGTGGTACGGCACCCCGCGGCGCGAGCCGACGTGGATGCGCGGCTCCTCGCCCGACGGGTCGTAGCGCAGCCGGCCGCCGCCGATCTCGATGTAGCGGCCGCCGCGACCTTCTGTGAGCAGCACCAGCAGGTCGACGAAGCCGAGGCCGAAGCCTCGCGCGATCACGTCGGCACCGGGCCGGAACATCGACAGGTCCTCCTCGGTGCCGTGCGCCGGCGGCAGGTAGGCGAGCCCGTGGCGTTGCGCGAAGTCGGCGAGCGCAGCGCCCTCACCGATCGGCTCGGTGTCGAGGTGCCCGAGCGTGAGGATCACGGCGTCGACGCGCAGGTGCGTCCCGTCGTCGAGGACCACCACCTGACCGTCGGGACAGTCGCGGATGTCGATCGCGCTCGCCGCATGGACGACGACGTGCATCTCGCCCGGGGCGTCGGCCACCGCACGGCGGTAGATCCAGGCGAGGTAGTCGCCGCCGAGGCGTCGTGTCGGGAACGAGACGGGGGTCAGCGCCCTTGCCTCGGCCGCCAGCTCCGGGGTGCTCAGCTCGTCGGGTCCGACGATGTGCGCCCACTCGGCCATCGTCGGTCCCGGCACGATCGGTCCCGCGCAGCGGACCGTCTCGTCGGTGAACATCGTCACGTCGGAGGCCATCGAGTTCAACCGCAGCAAGGGCGACTGGTCGAAGCGCCACACCTTGCCGCCACCGGGCGGGTGAGGATCGATGACATGCACGTCGATGCGCATCCCCCCGGCGAGCTCTGCGGCGTTGGCGACGAGCCGCTCGAGCACCCCAACACCACGCGGACCGCCACCGATGATGGCGACGCTGCCGGGACGGTCCACATATCCGACCATATCAATCAGGAATCGAGGTCGATCCGTCGCCTGCGTACGCCGGCCGGTCCGTCGCCGGCAAACGGCGCCAGGGTCACGGACCGAGGGCCTCGGCGAGCAGGGCCCGCTCTGCGCCACCCAGTTCGATCGTCGCAACGGCACCGATCGCCGCGGGCGACATCTTGCGCGCAGTCTTGCGGATCACGTCGAGGAGGTGCTCGTGGTCCAGCTTCGGAGTCATCGCCGCGAGCTGGGTCTCGATGAACACCAGGCATGCCGCGTCCTCGATGGCCTGCGCCCCCGGGTCGCTGGCCAACCGGTCGCGGCGGACCAGCGCCTGCACCCGCTCGATCACGTCTGCGCCGTAGCCGGCATCGACGAGCAGCGCGGCGACATCGGCGGCATGGCGGGCCTTCTGGTCCTTGCGCCAGCGCAGGTAGCCGGCGCGACCCTCGGGGTACTCGTTACGGGCGAGCTCCCACCGGCGCAGGTGGTGGGCGCGGGCGGCGAGGCGCAGGGCGTCGCCGGCGTCGGGCACGAGCCGCTCGACCCACTCCGTGGCCAGCTCGCCGTGGCACAGGGCCAGCGGGCGCGCTGCGCCGCGCACGACCACGACGTTCGGGTCGCGGGCGTTGGCGGCGTCGATCGCTGCGACCGCCTCGGCGTAGGCCGCGCCCGGGGCGTCGTTCAGACCGCGCACTCCGATTCGCCGACCTCGGCCGAGAACGGACCGGTCTCGTCGTAGTCAGCGTAGAACTCGGGGTGCTCGACCGGGTCGGGGAACACGTCGAGGTCGCGCAGGCCGTCCGCCACCGCAGTGGCGCCACCGACCCGGTCCATCCACGACCGGAACGCCTCGCCCGCCGACCGCTCCTCGTTGAACCGGCGCACGACGCGGGCGGCGGCCTCCGGCGCGTTCTTCGCCGGGAGGCGCAGCGCCTTCTCGCCGAAGTGGATCTGCTCCTGCCCGACGTATCCGCCGAGCAGCATCTGGTAGCCGGGAGCTGACTTGCCGTGGGCCCGGCGCTCGGCCCCGAAGAAGCCGATGTCGGAGATGTGGTGCTGGCCGCAGCTGTTGGTGCAGCCGGAGATGTTGATCCGCACCCCGCCGACCTCAGAGATCCCCTCCTCCTCGAGCCGTTCGCCGATCGCCTTGGCGAGCCCGCGCGACTGGGTGACGGCGATGTTGCAGGTGTCGGCGCCGGGGCAGGCGACGACGTCGCGGGACAGTTCGGCACCCGGACGGGCCATCGCGATCGTGTCGAGGCGGGCGTACAGCACCGGCAGCTGCGACTCGCCGAGCCCGCGGAAGACGACGTTCTGGCGGTTGCTCAACCGCACGTCGGCGCCGAGCTCGCGCTGGATCGAGGCGAGTGCGCGGAACTGGTCGGCGGTGATGTCGCCGAGCGCGGCGTAGGCGACCGCGGACACCGAGCCGTTGGCCCGGCCACGGATGACGCTGGTGGCCTCCCAGCGCCCGAACGGGTCGCGTGGGGTGAGCAGGACGGTGATGCCCTGGCCGACCGGGGTGGCGGCGATGGTCGTCGAGGCGCCGGCCGGCGCATCGCCCGCCTTGGCGACCTCGTCGGGGATCCCCCCGGGCCATGACGACGAAGCGGGCAGGGTGTGGCGGACCTTGAGCACCCGCCGGCGGACCTCCTCGATGCCAAGCGTGTCGACGACCCACTTCATCCGCGCCCGCAGCTTGTTGTCGCGGTTGCCCGTCTGGTCGAACACCCGCAGCACCGCCTCGATCGTCGGCAGCAGGTCCTCGCGGGCGGTGAACTCCTCGATCGCCTGCGCGGGGTGCGGGTTGGCGCCCAAGCCGCCGGCGAGGAAGACGCGGAACCCGGCCTCGACGCTGCCGTCCGCACGGACCCGCGTGGTCGCGATCACGCCGGCGTCGTTGAACATCGCCTGGCCGCAGTCCGTGGCGCACCCGGAGAAGTTGATCTTGAACTTGCGCGGCAGCCGCTGGCCGAGCGGGTTGCGCACGAAGTGCCGGAACGCAGCCTCCGCCCATGGAGTCACGTCGAGGTGCTCGTGCGGGCAGGCGCCGGCGAGGTGGCAGGCCATCACGTTGCGGACGGTGTCGCCGCACGCCTCGCGCGTGGTCAGCCCGACCGAGGCGAGGTGGCGCATCACCTCCGGCACCTTGGTCAGCTCGACGAAGTGCATCTGGATGTTCTGACGGGTGGTGATGTGGCCCCAGCCGCGCGAGTACGTCTCGCTGAGGTAGGCCATCATGTCGAACTGCTCGGGCGTGATCGTCCCGGCGGGCAGCTTGATCCGCACCATCTGGTTGGTGCCGCCCTGGCGCTGTCCGTAGATCCCGTTGTTGAGGCGCATCACCCTGAACACGTCCTCGTCGATCTCACCGGTCTGGTAGGCGGTGATGGCGCGCTCGAACCGCTCGATGTCGCGCTGCTGCTCGGCGTCGAGATCTCGTGGTGCCTGGATGATCGGCGTAGCTCCCACGGCGGCCTCCTGCGGATGCGTGGTGCCGTCCCGCCGCTGGCGCTGGCGAAAGACGACTTGCGCAATCAACAATAGACCGCCGCGGGGCCCACGCCAACGGCCGGGCGGTCAGTCGCCGGGAGCTTTGCCGATCTCGCGCAGCGCGTCGTGCAGGGCGCGGCGCAGGCGGCGGGTGTGATCGGGGGTGAGGTGGGCGACGAGCCCCGTGCCGGCACGACCGACCTCCTCGACGGTGAGCACGACGCGGGGCTCGCCGTCCTCGTAGTCGTCGCTGATCGCCACCGCCCAGGAGACCAGTGTGGCGTCGTCGTCCCCGGGCGGCAGGTCCGCGGCGCCGAAGGGGTAGTCGTCGATCGAGCGGCGCATCCGCTCAGCGTGTCACGCGTCGACGGGGCGCAGGTCGAACGCGGCGAAGAACGACCGCACGTCCGCCTCGGCACCGCTGACATCGGCGTCGAGCACGCCGTCGCCGCGCCGCGCCGCGGCCAGTCGGTCGACGGTGGTGGTGACGACGACGTCGGGTTCGTGGTCCGGTTGCGCGGACACGATCCGCACCCCGCTGCCCTCTGCCACCAGGTCGGCCGCGTCGATCCCTGCCGCGCCTCTGTCGATCGCCAGCCGGTAGCGAAGCGGCACACCGTGTGCCTCGGCCGGCTCCAGCCACCACGGAGCGAGGAGCGAGGACGCGGCCCTGCGCGCGTCGAAGTTGGACGACGGCTCGCCTGCGAGGTAGGGCGCGCCGAAGCGGGCCACGGCACGCAGCACCGGGATCACGCGGCGACCCTCCGCCGTGAGCCGGTAGACAGAGCGGGCCGCCGGTGGGGGAAGCTCGGCGCTGATCACGAGGCCGGCATCCTGCAGGGCGCGGAGCCGCGCGCTGAGCAGGTTCGGGGCGATGCCCGCCAGCGCGGTGCGCAGGTCGGTGAAGCGCTGGTCACCGAACGACAGCTCGCGGCAGATCAGCAGCACCCAGCGGTCACCGACCAGGTCGAGCCCTGCCGCGATCGGGCAGTACTGGGAGTAGGTCCTGTCGTGCTTCGCGCCCGTCCCCACGGCTCCCCTGGTCGGCGGCGCCGCTGTGATCGTTGTCTCGCTCATGTTGAACTCGGTTCGGATTTTGATATAGATTGTCTACCAATCCGTAGTAATTCTACACCGAGGAGGCACCGGATGGACAGCCCCCCAGCCGTCACCCGACCAGCACACAACCCGTGGATCGTGTTGACGAGCACCAGCTTCGCGGTCTTCGCCGTCTTCCTCGACACGACGATCCTGTTCGTCGCCTTCCCGTCGATCAGTCGCAGCTTCCCCTCCGTGTCCCCTTCGACGATGTCGTGGGTGCTCAACGGCTACACGATCGTGTTCGCCGCGCTGCTGATCCCCGCCGGACGCCTCGCCGACAGGATCGGGCGGCGGCAGGTGTTCCTCACCGCCGTGGTCGTGTTCACGGTGGCGTCGATGCTGTGCGGGATCGCCCCGACCGCGGGGTTGCTGATCGCCGCGCGCGTCATCCAGGCGGTCGGCGCCGCGGCACTCGTGCCGGCGTCGCTGGCGATGGTGTTGCAGACCTTCCCGAAGGACAAGGTGCCGGTGGCGGTCGCCATCTGGGGCGCGTTCGGCGCGCTCGCCGGCGCCGCGGGACCGACGCTGGGGGCGCTCGTCGTCGAGAACCTCGGGTGGCGGTGGGCGTTCTACATCAACCTGCCCGTCGGGATCGTCAGCCTCGTGCTCGGGGTCAAGGTGCTGCCGGAAGGACGCGACGCGAACCCCGGACGGCTCCCCGACCCGCTGAGCATCGGCCTGCTGATCGGCGGCCTCGGGCTCGCCGCGTACGGCATCGTGCACACCGACGCGTCGGGCTGGACCAGCGGTTCGTTCGCGCTCACCGAGATCATCGCCGTGACCATCGTGGCGCTGTTCGTGGTGCGCTGCCGCCAGGTCGCCAACCCGCTGCTCGATCTGAACCTGTTCAGGTCGCCGTCGTTCCGCTGGGCGAACGCGGGGATGTTCGCCTACGCGCTCGGGTTCAACGCGATGTTCCTCGGCAACGTGCTGTTCCTCACCAACGTCTGGGGATACTCGATCATGCGCGCCGGCGTCGCCATCGCCGGCGGCCCGATCATCGTCGCGATCACCGCCCCGATGTTCGGCAAGCTCGCCTCGCGCATCGGTCAACGCGCGCTGCTGCTCCCCGGGGGGCTGATCTGGGCGAGCGGGCCGTTGCTGCTGATCCTCAGGGCGACCACACGACCCGAGTACGTCAGCGTCTACCTGCCGACGATCGTGCTCACCGGGGTCGGGGTCTCGCTGTGCCTGCCGCAGCTGTCATCGGCCTCGGTGAAGGACCTCCCCGCCGACCTGTTCGGCTCGGGTTCCGCCGTGAACCAGGCGATGCGCAACCTCGCCGCGACCCTCGGTGTCGCTGCCGTCGTGGCGATCACCGCCGCCGTCACGCCCGGCAACGAGATCGACGCCTTCCGGCGGGTGTGGTGGCTGATCGTCGCCAGCGGGATCACCGTCACCGCGCTCAGCTCGCTGCTGCCGCGACGTGCCACGGTGCCATACGCCGCCGCGCTCACCGAGTCGCCGCTGGAGCAGGCGTGCATCGAGATCGCCGCCGAGGTGCCGGCGTGACCACCGTCGAGACACCACGGACCGAAGCGAGGGCGACGCCCGTCGAGGCGACCGGCGCCCAGCAGACCGTCTTCGACCGCACCACCCACGTCACCGCGGACGCGGCGACGCCAGGCCGGTTCGCGGTGCGGATGGACGAGGCGTGGTCGTCGATGCGCGGCGTGCACGGCGGCTACATGACCGCGTTGATCGTGCGCGCCGCAGAAGCCGAGCTCGTCGATCGGGCGGTGCGGACCGTCTCCGTCAACTTCCTGCGCGTCGGGCGGGTGGGCGACGCCGTCATCACCATCACCCCTGTGCGCGCCGGCCGCCTCGTCACCGTGCTCACGGCGACGCTGGTGCAGGATCACGGCGAGGTGGCGACGGCGCGGATCACCGCGACGGCCGGGACCTGCGGCGCGGAATGGGGCACGCCGCTCGATCTCGGGCTGCCACCGATCGAGGCGTGCGCGTCCAACAACCCGCCGCCCGGCATCCGTCACTTCGAACACGCGGTGGTCCGCCTCGACCCGGCGGGCATGCCGTTCTCCCACCAGGAACGGGCGCGGATCGGCGGCTACGTCCGCCCGGTCGAGCGGCGCCCGATCGACGCGCCGTGGCTGGCGATGCTGCTCGACTGGTTCCCCCCGTCGCCGTTCACCCGCGTCGACCCGCCGACCGGCGGGGTCAGCGTCGACTTCACCGTGCACCTGCACCGCACGTTCCGCGAGCTGGCCGACGGCGAGTGGCTGACCGGCGAGTTCGAGGTGCGCGACAGCGCCGGCGGGCTGGCATTGGAGCACGGGACGGTCGTCGCGCCGGGCGGCGTGGTGCTCGGCGAGTCGTTCCACACCCGTCTCACCGGCTGACATCGCCGTGGCGGCGATCCGTTCGCCTGTTTCGGGCAGATGAACGTCCTTTGACAGCCGCAGGTCCGGCCTGCAACATGGACCCCGATGGAGCTCGATCCATGACGAACGGCGGCTGACGGTGTCGAACACGACGATCGCGGACACGGCGGGCATTGCCTTCGACCGCATCGAGATGGTCTTCCCGGACGGGACCCGCGCCGTCGACGAGGCCACGTTCGCCGTGGCCAAGGGAGAGTTCGTGACGATCGTCGGACCGTCAGGCTGCGGGAAGTCGACGCTGTTGAAGATCGCCTCCGGCCTGCTCGAGCCGACCGGTGGCACGATCAGCATCGACCGCAGCCGGCTCGGCTACGTCTTCCAGGACGCCACGCTGCTGCCGTGGCGGACGGTGATCCAGAACGTCGAACTGCTAGCCGAGCTGCGCAAGGTGCGCGCCGGCGACCGCCGGCGGATGGCCGAGGAGGCGATCGCGATGGTCGGGCTGACCGGTTTCGAGAAGCACTACCCGAAGTCGCTGTCGGGCGGGATGAAGATGCGCGCCTCGCTGGCGCGCACGCTGACGATGCGACCGCCCGTGTTCCTGTTCGACGAACCGTTCGGCGCGGTGGACGAGATCACCAGGGAGCACCTCAACGAGCAGACGCTGGCGCTGTTCGAAGCGGAGCGCTTCGCAGGGCTGTTCATCACCCACTCGATCAACGAGGCGGTGTTCATGAGCACCCGCGTGCTCGTGATGTCGGCTCGGCCCGGTCGGATCGTCGCCGAGTTCGAGGTGCCGTTCGAGTACCCGCGCTCCCCCGAGCTGCGCTTCGATGCGGCGTTCGCGGCGCTCGGCAGCGAGATCTCGGCCGCACTGCGGGGTGCGGACCGGTGACGATCGACGAGATCCCCGAGCCCCGGGTCGTTGCCGAGCGGGGTCCGGTGGCGGCGGCCGACCCGCCCGCTGTGATCACCCGCCTGCCCGGCCGGAGCCGCACGCGGCAGGTCGCCGCCAGCGTGCTGCCGCCCCTCGCGCTCGGCGGGGCGATCATCGGCGTCTGGTACTACATCTCCTACGGCGTGCTCGCCAAGCGCCGGCGGTTCCTGCTCGAGCCGCCGCACCGCGTGCTGAGCGTCGGCTTCCTGCAGTGGGATCACTTGCACGAGATGCTCGACGGGCTGTGGTCGAGCACCCGCGTTGCCCTGATCGGACTGCTCGTGTCGATCGTGCTCGGTGTCGCCGTCGCCGTGGTGATGAGCCAGGCACGGTCGATCGAGCGCGCCGTGTTCCCCTTCATGGTGATGCTCCAGGCGATCCCGATCCTCGCGATCGTCCCGCTGATCTCGTTCTGGTGGGGCACCGCGCAGAAGTCGCGGGTCATCGTCTGCGTGATCATCTCGCTGTTCCCGATCATCGTGAACACGCTGTTCGGGTTGCAGTCGGTCGACCGCGGGATGCACGACCTGTTCACGTTGGAGCACGCCAGCCGCTGGACCCGCCTGACCAAGCTGATGTTCCCTGCCGCGCTGCCGGCGATGTTCGCAGGGCTGCGGATCTCGGCAGGCCTCTCGGTGATCGGGGCGATCGTCGGCGACTTCTTCTTCGGCCAGGGCCAGGCGGGCATCGGCCAGCTGCTGCGCAAGTACGCCAGCCAGCTCAAGGGCGAGCAGTTGCTCGCCGCGGTGATCCTGTCGTCGGCACTCGGCGTCGCCGTCTTCCTGTTCTTCGGGTTCGTGCAGAACCGGGCGATCGGCAAGTGGCACAACGTCGCCGGGCAGCGCCCCGCGCGATGATGTCGGCGACCAAGATCCGTTGACCCCTACACCCTCAACACCCCCAACACCGGAGGACCGATGAACCGTCGTACCGTCTCTCGATCACTGGCGCTGCTCGCCGTCGCGGCGTTCGCCACCGCAGCATGCGGCAGCAGCAGCAGCTCGAAGAGCACCACACCGGCGACGGCCGCGCCGACCACGGCCGCAGGAACCGCCGCCGGGACTGGCGCAACGACGACAGCGGCGGCGGCGGCGACCACCGGCGGTGGCTCGACGGCGACCACTGCGGGCTCCGCCTCGACGGCGACGACTGCGTCCAGCGCCTCCACCGCGACGAGCGCCTCGACCGGTTCGAGCACGGCGGGGAGCGGTGGCACCGGCGCCGCCGTCGACCTGTCGAAGGACTGCCCGAGCCCGTTCGTGATCCAGACCGACTGGTTCCCCGAGGCCGAGCACGGGGGCTTGTACGAGCTGGTCGGTGACGGCTACAAGGTCGACACGGGCAAGAAGGTGCTCACCGGGCCGCTGACGGTCCACGGTCAGAAGACCGGCATCGACATCGAGATCCGCACCGGCGGCCCCTCGATCGGCACCAACACGGTCGCCAGCCAGGTCTACTCCGACGACACCATCACGATGGCCTACGCCAACACGGAATCGCAGGTGCTCGAGAACGCCAAGACGCCGCTGGTGTCGGTGGTGGCCCCGCTCGAGAAGAACCCGCAGATCATCATGTGGGACCCGGCCAGCTACCCGACGGTGAAGACGCTCGCCGACCTCGGCACGCAGAACATCACGATCAACATCTTCGGTGGCGGGGTGTTCTCCGACGTGTTCGTCGCAGAAGGGATCTGGAAGAAGTCGCAGGTCGACCCGTCCTACGACGGCACCCCGGCGCGGTTCGTCTCCTCCGGTGGCAAGATCGCCCAGCAGGGCTTCGCCTCCGCCGAGCCGTACTCGTACCAGAACGACATCAAGGACTGGGCCAAGCCCGTCGCCTACCAGCTGCTCAACGACGCGGGGTTCAACGACTACTCGCAGACGCTCTCCATCCGCCCGTCGGACAAGACGAAGCTCGCTCCCTGCCTGAAGAAGATCGTGCCGGTCTTCCAGCAGGCTGCGATCGACTACACCAACTCCCCGGCGAAGGCGAACGCGATCATCCTCGACGCGGTCAAGCAGTACAACACGTTCTGGACCTACAGCCAGGGCCTCGCCGACTACTCGGTGAAGACCCAGAAGGACCTCGGTCTCGTCGGCAACGGCCCAGACGCGACGCTCGGCAACATGGACGGGACCCGGATCCAGACGCTGATCGACCAGATGCGCGCCGCCAAGCTCGACTTCTCCTCCACCCTGAAGGCCAGTGACCTGTTCACCAACGAGTTCATCGACCCGTCCATCGGCTTGAAGTGACCGTGGACGTGCCACCTTCGTCGGCGATGCAGCTGACCATGTCGGTGGCCATCCACGTCCGCTTCGCACACCGCGTGGACGGCCTCATCCACAGCCACCCTTGGAGCGTCGAGGCGACGGTCGAGGGCCCTGCGGACATCGACAAGGTGATGCCCGCCGACGACCTCGAGCTGATCCTCGCCCGACTGCTCGAGCCGTGGCGCGGCAAGTACCTGACCACGCAGGACATCGGCTCGTGGAAGGGCTACGAGCCGATGGTGTGGGACCGTGAGCCGACGGTGGAGGAGATCGCCAGGAACATCTGGACGCAGCTCGATCCGCAGGTGTCGGGGTTGGTCGAGGTCGCGGTGAACGAGTCGACGGAGTTCGACCGCTCGCGGGTGGTGCGGCTGACCCGCCCGCGGTGACGCCAGGGCGGGTGACCCGTCCCGGCGACGATCGAAGGCCTGACCATGCGCCCGGTGAGGCCCGGCGGCGCCGCCAGCGTCATCTGACGACGCGCGTGGCTGATCTGCTCACGGATGAGCAGATCAGGTGCACGCGTCGGCCGTGGGCGCGCTGACACACGGCCGGCCGGGGATGCGGACGGGTCGCACGACGACAGGGCCGCCGTTCGGCCGGGTCAGGCGAGCGACTCCTCGATGGCGCCGACGAGGGCCGGGTCCTCGGGGGTGACCGTCGGGCCGAACCGGCGAACCGAGCCGTCGGCGCCGACGAGGAACTTCTCGAAGTTCCAGCGGATGTCGCCGGTGTGGCCCTCACCGTCGGCGACCTTGTTGAGCTCGCCGTAGATCGGGTGCTGGCCGGCGCCGTTGACGTCGATCTTCTCCATCAACGGGAACGTGACGCCGTAGGTCGTCGAGCAGAACGTCTCGATCTCCTCCGCGGTGCCGGGCTCCTGGCCGGCGAACTGGTTGCACGGGAAGCCGACCACCGCGAAGCCCTGCTCGGCGTACTTCTCCTGCAACGCCTCGAGGCCGGTGTACTGCGGGGTGAGGCCGCACTTCGAGGCCACGTTGACCACGAGCAGGCTCTTCTTGTGCAGGTCGGCAAGCGTCGTGGGCTCGCCTTGGAGGGAATTGATGGGCGCGTCGAGGATCGTCATGCTGGCAGTCTGCCCGGAACGACCCGCCGCTGCGACACGGGCCGCCGGCGTCAGCCCGAGCCGAGGTAGGTCAGCACCGCCAGCACGCGGCGGTGGTCGGTCGCCCCCGCGGGGAGCTCCAGCTTGGACATGATCGAGGTGATGTGCTTCTCGACCGCGCCGTCGCTGATCACCAGCCGCTGGGCGATGCCGGCGTTGGAGAGGCCCTCGGCCATCAGCCCGAGCACGTCGCGCTCACGCGGGGTCAAGCTCGCCAGCGGCTCACGCCGGCGGCTGCGCACGAGCAGCTGGGCGACCACCTCGGGGTCGAGCGCGGTCCCACCGATCGCGACTCGGCGGCAGGCGCTGATGAAGTCGCTGACGTCGGCGACGCGCTCCTTGAGGAGGTAGCCGACGCCGACGGTCGACCCCCCGAGCAGCTCGGTGGCGAAGCGCTCCTCGACGTACTGGGAGAGCACGAGCACCGGCGTGCCCGGCAGCACGCTGCGCAGCTCCACCGCGGCGCGCAGGCCCTCGTCGGTGAACGTCGGTGGCATCCGCACGTCGACGATCACCAGGTCGGGCTTGCCCTCGCGCACCGCGGCGAGGAGACGTCCCGCGTCGCCGAGGGCGGCCACCACCTCTGCACCGTGCTCCGCGAGCAGGCGGGTGATCCCCTCGCGCAGCAGCACGGAGTCCTCGGCGATCACGACCCGCACGGCAGCTCCACGTGGACCTCGGTCGGTCCGCCGGGCGGGCTGGACAGGCGCAACGTGCCCTCCACCGCCGAGACGCGATCGCGCAGGCCGCTGAGCCCTCCGCCGGGGTGCTCGACGGCGCCGCCGCGTCCGTCGTCGCGCACGTCGATCAGCAGTCGCGGACCGAACTGCTCGACCCGTACGGCGGCCCGCGTCGCCCCGCTGTGCTTGGCGAGGTTGGTCAACGACTCGGCGACGACGAAGTACGCGGCGGCCTCGATCGACGCCGACGGCCGGTCCGCCAGCGCGACGTCGACGGTGATCGGCACCGTGCTGCGCGCTGCGAGCGCGGACAGTGCCGCGTCCAGGCCGCGATCGGTCAGCACCTGCGGGTGGATGCCGCGGACCAGCTCGCGCAGCTCGGTGATCGCCAGCTTGGCCTCGTCATGGGCGCGAGTCACCAACGCCGTCGCGGATGCTGCGTCCTCGCCGGCGGCGAGCCGCTCCTTGGCCATCCCGAGATCCATCGCCAGCGCGACGAGGCGCTGCTGAGCCCCATCGTGGAGGTCGCGCTCGATCCTGCGCAGCTCGACCGAGGAGCCCTCGACCGACGCATCGCGGCTCACCGTCAGCTGCTCGACGCGCTGCGCGAGCTGACGGCTCGGGCTCGGCGAGAGCATGCCGCGGACGATGCCCCGCTCGGCAGCCCCGAACGCGTTGATCAGCCGCGGCGTCACCCCGAGCAGCACCCAGCCGATCACCGTGACCCCCGCCGCGTAGCCGACGCGGCCCCAGCCCTCGAGCACGTAGTGGTCGCCGAAGTGGTAAAGGCCGCCGTCGCGCGAGTCCGGCAGGAAGAACTGGTAGATCGGGAACAACGCGGTGGACACGCTCACCGACCACAGCACGACGGTCATCGTGAACCACAGGATCCCGAGCGGCAGGGCGATCAGGGCGTAGACGACGCCACGCCAGCCGGCACCGTCGCCGAGCCGCCGCCGGACCTTGCCCCAGAAGCGGTCCGGCGCTCCCGGCGGCGCAGCGGGCTGCGGGAAGGGCGGGAGGTCGGCGCCGAGCAGGCCACGCACCCTGGCCCGCTCGACGACCCCGATGACCCGCCCGAACCCGACGACCAGCATCAGCAGCGGGAGGCCGACGAACGTGATCATCAGACCGGCGCTGACCGAGAGCCCGGTCACCACGATCGTGAACCAGGCGATGCCGAACGGCAGGCCGAGGAGCAGCGCCGCCGTGGCCTTCCACGTGCGCGCCTCGACCGCCGGCCGATAGTACGCGGCAAGGCTCATCGGGCGACCGGCTCGAGCTCGCGTTCGTCTTCACCGACGGGCGCGCTCACCACGGCGAGCGGCGGCGTGCGCTCGACCGCGAGGTGGGGCAGCACCCGGTCGAGCCACCGCGGCAGCCACCAGTTGCGGTCGCCGAGCAGCTCCATCGTCGCCGGCACGAGGACCATCCGGACCACCGTCGCATCGACGAGCACCGCCACCGACAGCCCGAGGCCCATCAGCTTGATGGCGCGCAGGTCGCCGAGGATGAAGCTGCCGAACACGAACACCATGATGGCCGCGGCGGCGGTGATCACTCGCGCCGTCGAGGCAAGGCCTTCGACGACGGCGTGGCTGTTGTCGCCGGTCGCGTCGTAGTCCTCCTTGACGGCGCTGAGCAGGAACACCTCGTAGTCCATCGACAACCCGAAGACGATCGCGAACAGCATCATCGGCGCCCACGGCTCGATCGGCGCGGCGCCATGCAGACCGAACAGCGATGCGAGCCACCCCCACTGGAAGACCATCACCATCACCCCGTATGCCGCGCCGATCGAGAGCAGGTTCATCACGACGGCCTTGAGCGGCACGAGCACCGAGCGGAACACCGCCAGCAGCAGCAGGAAGCTGAGCAGCAGCACCGCTCCGATGAAGATCGGCAGGCGTGACGACATCAGGTCGGCGAAGTCGACGTTCGACGCCGTCTGCCCGCCGACGTGGGCGCCGGAGCCGGATGCCGGGATGACCACGTCGCGCAGGTCGCGCACCAGGTCCTCTGTCCGGACGTCCTGCGGGGAGGTGGTCGGGATCACCGTGATCGTGGCGGCGCGACCGGAGGGCGATCGCACGATCGGGCCGACGCTGGCCACACCTGGCGTGTCGGCCAGGCGCGCAGCGAGGTCGGCGACGTGCCCTCCGGCGGCGGCATCGGGGGTCTCGGCGACGATGAACAACGGCCCGTTGGCGCCGGGACCGAAGCCGTCGGCGAGCAGGTCGTAGGCCTTGCGGGTCGTGCTGCCCACCGGATCGTTGCCGGCGTCCGCGGTGGCGAGGCGCATCGACACGACGGGTGCGGCGCAAACGAGCAGGACGACGAGGCCCGCCACGGCGAAGCGCTTCGGGTTGCGCTGGACCAGCCGGCTCCAGCGGTGCCACGCCGTCTCGGCCGGCGTGTGGTGCCGGCGGCGGTGCAACGAGAGCCTGTCGATCCGCTCGCCGGCGAACCCGAGCAGCGCCGGCAGCAGCGTGAGCGCCGCGAGCACCGCGACGAGCACGGCGCTGGACGTGCCGAGCGCGAGGCCGTGGAAGAACGACATCCCCATCAGCAGCATCCCCAGCAGCGAGATGACGACCGTGCACCCCGCGAATGCGACCGCCCGCCCTGCAGTGCCGAACGCCTCATCGATCGCCTGCGCGCCGTCGAGGCCGCGCCTGCGTGCGGCCCGGTAGCGGGTGACGATGAACAGCGCGTAGTCGATCCCGACGCCGATCCCGATCATCGATGCGACCTGGGCCGTGAAGCCGGGTGTCTGCACGACGTGCGACCACAGCGTGACGCAGCCGAGGCTGGTGACGATCCCGGCGAGCGCCGTGACGATCGGCAGCCCCATCGCGACGACGGATCCGAAGGCGATCAGCAGGATGAACGCGGCCGCGAGGAGCCCGAAGCCCTCGCCCGCCGGGACGCTGCCCGCGGTGAAGGCCTCGCCGAGGAGCTCGGTGTCGACGCCCTCGCGGCGCATCGCCGCGGCGCGTTCGCGCAGCGCACCGGTCGGATCGGCGGCGGTCCCGCGAGTGCTCTTGTCCAGCCGGACGGGCACGTGCGCGGTGCGACCGTCTGCCGACACACGCCCGGCCTGGTCGAACGGCGTGACCGCCCCGGTGACGCCGGCGAGGGCCCGCGTCGAGTCGACGAACTGGTCGATCGCGGCGCGGTGGGCGGCGACGCCGTCGGGGGCGGAGAAGACGATGGTCGCCTCGGAACCGCCTGCGGCCGGGAACTCACGGTCGACGATCTGCCCGGCCTTGTCGCTGTCGGTGCCGTTGAGGCGGCCGCCGTCGACGTCACGGTTGCCCGCCGCCCCTGCAACGAGCGAGACGCCGACGACCACTGCGAGCCAGGCGAACAGGACCGTCCAGCGACGGCGATGGCACAGGGCGGCGAGTTGCTCGATCATGTGCTCCAGCGTGAGGCCCATGTTCCGAGCGCCACAGCAGGTGGGCAGGTGGACCGGTGGTGGGGCTGTCCCCCGTACCGCGTGTCGACGCCGGGCCCGGCCGGCCTGGGCGGCCCGGGCGGCCGGCCGGTTCAGGCCGGCGATCCAGTGGCGGATCAGGCCGGCCGTTCAGGCCGGCGTGTGGCAGACGGCTTCGACGTTGTTGCCGTCCGGGTCGCGCGCGAACGCGCCGTAGTAGTCGGCGTGGTACTCCGGCCACACCTGCGGCGCGTGCAGGCTCGTCGACCCGGCGCCCAACGCGGCAGCGTGGAACGCGTCCACCGCGGCCCGGTCAGGAGCGGAGAAGGCGATGTGCGGCGGGCGGTTCGACGGTTCCGACGGATCGCCGTGCTCGAGCGGGCCGAGCCAGAACATCGGCCGCTCGGGCAACCCGAAGCCGACGACATCGCCGAAGTCCATGACGCGGCCGCCGCCGAGCGGGGCGAGCACGGCGTCGTAGAACGCAGCGGCAGCGGCGACGTCCGCACACTGGATCGAGAGGTGGTCGAGCATCGTCGGATTGTGTCACGGCCCGCCGCGGTCGGGCGCGGTGGCGGCGCGCAGCCGGTCGATGCGCCGATCCCAGGTGGCGCCGGCGTCGAGCAGCCAGCCGACGGCCGCCGCCAACGGTTCGGGCGTCGCCCTGAAGTGCACCTCCCGGCCGGCCCGGCGCGAGGAGACCAGGCCGGCGGCCTCCAGCGCCTTGAGGTGCTTGACGACGGCCTGGCGAGTCAGCGTCCCACCCGCGGCGAGGCGCGTCGCCGACTGCGGTCCATGCTGCACGAGGGCTACGACGAGCGCCCGACGGGTGGGGTCGGCGAGCGCGCCGAACAGCGCATCGAGCGGCCC
>JBBQTN010000059.1:0-25166 GCA_038213195.1 Acidimicrobiales bacterium | reverse complement strand
CGTCCACCGTCCACCGTCCACCGTCCACCGTCCACCGTCCACCGTCCACCGTCCACCGTCCACGTCCACCGTCCACGTCCACCGCGCACCGCGCACCGCCCACCGTCCACCGTCGTTCGTCCATCACGGATCCGGCACTGGCTCGTTCTGCTCGACCGAGCGAATCGTCACGTGGAGGTTCGGCAAGGAGATCCTGCGGCGACCCTGCACCCGCGGGGCTGGATGGAAGCACCGCCATTGGTCCGTGTGGGCTCGAGCGGACCGAACCGCTGCCGCGCGGACGGCGCAGTGTGGGCCGTCGTCCGAACGCGTTGACACCACGCGACGGCTGCTTGCCCGAGCTCAGCAGCCGACAACCGAGGTCGGGCGAATCTCTGTCACACCCATTCGTTAGACACCCGTCATGGACCACTCGATTGCGTTCTCTGCCACTGAGCCCCGCGACCTCGCCCCGCTCCACGCGGACCCACCCGTGCTGATCGACCGGCGGCCGCCAACAGCTCGCGACTGCTCGTGGTGTCACGTCAGGTTCGCCCTCCGCCAGGGTCCCGGCCGCAAGCGGATCTACTGCAGCCACAGTTGCCGGCAGCGTGCCTATGAGCGACGCCGCGGGCTTGGCGTCCTGCCGCCGCCGGAGGTGCTGATCGCCCAGCCCGGGGGGCCCTTGTCGCACCTGCCCCAGCGCAGCATGCGCTACGAGGCCGGCGCAGTGCTCTATACGGGCGACAAGATCCATGCGCTCCGACCAGGTGGGCTCGCCGATCCAGCCGACCGCCGAGCGACGCTGTGCGGGCTGGTCAAGGCACCGACCGGACGGCCATTCGTGTACGTCGAGGGTCGCTCGTGCGAGACGTGCGACATCGTGCAACGTCTTCGTCCTGCGCGCCGCTCGCTGCGGGTCTCCAACGACCTCGCTGCGTTCCGCACCCAACTCGACAACATCGCCACTCGGCTGGCGCACCACCATGTCGTCGACGCACGCAATGATCCGGACTTGGCTGCGGGACTGCTGCAGGAGCTGCTCGACGCAGCGTGACGCGCATCGGGCAGGAGGCAATCAGTTGGCCGGGCGCGTCGCGTGGATAGCGTCGGGGCCCATGGCTGATCTCGAGTTCTTCTTCGATCCGGTCTGCCCGTTCGCATGGGTCACGTCGCGCTGGGTCACCGAGGTCCAATCGCAACGCAGCTACGACGTGCGCTGGAGGTTCATCTCGCTGCGCGTGATCAACGAGGACCTGGTTGCGGACTGGTACACCCCCAGGTACAAGGCGGTCCATCAGGCCGGGCTGTACGCGCTGCGCGTCGCCGACCAGGCGAGGCTCTCCTACGACGACGCCACCGTCGCCGCCGTGTACACCGCGTTCGGCACGGCCATCCACAAGGACAAGCGGTTGGAGCTGCTGCGCGACGACCCCGTCACGTTCGCGAAGGACGTGCTCGGGGCCGCAGACCTTCCCGGTGACCTCGCTGACGCCAGCCTCGACGATGCGCACGACGGCTACATCCGCGCCGACGGCGAGCTCGCATTCGAGCGCACGGGCAAGGACGTCGGCACCCCGATCCTCACGTTCCGGCCCGGCGAGACCGACGAGGGCAGCTTCTTCGGGCCTGTGATCTCCTCGGTCCCTCGTGGCGCGCAGGCGACAGCGTTGTGGGACGCCGTGGAGACGCTCGCGACGATGCCGGGGATGTCCGAGCTGAAGCGCTCGAACCGGGCGCCACTGAACTTCGACTGATGCGGATCAACGGCCGCACCTGGCCGGCATGGGCATCTGCCGCGGCGACGATCTGGTTCGTGGCGATCACCGTGTTCTGGGCCGCGAAGCCACTGGTCGATCGCGTCCCGATCACGGTCACGGCCGCGCCCGTGGCCAATCAGCCGCCCCCAGCCGTCGGCGCCCGGTCTGCCGGTCCGACGATCACGATCACGTGCGGGACACCGAGCGAGTCGAAGGTCACCGACACCGCCGCCAACCTCGTCCGCCTGGTCTCACTCGTCGATAAGAGCGGACGGTTGCTCAACGATCCTGCCTTCGCCCGGCCACCGTGCACCGGGTTCCACCACCAGTCGCGACTCCTGTGGTTCGGCGACATCGGCCTCTACGCGCTGGCGCTCGCCGGACTCGCTGCGGTGATGGTGCGCCGCCGCCGCCACCATCCGCACCGGGCACTGGCGGCCGCAGCCTGACCGCTGTGAACTTCCGGCCGGCCGGTCACGGTTGTCCAGTACCCTTTTGCGAATGTCTCGTCCCCGCCGCCCTGCCAGCGAATCCGCGCATCGGTACCCGCGTACGGCCCGGCTCAATGAGTCGCTTCGCGAAGTCATCGCCGAGGATCTCACCCGGATCGATGACGACCGCCTCGCCCTCGTCACCATCACCGCGATCGACGTCGACCCCGAGATGAACCGCGCCATCGTCTACTTCGACTCGCTGGTCGGCGAGGACGGCGACGCGGAGATCCTCGCGGCGTTCGCCGACCACAGGATCAAGTTGCAGAGCTCGGTCGGACGTCAGGTGCGCGCCAAGAAGACGCCCATCCTGTCGTTCAAACCGGATCAGACCATCCGCGCTGCCGAGCGGATAGAGCGGATCCTCCACGATGGCGCGACGATGCCAGAGCGCCCCGCCCCGTCCGCCACCGCCACCCCCACCGACGCCTGAGCGCACCGCGCCTGCCATCCCACCAACGAACGTGGCCCGTCGACGCCCTCCGACGGTTCACGGGCTGCTCGTCGTCGACAAGCCGGCCGGGGTGACGAGCCACGATGTCGTCGGGATGGTCCGCCGCCGCCTCGACGAGCGTCGCGTCGGGCACGCCGGCACGCTCGACCCGGACGCGACCGGCGTGCTCCTCGTCGGTGTCGGCAGGGTCACCCGCGTGCTGCGCTTCCTGACCGCGCTCGGCAAGACGTACACCGGCGAGGTGGTGTTCGGGACGTCCACGTCGACGCTCGACGCAGCGGGTGCGGTGACCGGTCGGTTCGAGATGCCCGGCCTCAGCCACGCACTCATCCAACGCGTCGCCAGCGAGCACCTCACCGGCGCGATCCTGCAGGTGCCCCCGATGGTCAGCGCGCTCAAGGTCGGCGGCCGGCGGTTGCACGAACTGGCCCGCGAGGGGATCGAGGTCGAGCGCGCCGCCCGTCCTGTGACCGTGCACGAGCTGACCGTCGCCCCGACGGACGATCCGTTGGCCTACCGGATGACGGTTCGCTGCTCCTCTGGCACGTACGTCCGCACGCTCGCCGCCGATCTCGGTGCGCTGCTCGGCGGGGGCGCACACCTGCGCAACCTGCGCCGCACGGCCGTCGGCAGCTTCACCGATGAGGATGCGGCCCCACCCGACGAAGCCGTGCTGCTGACGCCGGCAGCTGCCCTGCGCGACTACGCCGCCGTCACCGTCGACGCCCACGACGCGGCGCTCGTCGCCAACGGGCGACGCCTCCCCGACCTCGGCGGTGAGGGCGCGGGACCGTGGGCTGTGCTCGACGAGCAGGGTGAGCTGCTGGCGGTGTACGAGACCTCACCCGACGGCGGAGCCCGCCCTGCGGTGGTGCTCAACTGAGCCGGCGCGAGCGTCCTGCCGGCCGAGCGGAGTGGTGGCCCGCGCGGCGCCGGAAGTAGCGTCGACCTCGTGCGCGTGCTCCACGACCTCGACACGCCCGCGTGGCCGGGCGAACGCAGCGTCATCACGATCGGCGCGTACGACGGCGTCCACCTCGGCCACCAGGCGGTGATCGCGGCCGTGCGCCGCCACGCCCAGCAGGCCGGGGCGCGGTCGGTCGTGGTCACCTTCGACCGCCATCCGGCCTCGGTGGTGCGGCCGGAGTCCGCCCCGGAGCTGCTCACGGACCTCGACCAGAAGCTGGAGCTGCTCGCCGGGACCGGGGTCGACGCGACGGGCGTCGTTCACTTCGACCGGGCGCAAGCCGGCGAGTCGCCGGAGAGCTTCGTCAAGCGCGTGCTCGCCGGCTGCCTTGCGACGCGCGCAGTGGTCGTCGGAGAGGACTTCCACTTCGGTCGGGAGCGCGCGGGCGACGTCGCCCTGCTGCGTGACCTCGGCGGCGAGTTCGACTTCGATGTCCAGCCGGTGGCGCTCCTCGAACGCGGCGACGGGGTGGACGAGCCGATCAGCTCCACCGCGATCCGTCGAGCCCTGCACGGTGGGGACGTCGAGCTCGCCGAGGCGATGCTCGGCCGGCCGTTCGAGGTGCGCGGTCTGGTGATCCAAGGCGACCAGCGCGGCCGGACGATCGGCTTCCCGACCGCCAACGTGACCGTGCCGGGTTTCATCTGCCTGCCTGCCGACGGCGTCTACGCCGGCTGGTACGTGCGGCCGGACGGCCGCCGCCACCCGTGCGCGATCAACCTCGGCCGGCGCCCAACGTTCTACGAGCACGCCGACCACTCGCTGCTCGAGGCGCACCTGCTCGACTTCGACGGCGATCTGTACGGCGAGCGTGCGTACGTCGAGTTCGACGAGTTCCTGCGCAGCGAGCGCAAGTTCGCCGGAATCGACGCCCTGCGCAACCAGCTCAAGCAGGACATCGAGCACGCCCGACGCGTGCTCGGTTTGTGATGTCTCGCTGATCACCGGACCGACCGGCAGGCGTCAGGTCTTGGCGGGCCAGATGACGGTGCCGTTCGAGTCGTAGAGGGACTTCACCAACGTCCCGTCCATCGTCTGGCTGTAGTCAGGGGTGATCCCCCCGAACACACCGGCCTGTCCGTAGCTGACGATCTCCTTCTCGAGCAGGACGGGATCCGGCACGCCGAGCGGGAACGACGCGGTCGCTGCAGCAGCCACCAGCTGCGACTCGACCTGCCACCTCGCTTTCTCACTGTCGGGCGACAACGCCATCGGGTTGCCGTTGGCGTTGAGCAGCTTGACGGCTTCGGCGGCCGCCGCGTCCGGGTCGGCGATCGCGTCGTGCAGGCCGCGCATCGTCGCCCGCATGAAGTCCTCGGCGGCCGTCGGGTGATCGGCGATGAACGTCGCGTTGGTGTAGATCACCCCGAAGCTCCCTGGGATCCCGTAGTCGGCAGGGTTGTACGAATCGAACTTGATCCCCGCGGCGCGCAGTTGCAGCGGTTCGTTGGAGGTGTACCCGTCGAAGCCGACGATGTCCGGCGTGGCGATGTGCACCTTCGGATCGAAGCCGCCCAACTGCACCGTGTTGAAGTCCTCGTGCTCGACCAGCCCCTGCTGCAGCAGCATCGTCCGGACGCCGGGGAGCATCGCGGTGTTCACCCCGATCGTCTTGCCGTGCAGGTCGGCGAGGCCGGTGATCGCGCCCGGCTTGATGATCAAGGTGTCGATGTCGGTGCGCCCCTCCACCGACAGCGCCTTGAACTGGGCCTCGTTGCGGCCTGCGTACTCGACGAGCTCACCGAACGATCCTCCCGATGCGAACTGCGCGTTGTTCGCGGCGATCAACGGGTAGTTGTCGGCGGAGAAGCTCGGCTTGATCCGCACGTCGAGGCACAGCGCGGCGAAGTAGCCGGCGGCGTGCGCGACGAAGACGTCGACCATCGATGCCGCAGCTGCGAAGTCGAACCCGGTCAGGAAGGTGATCGTGCCGGCGTCCTTGTTCGCGGCGCAGCGCTCCGGCGGGAAGGCTCTGCCGGCGACGAGGGTCATCCCCACCGGGGTCGTGTCCGCCACGGAACCACCGCCGGGGGTCGTGCGCGCGACCGTGCCGATGCTCGGCGCCGCACTGGTGCAGGCGGCGAGCACAGCGACCGCGACCGCGAGCACGACGACGAGTGACCGCGATCCGGTCGGTCGGCGCGCGTGCGACCTCGGGGGACGTGCCCTCATTCGTCGCTGAGCGCGTCGAACATGGCCAGGACGTTGGCCGCCCCGACGCCGACGCGGTGCCCGACACGGGAGATGAAACCGAGCTGCAAGCCCGTCGCAGGATCAGCGGCGGCGAAGAACTGCTCGTGGCCGTCGTCGTCGACGACCACCTCGGTGACCAGCGGCGTGCCCGCCTGGGCGAGGCAGGCCCGGGCGAACCCGGCGTTGAGGACGTCGATGGCGATGTGCTGCACGCCGTCGCCGTGCTGGGCGATGTAGCGCGCCACCGACGGCGACGCCTCCGCTCCGACGAGCACGACCGTGATCCCACCCGCCGCGACGGCGACGACCCCGTGCACCGCTCCGCCCGCCAGCGGCACCTCCCGGAAGCCGAAACGGTCGACCATCGCAGCACGCGCCGCGGCCACGTCGTGCACCGCGACCACGACGTGGTCGACGCGGGTGGCAACGGTGTCGAGGCCCGACGGCGTGCCCGCTGCTGCGGCGAACTTCTCCGGCGCAGGATCCGGCCGCGACCCGGCGACCTCGATGCGGTGCGTCTCGGCGAGCAGCACGCGGAACAGCTGCTCGGCGAAGTCGGGGTCGATGCCGGCCTCGATCGCCTGCTGACGGCGCGTGATCAACACGTCGCGCACCCGACCCGGCTGGATGACCGGGGTGTCGCTGCCCTCCTTGACGGCCGCCACCTCACGGCACACGGCGAGCCGCTCGGCGACCACCGAGATCAGGGCCTGATCGAGGCGGTCGATGCGGGTGCGCAACTCGTCCAGGTCAGCCATCCACCGCAACGTACCTTCTCGGGTCCGGCCACGGCCGTAGGCGATAACATGCTCAGGTCCATCGGGGCCAACCCCTCCGGTGCGATGCCGACTCCGCGTGCGGGGCGGCGACCTCCACACGGAAGGCACACGCATGCCCAAGCAAGACGTCATCGACGCGCATCGCACCCACGGCACCGACACCGGCTCGCCGGAGGTGCAGATCGCGCTGCTCACCTCGCGCATCAACCAGCTCACCGAGCACCTCAAGATGCACAAGAAGGATCACCACAGCCGGCGTGGCCTGCTGATGCTCGTCGGTCGCCGCCGGCGGATGCTCGACTACGTCCGCGGCATCGACGTCGAGCGCTATCGCCAGATTATCCAGAAGAACGGTCTGCGCCGCTGACCGCGCTGGGCAGCCCACGATCGAACGGGCTGGCGCCGAACATCCCGGAGTAGGTTGCCGCGGATGCGTTTCGACACCGAGATCACCCTCACCGGACCACTGCGTTCGCCCGCCCAGATGCTGGCCGAGCAGGAGGTCAGCGGCCACACCAGCGTCCATGACGCCGCCGCCGCAGCGTCGATGGGGCTGGCCGGTGCGCCGATCGAGGGTCCGACCCACTTCAGCCAGTTCGACCCGCTCGCGGTCGCGCTGTGGGGGAACGACTGGTTCGCGCGCGGTTGCATCAGCAGCCACTTCCGCGCGATGGTCGTCGGAGGCGAGGAGGTGCAGGCGTCGATGACGACGACGGGACCTGTGTCGGCGCGGATCGAGGCGCACAAAGCCGACGGCACCCCGGTGCTGGAGGGCACGGCGTCGGTCGGCCCCGAGCATCCCGAGAGCGCGCTGGAGCAGCGCCGCGCCGCGCAGGGAGCACCCGGCGAGCTGTTCGTGATCGACCGGCTGGAGGTCGGGATGCGCGTCGACGACGTGGTCGTGTCGACGAACCACACGGATCGCAACGGCGCCGGCTACCCCTTCTCGCTCGCCGAGAAGGTGGACAAGATCACGGAGCCGCACCCGTGGTACACGCCGGAGGGTGGGGCGACGTCACCGTGGGGGAGGGCGATCGTGCCGATCGAGATGATCAGCGTGCTGGCCAACAAGTCCGGCGCGAGGTGGCCGGTGCGCGAGCCGGCGCTGGGGCTGTTCCTCGACCTCGAGATCAGGCTGCTCGACGGGCCTGTGTTCGTCGACGAGGCGTACACGCTGACCCGCGAGCTCGTCGGGCTGAGCCAGAGCCGCAAGACGGAGTCGTACTGGACCCGCACCACGCTGACCCCGGTCGGCGGCGGTGCGGCGGTCGCCAGCGTGCTGCTCCACTCCGGCGTGTTCAAGCAGTCCTACGCTGGCTACCCGAAGGATCGCCTCGCCTGATCGTGCTGCGTTGCGCGCACGGTTCACCCACATCGGTGGATGCACCCGGTAGGCTGCGGTCGGCTGATGTGAGGTTCGATGCGAGTCGGGAGCGATCCCGAGCCGGCGACCTGCGCAGCCAACCGTAACCACAGAGCGGACAATCGATCGGTTGTCAGTCGCCTCTGCCGCAGAACGTCACGCCATGCAGACGTTGCGACATCGCCGACTGGGAACCGGCAACCGCTCCAACCGCCGAGGTGCGAGACACAACGCGCCCGGCCGAAAGGAGCTCGACATGGCAGATGCCATTCGAGTGTCGGGGCCCGTCACGGGAACCGACAAGACCCTGTCGTTCGTGACGGGCAAGCTGGCTCAGCAGAGCCAGGGAGCCGTCGTCGCCACCATCGGTCGCACCACCGTCCTCGCCACCGCCAACGCGGCCAAGGACGTGCGCCCCGGCACGGACTTCTTCCCACTCACGATCGACGTCGAGGAGCGGTCGTACGCCGCCGGCAAGATCCCCGGCTCGTTCTTCCGTCGTGAGGGCCGTCCCACCGAGGACGCGATCCTCACCTGCCGGCTCACCGACCGCCCGCTGCGCCCCGCCTTCCCGGCCGGCTTCCGCAACGAGACGCAGGTCGTGCTGACCGTCATCGGCGCCGACATGGAGAACCCGCAGGACGTGCTGTGCATCAACGCCGCGTCGGCGTCGCTGATGATCAGCGGGATCCCGTTCGACGGCCCGATCGGTGCCGTACGGATCGCCTACGACCAGAGCGGCAACGGGATCCCCCACCCGACCTACGCCGAGGGCGATGCGTCGGTGTTCGAGCTCGTCGTCGCCGGGCGCGAGCTCGACAACGGTGACGTCGCGATCATGATGGTCGAGGCCGGTGGCACAGCGAAGAGCTTCGACTACTACGCCGCCGGGGCGCCGAAGGTCGATGAGACCGCCCTCGCCGGCGGGCTCGAGGCCTGCAAGGTGTGGATCAAGGACTCGATCGGGCTGCAGAAGCAGCTCGTCGAGCAGGTGATCGCGGCCCACGGGCCGATCGCCCCGCTGCAGTACGAGGTCCAGGCCGACTACGGCCAGGACGTGCTCGACGCCGTGTCCGGCCTGGTCACCGAGCAGGTCGGCCACGCGATCACGATCAGCGCGAAGGCCGAGCGCAACGCGGCCACCGACGCGGCCACGGCCGAGGCGATCGGCAAGCTCGCCGCCGATGGCGGTCCCTTCGCAGGGCGCGAGCGGGAGATCAAGGAGGCCGTCCGCAGCCTGACCAAGAAGCTGGTTCGCAAGCGGATCGTCGACGAGGGTCTGCGCATCGACGGTCGTGGTCCCCGCGACCTGCGCCCCCTGTCCTCCGAGGTCGGCGTGCTCTCGACCGCGCACGGCAGCGGCCTGTTCCAGCGTGGCGAGACGCAGGTGCTCAACGTCGTGACGATGGCGATGCCGCGGATGAACCAGCTGCTGGACACGCTCGGCCCGGAGACCCACAAGTACTTCTTGTTCCACTACAACATGGCCCCGTGGGCAAATGGCGAGGTGGGTCGTGTCGGTTCGCCGAAGCGCCGTGAGATCGGCCACGGGGCGCTCGCCGCGCGTGCGCTGCTGCCGGTGCTGCCGAGCCAGGACGAGTTCGCCTACACCCTGCGCCTCGTGGCCGAGGTGCTCGCCTCCAACGGTTCGACGAGCATGGCGTCGGTCTGCTCGGGCAGCCTCGGGTTGATGGACGCCGGTGTGCCGATCAGGGCCGCTGTCGCCGGCATCGCGATGGGCCTCGTCTACGCAGAGGGCAAGTACACCACCCTCACCGACATCCTCGGTGCAGAGGACGCGTTCGGTGACATGGACTTCAAGGTCGCCGGCACGGCCGACGCGATCACGGCGCTGCAACTCGACACGAAGATCGAAGGCATCCCCGCCGACGTGCTCGCCGCCGCGTTGAACCAGGCCAAGGAAGCTCGCACCGAGATCCTCGCGAACATGAACGCGGTGATCAGTGCGCCCCGGTCCGAGGTCGCCGCGACCGCCCCGAAGATCGTCTCGATCACCATTCCGATGGACAAGATCGGCGCGGTCATCGGGCCGAAGGGCAAGGTCATCAACACCATCCAGCAGGAGACCGGCGCGGACATCGCGGTCGACGACGACGGCTCCGTCGGGATCGTCACGATCGGCGCAGTCGACCCGGCGAAGATGGAAGAGGCCCGGCAGCGGATCCTCGCGATCGTCGACCCGCCGAAGGCCGACGTCGGCGCGACCTACATGGGCCGTGTCGTCAACATCACCAAGTTCGGCGCCTTCGTCAACATCCTCCCCGGCCGCGACGGCCTGGTGCACATCTCCAAGCTGGGCCGCGGCAAGCGGATCAACTCGGTCGAGGACGTGCTCACCCTCGGTCAGGAGATCGAGGTCGTCGTCGAGGAGATCGACGAGAAGGGCAAGGTCAGCCTGACCCCCACCGCGTCGTGGAACAATGCAGGTGGCGATGAGGGTGCGCCGCCTGCGGGCAACTCCGGCGCCGGTGGCGGCGCGGGCGCGGGCAGCAACGGCAACGGCGCGAGTCCGGCGGCGACGCCCGCCCGGAACGCGCCCGCCAGCGTGGCCACCGTGTCGTTCGACGACGCCTTCGACGCCGAGCTCGCCGGCGAGCTCGGGGACCTCGGTCCCGGCGGAGAGGCCGGCGGCGGCGCGCCCGACCGCCCGAGCGGCGATCGCAACGACCGCGGCGACCGGGGTGGTCGCGGTGCAGACCGCGGCGGCCGCCGCCGTCACCGCTGACGATCATCGCCCCGCGCGATGACTGATCTGCGCATCACCGAGCTGGACTCGGGCCTGACGGTGGCCACCGAACGCGTGCCCGGCGCGCTGTCGGTGGCCGCCGGCGTCTGGGTCGGCGTCGGCTCGCGCGACGAGGCACCCGAGCTGAGCGGCGTCAGCCACTTCCTCGAGCACCTGCTGTTCAAGGGCACGGCAGCGCGCTCGGCGCAGGACATCTCCCGCGGCGTCGACCGCATCGGCGGCGACTTCAACGCGTTCACCGCGAAGGAGTACACCGCCTACTACTGCCGCCTCCCGGCGCGCCACGCGGCGTTCGCCGTCGACCTGCTCGGCGACGTGCTGATCCGGCCGGCGCTGCGCGACGAGGACGTCGACAGCGAGCGGCTGGTGATCCTCGAGGAGCTGGCGATGGACGACGACTCGCCGGAGGACGTCGTCAGCCGCGTCTTCGCCGAGCAGCTGTTCAGCGGGCACCCGCTCGGCCGTGATCCCGCCGGTGATCGCCAGACGGTCACTGCGATCACCACCGCCGACGTGCGCCGGTTCTTCGACGACCAGTACGGGGCCGGTTCGATGGTCGTCTCGATCGCAGGGCCGCTCGATCACGAACAGGTCCTGGCGATGGTCGAGACGGCGTTCGCCGATGTGCGCACCGCCGTCAACCGTCCGCCGCGCCACGCCCCCGTGGCGTTGCGCAGCGCGAGCGAGGTCCCCACCGAGACGGAGATCGACGACGACACGGAGCAGGTGCACATCGTCATCGGCGGCAGGGCGCTGGCGCGCCCCGACCCGCGACGCGAGGCGCTCGACGTCGTCAACCACGTCCTCGGCGGGGGTCTTTCGAGCCGGCTCTTCGAGGAGATCCGCGAACGGCGTGGCCTTGCCTACTCGGTCTACTCGGGCGTGTCCGGCTACGCCGACGCAGGCGCCTACCAGCTGTACGCCGGAACCCAGCCGGACCACGCCGGCGAGGTGATCGGGTTGATGCACGCCGAGCTGAAGCGGCTGATCGCCGAGGGCGTCACCGACGACGAGCTCGACATCGCCAAGGGCTACCTCGTCGGCTCGTTCGAGCTGGGGCTCGAGGACACCGGCGCGCGGATGGCGCGCAGCGGCGGGATGCTGATCACCACCGGCGCAGTGCGCCCGATCGACGACCAGGCCCGGCGGTGGGACGCCGTCGACCAGGACTCCGTCCGCGACGTGATCGACGCCGTGTACGCGCCCGACCCGATCGTCGTCACCGTCGGCCCGCGCTGAACCGAACGCCTCCGACGCGACGCGGCCTCAGGGCGCAGGCGGTGGGGGCGGCATCGGCGTACCGTCGCCGGCCGGCGGCGCCATCATCGACGGCTTCGCCTGGGCGTCCGGGTCGGTCTGCGCGTCGGCTTCCGGCTCCGGCGCCTTGACGATCACCGCGCCTTCGGCCTCGAGCTTCTTCAGGTCGCCGACGAGCTGATCGATCGCGGCAGCATCACCCGGGTCGCTCTCGCCCGTGTGCTCGCGGTAGGTGATCCGCCCGAGGTCGGCGAGGAGGTCCTCGACCTTGCGCCCGTCCTTGAAGTCGTCGACCTTGTCCTTCACCGTCCCTGCGAGTACTGCCGCCTTTGCCTTGGCCTTGTCGAGGAAGCTCATCGACCTGTTCTAGCCGATCGCCCGCGGGCTACGTTTCGCGGCATGAACAGCGCAGCGGCGATCCGGGTCGGCGTCGTCGGTGCCGGCGGGCGGATGGGCAGCACCGTGTGCGCGGCAGTCGCCGCCGATCCGGCGCTGGCCCTCGTGGCTGCCGTCGATCCTCAGCACGGTGGCGAAGACCGCAGCGGGGTCACGGTCAGCCCGGAGCTGGCGGTGCTCGCTGACGCCGGCTGCGCAGTGGTCGTCGACTTCACGGTGGCGGCCGCAGCGCGGATCACCCTGCCGTGGCTGGCGGCGCACGCGATGCACGCTGTGGTCGGCACGACCGGGCTCGGCGCCGACGACATCGCCGCGCTGCGCGCTGCGTTCGGTACGAGCAACTGCCTCGTCGCCAGCAACTTCGCGATCAGCGCCGTGCTGATGATGCGCTTCGCCGAGCAGGCCGCTGCGTACTTCGACACAGCAGAGATCATCGAGCTGCATCACGACCAGAAGGTCGACGCGCCCTCCGGTACGGCGCTGACAACCGCAGCGCGGATGGCCGCAGCGTCGGGGGAGTGGGCCCCCGACCCGACGGAGCACGAGGTCTTCGCCGGCGCGCGGGGCGGGGCCGGCCCGGCAGGGATCCGCATCCATTCGGTGCGGATGCGCGGGATGGTGGCGCACCAGGAGGTGATCCTCGGCGCCGCAGGGCAGACCTTGACGATTCGCCAGGACAGCTACGACCGCTCCAGCTACGTGCCCGGCGTCGTCCTCGCGTGCAAGCGCATCGCCGACCACCCGGGCGTCACCGAGGGCCTCGACGGCTACCTTCTCTGATGGTCGGCGACTGGCCTCCGCTCGCTGGCGCTCGCTTTGGCTGCTCGCCTCCGGCGGCGCGGTGTCAGGCGATCGCGCCGATCGCGGCGTCGTAGTCCGGCTCCTTGGCGATCTCCGGCACGAGTTCGGTGTAGGTGACCTTGCCCTGCGGATCGAGCACGACGACGGCGCGGGCGAGCAGGCCGGCGAGGCGGCCATCGACCATCTTCACGCCGTAGGCAGTCCCGAAGTCGCTGCGGAACGACGACGCGACCTGCACGTTGTCGATGCCCTCCGCGCCGCAGAAGCGCTTCTGCGCGAACGGCAGGTCGGCCGACACGCACAGCACGACGGTGTTGTCGAGATCGGCGGCGCGCTTGTTGAAGGTGCGCACGCTGGTCGCGCACGTCGGCGTGTCGATGCTGGGGAAGATGTTCAACACGACGTTCTTGCCGGCGAAGTCCTGGAGCCCGAGATCGCTGAGGTCGACGGCGGTGAGCTGGAACGTGGGCGAGGGCGCGCCGACCGTGGGGAGCTCGCCGACGGTGTGGACGGGGTTGCCCCCGAGTGCAGTTTGGGCCATGCGGTCAGGCTACGTCGCGCTCTGGCTGGGGCTCACCTCGGGCCGTGCGGGCGGCTCCATCGCCGGATCGACCTCCGTCGAGTCACCCGAGGCGACGGGATCCGCTCCGGCCGGGGTGGCAGAGCCGGCGTCGAGCGGCTGCGACGGGTCGGACGCACCGTCGGCGATCACGCCGGCCAGGTTGGTCGTCGACTTGCTCGCCCTGCGCACGCCCTGGACGATCGTGACGAGGAACGCTGCGCCGACCAGCCACCACTGGTAGCCGTCGATGAAGTTGAAGAACGCCCGGATCTCGTGGTCGAAGATCTGCCCGCCGATCCACAGCGCGACGAGCTTGAGGACCGTGCCGGCGACGAGCATCGGCACGAACCGGCGCAACGACATCCGCCGGTGACCGGCGAGCAGGCAGACCAGGTTGCTGCCCGGCATCAGCAGCACGAGCAGCCAGCCGGCACGGTCGAGGCCCGCCTGCGCCCAGCGGTAGACGGCGGGCAGCTCCCCGAGCTGGTCCTCCACCCAGCCGAGCGCCTTCGGGCCGTACCACCTGCCGACGAGGTACAGGACGACGGCGACGAGCACGACGCGTCCGAAGCCGATCACCGCGTAGGCGAGCGGGTTGACGAACGGCACGGAGCCGAGCAGGTTGCGGTTGCGCGACGAGAGGGCGAGGACCACCTCCGGCCGGGTCTTCATCCACGCGAACGCGATGTTCGAGCCGAACGTGCCGGTCGCGTAGAGCACGCCGGCCGCGACGAGCATCGCCAGGCGCAACCGCGGTGACGGCAGGTCGAGGGACGGCCGATCGACGACGCCCTGCGCGCTCATCCGCGCAACGCTACCGGCGCCGGCGCGCGCCGCCCGACCGCCGCACGACGCGGATGGAGGCGCGGCGAAGTTCACACAGCCTTCTCGCGGTGCCCCGGTCACCCAGCCTGACCTGCGGTAGCTTCCTCGCGACCGGGCAACCGACACGGCCTGGCAACGGGGAGAACCATGAGATCGAAGCAACTCATCGTCGGCCTAGCGGCCATCGGCCTGCTGATCACGGCGTGTGGCAGTAGCAAGAAGGCGTCGTCGGCGACCACGCCCGCTGCGGGCACCGTCGACTGCAAGCCGGTGAAGGCCGGCGTCCTCAGCGTCGTCACCAGCCTGCCAGGACCGAACTTCTGGGGTACCACGGCCCAGGAGACCGATCCCGACAAGGTCAAGAGCGGCATCGAGTACGACCTCGCCAACGACATCGCCGCCAAGTGCGGGTTGAAGATGCAGTTCCGCAACGAGAACTTCGACACGATCGTCGCCGGACAGGTCGATCCGTCGAGCTACGACATCGCCCTCTCGCAGGTGACGATCACCGACGAGCGGGCGAAGGTCGTCGACTTCTCCGTCGGGTACTTCAAGAGCGATCAGGGTCTGCTCGTCAAGAAGGGCACGAAGGTGGCCACCTGGGACGACGTGAAGAAGCTCAAGCTCGGGGTCCAGGCCTCGACCACGGCGGAGGACTACTTCATCTCCGGCAAGAAGCCGGGCTGGGCGATCGACGGGGTGAAGTCCTTCCCCGACCTGTCCACGGCATACGCCGCGTTGAACGCCGGCACCGTCGACGGGATCATCATCGACACACCGATCAACCTCGGGCAGGCGGCGCAGTCCAGTGGTGCGCTCGAGGTCGTCGCGCAGTTCAAGACCGGTGAGGAGTACGGCGCGATCTTCGGCAAGGGGAACGGCAAGAAGGCCGTCTTCGACCCGATCATCCAGGGACTGCTCGACGACGGCACGGTGACTGCGCTGATCAAGAAGTACCTCGGCGGTGATCCCACGACGGTGCCGTTCATCGACGTACCGGTGCCGGCCTCGACTGGCTCGTCACCCGCGACGACGTGACCACGGTGTGAGCGACGGGGCCGAGCTGCTGGTCGTCCCGCCATCCGGCAACCGGCGGAGGGCGGGACGGGTGCTCACCTACCGGGCCGCGGCGGTCCTGTCCCTGCTGTTCCCGCCGACGGGCGTCCCCGCCGTGGTGTACTCCCTGCGGGCCTCCTCGCTGGCGCGCGAGCGTCGGCTCGAGGAGGCCCGCCTCGCAGGGCAGCGGGCCCGCGACTGGGCCTGGATCTCTGTGGGGGTGGGGCTGTCGGTGTACGTCGCTGGCTTCCTCGCCTGGCTCGTGCAGACCAACTCGGGCGGCGTGCGCAGGGCGTTCTTCGCGGGCCGCCTGCTGTGGAGCGGCGACACATGGCACAGCCTCCTCAAGGGTTTCTGGATCAACGTCCAGGTCTTCGTCTACGCGGAGATCATCGTGCTCGTGTGGGCGTTGATCGTCGCGGTCGTGCGCCTGCTGCCGGGGCGGGCCTGCACCCCGGTCCGGTGGCTCGCCACGGCCTACGTCGACGTGTTCCGCGGCGTGCCGAGCCTGTTGGTGATCCTGTTGATCGGCCTCGGCCTGCCGCAGGCGAAGGTGCCGATCGTCCGCGACTTCTCCGACATCCAGATGTGCGTCCTCGCCCTGTCGCTCACGTACGGCGCGTACGTCAGCGAGGTCTACCGAGCGGGCATCGACTCGGTCCACTGGAGCCAGGCGGCGGCGGCACGGTCGCTCGGGTTGACCTACTTCCAGACGCTGCGCCATGTCGTCGTGCCACAGGCGCTGCGGCGGATCGGTCCGCCGCTGTTGAACGACTTCATCGGCCTGCAGAAGGACACTGCGCTGATCAGCATCATCGGTGTGCTCGACGTGTTGAACCGGGCACGGTTCGCCAACAACGCCGCTGGCTCGCTGACGGCGTACTCCATGGCGGCGATGTTGTTCCTCGCCGTGACCATCCCGTTCACCAGGTACCTCGACTACATCCTGCGTCGCCAGAAGCGGCTGTTGGCGGGGCAGTGATGGCAGCGTTCCTGGAGATCGAGGACGTCCGCAAGAGCTATGGGCACACGCCCGTGCTGAACGGCGTGACGCTGGACGTCGACCTCCACCAGGTCGTCGCGCTGATCGGTGCGTCGGGGAGCGGCAAGAGCACGTTGCTTCGCTGCATCAACGCCCTGGAGACGATCGACGGCGGCGTCATCAGGATCGAGGGCGACCGGGTCAGCGGTGCAGGCATCGACGTCGATTCGCTGCGCTGCGACGTCGGCATCGTGTTCCAGAGCTTCAACCTGTTCCCGCACATGTCCGTGCTCGACAACATCACCCTGGCCCCGCGCAAGGTGCTCGGGATCGGGCGGCGCGAAGCCGAGGCGCGAGCGATGATGCTCCTCGCCCGGATCGGGCTCGACGCCAAGGCCAAGGAGTACCCGGACCGGCTGTCCGGCGGTCAGCAGCAACGCGTCGCGATCATCCGCGCGCTGGCGATGGACCCGCGGCTGATGCTGCTCGACGAGATCACCTCGGCACTCGACCCGGCGCTGGTCGGCGAAGTGCTGACGATCGTGCGCGAACTGGCCCGAGACGGGATGACGATCATGATGGCGACCCACGAGATGGGCTTCGCGAAGGAGGTCGCCTCCAAGGTCTGCTTCCTGCATGACGGCCTGGTCTACGAATCCGGCACGCCCGAGGAGATCTTCGGTGCGCCGCAGCGCGAGCTGACCCAGGTGTTCCTGCAACGGATCATCGAGGCCGGACGAATGTGAGACCTTGCCCGATCAAGCATTGACAGTGAGACACAAAGTGTCTTACTGTCTCAGTTGTGTCGACCACCGCCGAGAACACCGTGCTCGACGCCGCCAAGCGGTGTTGTGAGAAGTGGGGCATGGCGAAGGTCACCGTCGACGACATCGCCGCCGATGCCGGAGTGTCGCGGGCCACGCTGTACCGCCTCTTCCCCGGTGGCAAGGACGTGCTGTTCGACGCGCTGCGGGTGCGCGACACCGAGGACTTCCTCACCCGCCTGAGCGCCCACGTCAGCTCGGCCGACGGGTTCGAGGACCTGCTCGTGCGCTGCGTGGTGCAGGCCACGATCGAGCTGCGCGCCGACGACCACCTCGCGCTGATGCTGTCGTCGGAACCGGGCGAGACCGCGGACGAGCTGACCGTCTCAGGGCTGCCGCGGATCATCCGCATCGCCAGCCTGTTCCTCGTGCCGCTCGTCGAGCGGCACCTGCCCCGCCGTGAGGCGTCCCGTCTGGTCGAGCTGCTCGCCCGGCTGGTCATCAGCTACTTCCTCGCCCCCAGCGAGCACGTCGACCTCGGCGATCCCGCCAGCGCGCAGCAATTCGTCCGCACGTTCATCCTCCCCGCCTTCCAACCCCTCCTGAGGAGCTGACCATGACCGTCACCGACAACGAGCCAGCGTCGTTCAACGACAACGAGACGATCCTCGGTCGCGGGGAGATCAACGACATCGACGCGATCCTGGCGATCCCGACGCACGACCCGAACGAGGTCGAGCACGTCGTCAGGAACGACGCCGACACGATCTTCACATGGGACTACTCGTTGAGCCGGCCGGCGCTGCGCAAGCTGTACGAGAAGGCCAAGACCGGGCAGTGGAACGGCTCCACCGACCTGCCGTGGGACACCGACGTCGACATCGAGAAGACCGTCGTCGAGGACCAGGCCGTGCTCGGCATCGGCCTCGACACCAACGTCTACATCGGCACACCGGTCGAGAAGTGGGGCGACAAGGAGTGGCTCGAGTTCGGCATCGAGGGCCGCAACTGGATGCTCAGCCAGTTCCTCCATGGCGAGCAGGGTGCACTGATCTGCACCGCCAAGATCGTCGAGACCGTGCCGTGGTACGACGCCAAGCTGTACGCCTCGACGCAGGTGATGGACGAGGCCCGTCATGTCGAGGTGTTCGCCCGGTACCTGCAGGAGAAGCTCGGCGGCCAGTACCAGGTCAACTCGCACCTGCGGATGCTGCTCGACGACATCGTCAACGACAGCCGCTGGGACATGACCTACCTCGGGATGCAGGTGATGGTCGAGGGCCTCGCCCTCGCCGCGTTCGGGTTCCTCCACCAGATCACCGGCGAGCCGTTGCTCAAGCAGCTGCTGCGCTACGTGATGAGCGACGAAGCCCGCCACGTTGCGTTCGGCGTGCTCAGCTTGAAGGAGGTCTACGACGGGATGAGCGACGCCGAGATCAAGGACCGCCAGGAGTTCAGCTACGAGGCCGCGATCCGCATGCGTGACCGGTTCATGCAGCAGGAGGTCTGGGAGCGGATGGGCATCGACATGCGCCAGATCATGCCGCTGCTGCTCGAGGACCCGACCCGGGCGATGTTCCAGCAGATGCTGTTCAGCAAGATCGTGCCGAACACCAAGAAGCTCGGCCTGCTCGACCGCAACGGCAAGTGGCTGCGTCACAAGTTCGAGGAGATGGGCGTGATCCAGTTCGAGGACTGGGTCGACACCGGCGAGGAGTACGCGTCGTTCGAGCTCGGCGGCGAAGCGCCCGCCCCGGTGGCCGCCGCCTGAGCAAACCAGCGGCAGGCGTCGACGCGTAGACAAGTAACATACAAGTGTGCCCGCCGACTGGAGTCCCGAGCAGTACCGGCGGTTCGCCGCCGAGCGCGCCAAGCCGTTCTTCGACCTGCTCGACCTGATCCACCCTGCGCACGTCCGGCGTGCCGTCGATCTCGGCTGCGGGCCCGGCGAGCTGACTGCGGCCGCGGTCGAGCGGCTCCGGATCGGCGAGTGCGTCGGGATCGACAGCTCGCCGGCGATGCTCGCCGCGGCCGCCTCGTTCGCCAGCGCCCACGTGCGCTTCGAGCTCGGTGACATCGGGCAGTGGACGTCACCCCCCGACGTCCACCCCGGTGTCACCGGCAACGGGGCCGACGGCGGCCGTGTCATCGACGGCCGGGTCGATCTGGTGCTCGCCAACGCCAGCCTGCAGTGGGTGCCCGACCATCCGCGGGTGCTCGCCGGGTGGACGGCGGCGCTCGCCCCGGGCGGGCAGCTGGCGGTGCAGGTCCCCGCCAACGCGTACATGCCGGCGCATCTCGTCGCCGATCGGCTGGCCAACGGCGACGCCTACCGCGACGAGTTCGGCCCTGCGGGGCCGCCCAGCGACCCGGTGGCGAAGAACGTGCTCGAGCCGGAGCAGTACGCCACCTTGCTGTTCGACCTCGGCTTCGTCGAGCAACGGGTGCGGTTGGAGGTCTATCCGCACGTGCTCGCGTCGACCCGCGACATCGTCGAATGGGTGCGCGGCACGACGCTGACCCGGTTCGAGAAGCGCCTCCCGGCCGACGTCTACGCGCGCTTCCTGGTCGACTACGCGCGAGCGCTGATCGAGGTGCTCGGCGACAGCGAACCCCAGTTCTTCCCGTTCCGGCGGATCCTGATGTGGGGACGGCTCCCATGACGTCGAGATTCATCTACGCTGGCGGCCGTGTCCGACAGCGTCGACGTGGATGTCCACCTGTCGGAGCCCGCGTTCCGCACCATCCACGCGTTGCGGATCCGAGGGTTCGCGAAGGCTGAGGTCGTCGCCGAGATCGCCGACGTCGACCTCGACGAAGCGCTCACCCATCTTGTCGACCTGCAGGAGCGCGACCTGGCGATGTTCCGCGAAGCACGCGCGTTGTGGCAGCTCACCGCGGCCGGCAAGGAGGCGCACGCCAAGCTGCTCGCCGACGATGTCGTCGCGACGACCATCGACGGGAGGTTGGCCCCGCTGTACGAGGACTTCCTGCGCCTCAACGAGGAGCTCAACGAGCTGTGCGGCGAGTGGCAGCTGCGCGACGGCCGCTTGAACGATCACGCCCGCGCACTGGACGACCAGGCCATCGCAGCCAGGTTGGCCGCGCTGAACGGGCGCGCGGTCCCGCTCGTCGAGGCGCTCGCCGACGTGCTGCCCCGCCTGCGGCCGTACGCAGCACGTCTGGCGCAGTCGTGCCAGCGGTTCCTCGGCGGTGAAACGAATATGTTCACCGGCGTGATGTGCGGCAGCTACCACGATGTGTGGATGGAACTGCACGAGGACCTGATCCTCACCCAGGGCATCGACCGGGCCGAAGAGGGCTCGTCGTGAGCTCGACAGGTGCTTCGGGATGACGGCGGCGACACCCCGCTTCGGACGGGTGCTCAGCGCGATGGTCACGCCGTTCGACGCGGCCGGTGACATCGACCTCGACGGAGCGGCCACGCTGGCGAGGTGGCTACAGGACCACGGCCACGATGGCTTGGTCATCGCCGGCACGACCGGCGAGTCGCCCGTGCTCAGCGACGAGGAGCGGCTGTCGCTGTTCGCCGCGGTGTGCGAGGCGGTCACCATCCCGGTGGTGGCCGGCACCGGCACGAACGACACCCGCCACTCCGTGCACCTCACCCGCGAGGCCGCCGGGCTCGGCGTCGCCGGGATCCTCGCCGTCTGCCCGTACTACAACCGTCCTTCGCAGGCCGGGATCGAGGCGCACATGCGCGCCATCGCCGGCGCGAGCAACCTGCCGGTGATGATCTACGACATCCCGGTGCGCACCGGTCGCAAGTTGGAGGCGGCGATGATGTTGCGCCTCGCCCGCGAGGTGCCGAACGTCGTGGCCCTGAAGGACGCGGCCGGCAACCCGGGCGCCACCGCAGGGCTGATCGGGTCAGCGCCCGCCGGGTTCGAGGTCTACAGCGGCGACGATCCGATGACGTTGCCGCTGCTGGCCGTCGGCGCCGTCGGCGCGGTCGGCGTCGCCACCCACTGGACCGCACCCGACCACCAGGAGATGTTCGACCTGTGGGACAAGGGTGACACGCTCGGTGCACGGTCCGTCAACTCCCGGATGCTCGAGAGCTTCGCGTTCGAGACCGGTGACGACGCGCCGAACCCGATCCCGACGAAGGCGATGCTCCGCCACCTCGGCTTGCCGGCCGGCCAGGCCCGCCTGCCGATGGGTCCGGCCCCCGCGTTCGTCGAGGCCCGCGCCGCCGAAGTGCTCGCCAACCTGCAGCGCTGGCGCGAGGCATCACCTGATCGTTCGTGATCGCGACCCGAACGGCGCAGCGAAGCGGTTGACTGTCGCTCATGGCTGAACCCGCCCGGCAACCGGCCGGCTCCGCACCCCACGCACGGGACCCGGTGCGGATCGTGTTCCTCGGCGGCCTCGGCGAGATCGGGCGCAACTGCATGGCCATCGAGCAGCAGGGGCGGGTCCTCTTGATCGACTGCGGGCTGATGTTCCCGGACGCCGACATGCACGGCATCGACCTCGTCCTTCCCGACTTCACCTGGCTGCGCGCCAACGCCGCACGCATCGACGGCCTGGTGGCCACCCACGGGCACGAGGACCACGTCGGCGCGCTGCACTACCTGCTGCGCGAGCTGAGCTTCCCGATCTACGGCTCGGCGGTCACCCTCGGCCTCGCCCGCAACAGGATCGAGGAGGCCGGTCTGCTCGGCCGAACCCAGCTGATCACCGTGCACGACGGCGAGCGGCGCACGATCGGGCCGTTCGACGTCGAGTTCATCCCCGTCACCCACTCGGTGCCGCACGCCCACGCCGTCGCCGTGCACACCCCGCAGGGCGTCATCCTCCACACCGGCGACTTCAAGCTCGACCTCACTCCGGTCGACGGGCGGCGCACCGACCTCGCCCGCATCGGTGCGATCGCCAGCACAGAGGGGATCCGCCTGCTGCTCGCGGACTCGACCAACGCCGAGGAGCGCGGGCATGCACCGAGCGAGACCAGCGTCGGCGCCGTGCTGCGCCAGCTGTTCCACGAGCAGGAGGGCAGGCGGATCATCACCGCCAGCTTCGCCAGCCACCTCCACCGCATCCAGCAGATCGCGGACGCTGCGATCGCCTCCGGTCGCGTCATCGCCACCCTCGGGTTGTCGATCAAGAAGAACGTGCGGATGGGCCGCGATCTCGGCGTGCTGACCATCCCGGAATCGGCGCTGGTCGACATCGAGGAGACCGACCGCCTCCCGCCTGGAAAGGTGTGCGTGATCTCCACCGGCTCGCAGGGCGAGCCGATGTCGGCGCTGGCGCTGCTGGCCCGCGGCGAGAACCGGTTCGTCAAGATGACCGACACCGACACGGTGATCCTCTCCAGCCATGCGATCCCCGGCAACGAGAGCAACGTCAACCGAGTCATCGACGGCCTGCTGCACGCCGGCGTGGAGGTGATCCACTCCGGGATCGCCGATGTCCACGCCACCGGGCACGCCCAGGCCGAGGAGATCAAGACCTACCTGTCGCTGACGCGGCCGGAGTGGTTCGTGCCGATCCACGGCGAGTACCGCCACATGATCGCCAACGCCCGTCTGGGCTACCTGATGGGCGTGCCGAAGGACCACGTGCTCGTCTGCGAGGACGGTGACGTGCTCGAGCTGACCGGCGACGGGCTGGCGATGGCCGGTCGTGTCCCCGCCGGGTACCTGTACGTCGACGGGATCGTCGGCGACGTCGGCCAGGGCGTGCTGCGCGACCGCCGGGTCCTCGCAGAAGAAGGTGTCGTGGTCGTCGTGGTGATCGTCGACGTCGCCACGGGCAAGGTGCTCACCGGCCCCGAGATCATCACCCGTGGGTGGGTCTACGCGCCGGAGGCGGAGGACCTGCTCGACGAGGCGTGCGACACCGTGGCCGCTGCCGTGGAGCGAGCCCTCGCCTCGGGCGTTCGTGACGTCGAGTCGCTCGAACGCGAGGTGCGCCGAGCCGCAGGCAAGTTCGTCAGCGAGCGCACCCGGCGCCGGCCGATGATCGTCCCGGTGGTGATGGAGGCTTGACCTCGCCGCGGTGGCGGGTGGCGTGCTCGCTCCTCGTCGCCGGCGCCGTGGTCTTCGCCGCCTGCTCGTCGGGCAACGGGCCTGCGGGCGGTTCGACGGACACATCGACGGTGTCGTCCGGCACCGCCCCGGCAGGCACGGGGGGCGACGCGAACGCACTGCCACGCGTCGACCTGATCATCCCCGCCGTCCACGCGCTGGAGGCCGAGCTCGGCGGGCCGCAGCAGTACTTCGAGATCAACACCACGTCGAAGCTGGTCAACCTGATCATCGCCGTGAACAACGGCACGCTCGCCCAGACCTGGCTGTACCTCGACGGCCGGCTGTCCAGCAAGGACGCAGAACCGGCGACCGGGCACACGTTCGCGGCCTCGGCATTGACCTTCGACCCCGCCGCCGTGGTCGCCCAGGTGCACCGCGACCTGCCCGATTCGACCCTCGACTTCTTCTACGTGCTCGGCGGCGCGGACGGATCGGTGCAGTACAAGGTGGACGTCTCGTCGCCGCAAGGTGGCCAGCTGGAGGTCGTGCTCGGCCCCGACGGCAAGGTGATCGAGGTCGACCCGCTCGACGCGAGCTGATCGAGCTCGATGTCGGGACTGGGCCCCGCTTGGCTTCGCCCGCCGCGGTTCTGATGGTCGGGACTGGGCTCCGCTGCGCTTCGCCTGCTCCCTCGTGCGGCTCGTCGCTGGCGCTTCCCTCGCCGCGCTGCAGGAGCGACGATGCGCGAGTGCTCGCGCACCCCCTTGGTACCGTGACGTTCGATGGCCACATGGGGACGCACGAAGAAGGGGGCACGGCGCAGCCCGGCCCCTTCGCGCCAGCCATCGCGTTCCGCTGGGTCGGCGCGGTCCAGCGCCACGACCCGTTCGACCACGGCCAACGGTGCGCGCTCCACCGCACGCGCCGCTGCTGATCGCCCCGCGTCCGACGCCACCCGTGTGCTGCCGCGGTCACGACGCGAGCAGGCGCGCGACGAGTTGAGCGACGCCATCGAGGGCAGGGAGAACGAGTTCGTCGGCATCGCGTTCATCGCCGTCGGGGTGCTGCTCGGCCTGGCGATCTACGTCAACCTGGCCGGCATCCTCGGTCGCGGGATCGAGAAGATCGTCGGCTGGCTCACCGGCGTCGGCCGTTTCGCCGTCCCGATCGCGCTCGTGTGCGTCGGCGTCGCGCTGGTGCGCAGGGGTCGCAGCCAGCACCGCTTCCGCCTCGGCATCGGGTGGGGGATCACCGCCCTGTCGGTGCTCGGCCTGCTGCACGTGTTCCGTGGCCCGAAGGATTCGTGGTCGGGGCTCGACGAGCTCGGGCATGCGGGGGGCTGGATCGGTGCGCTGATCGGTGGTCCGCTGCGCGGGCTGATCGACAAGCTCGGGGCCGCCGTCGTGCTCTTGGCGTTGCTGCTGGGCGGGATCCTGCTGATCACCGGCTCGTCGCTGCGCACCCTGTTCGGCAACACCTCGCGCAGCGTGGCCGTCGTCGGCCGTCCGCTGCGCGCCGTCGGACGCAAGGTGAGCGCCGTCTTCGGCAACATGGCGTCGTTGAAGAGCGAGCGCGACACCGCGCCCCCGCTCGACGAGGACGGGTCGTTCGAACCGCCGCGGATCTACGATCGAGCCGCCGACGACGAGTGGGAGCCGCCGCCCGCCCGGCGCACACGTGCCACGAAGGACCTCCCGCCGCCGACGGTGCCGGCCGGCGGTCCCGCCGAGCAGGTCGAGCTCGACCTCGGGCCGGGTGCCCAGCGCGGCGC
>JBBQTN010000058.1:0-25244 GCA_038213195.1 Acidimicrobiales bacterium | reverse complement strand
CGCACGAGCAGATCCGTACGTGATCAACGGACTGGTGAGCTCGTGGACAGTGCGACAATGGAACGAGATGCTTGAAGCCGGCTGACGACGACCCGGCGGTTCCGGACACCACCACCGGCGAGGCCCGCCGAGCGTTATCGGGCCCTTCTGCTGTGTCCGTGGGTTGGTTGAGGGCCTATCCGCAAGTGCACCCCGTCTGATTCCTAGGTTTCGCGCTGTCGAAGGCTCGGAACCGAAAGGACGGCAGACGGGGTGCGGAACACCAAGGTATGGGAGAAGGCGTGCGGCTTGACGCGCACGGTCGTGGAAGGCGTCCGCGTTGACGACGCGGATGAGTCGATCATCGTCTCGGTGCGGCCGAATGCGAAGGCCCGTGGTCGGTGCGGGCGGTGTGGTCGGCGGTCGCCGGGCTATGACCAAGGTGATGGTCGGCGCCGCTGGCGGGCGTTGGACGCGGGCATCACGAGGGTGTTCATCGAGGCTGACGCGCCTCGGGTTCGGTGCCGCACGCACGGCCCCACGGTGGTGGCGGTGCCGTGGGCGCGACATGGTGTCGGTCACAGCCGTGACTTCGATGCGATGGCGGCGTGGTTGGCGGTGCGCACCTCGAAGTCGGCGACGTGTGAGTTGTTGCGGGTGGCGTGGCGAACGATCGGCGCGATCGTCACCCGGGTCAACAACGACATCGAGGAACGCATCGATCGTCTCGGTGGTTTACGTCGGATCGGGATCGACGAGATCTCCTACAAACGCAGCCATCGCTACCTGATCGTGGTCGTCGATCATGACACCGGGCATCTGGTGTGGGCCGGCCCCGGCCGCAACGACACTTCGTTGGAGGTGTTCTTCAATGAACTCGGTGACGAACGCTGCGCCCTGTTGACCCATGTGTCAGCGGACATGGCCGACTGGATCGCCCGAGTCGTCGCCAAGCGAGCCCCCAACGCGGTGCGGTGTGCGGATCCGTTCCACGTCGTGGTGTGGGGCATCGAAGCCCTCGACGTTGAACGTCGCCGGGCATGGCACCAGGCGCCAGGACGACACAACCCCACCACCGGTGCGCGACGCGGTAAGGCCATGGGCACCTCGTTGAGGATCTCTCGTGCCCGCTACGCCCTGTGGAAGAACCCCGGTGATCTCACCGACACGCAACAAACCCAGCTCGAATGGATCGCCAAGACCGACCCGCGGTTGCACCGCGCCTACCTGCTCAAGGAAGGACTGAGATTCGTGTTCGCCGTCAAAGGCGATCAAGGCAAGCACGCCCTCGACCGGTGGCTGTCATGGGCGCGTCGATCACGCATCCAGTCCTTCGTCGAGCTCGCCCGCAGACTCGTCAAGCACCGCATTGCGATCGAACACGCACTCGACTCGGGTCTCTCCAACGGTCTCATCGAGTCGATGAACACCAAGATCCGATTGCTCACCCGGATCGCGTTCGGGTTCAAAGACCCCCACGCACTCATCGCTCTCGCCATGCTCGCCCTTGGAAGCCACCCACCCGTTCTCCCGGGCCGAACCTGACCCACAGATCAAGCAGAAGGGCCCGATATGTGGCGCGCTACACGTTGCCGTCGAGGCGCCGCGCCGCCATCAGCACGCCGAGGTGGGTGAACGCCTGCGGGAAGTTGCCGAGCAGCTCGCCTGAGGCGACGTCGAACTCCTCCGAGTACAACCCGAGGTCGTTCGCGCAGGACCTGATCCGCTCGAACAGGGCCCGCGCCTCATCCTCTCGGTCCTGCATCGCCAGCACCTCGACCAGCCAGCAGCTGGCCAGCAGGAACACACCCTCGTCGTTGAGGTCGTCGTTCACGCCGTCGTCGATGTTCGCGCCGTAGCGGCGGAGGAACCCGCTCTCCCCGACGGTGAGGTCGCGCTGGATCGCCTGGACGGTCGCCAGCATCGCCGGGTGGTCGGGGGCGATGAACCCGACCATCGCCAGCTTGAGCAGGCTGGCATCGACATCGGCGGTCTCGTAGTGCTGGCGGAAGCACCCACGCGCCGGGTCGATGCCGCGGGTCATCACGTCCTCGCGCAGCTCTTCGGCCATCGTGCGCCACGACTCGACCTGCGTGCCGTCCGCGTCGAGCAGCGACCCGAACGAGATGCCGCGGTCGAGCGCCACCCAGCACATCACCTTGGAGTGGACGAAGTGACGCGGGTCGCCGCGCATCTCCCAGATCCCCTGGTCCGGCTCCTTCCACCGCGCCCCCGCGACATCGACGACGCGGCACAGGAACTCGCGCTCGGCAGGATCGAAGTTCGACCTGCCGTCGTGCCACGTGTCCACGGCATCCATCACGTGGCCGTACACGTCGAGCTGCACCTGGTCCGAGGCAGCGTTGCCGATCCGCACCGGCTTCGAGCCGCGCCACCCGTTGAGCTGCTCCAGCTCCAGCTCCGGGAGCCGCCGTTCGCCGTAGGCGCCGTACATGATCTGCAGGTCGTCGGCGTTGCCGGCGGTGGTGCGGATCAGGAAGTCGCGGAAGCCCTTGGCGACCTCTGCGTGGCCGGTGCCGACCAGCGCATCGAGCACCAGCGACGAGTCGCGCACCCACGAGTACCTGTAGTCCCAGTTGCGGTCGCTGCCCGGCTGCTCGGGCAGCGAGGTGGTGGCAGCGGCGATCACGGCGCCAGTCGGCGCGCACGTCAGCCCCTTGAGCACTCGCACCGAGATCTGCTGACCGGTCTCGAGGCGCCCGCACGTCGGGGCGTTGCGCCCCCAGAGCTGCCACCAGTCGATCGTCGTGCGCAGCCGCGCATCGGCGTCCTCGATGGTGCTCTCCACCTCCCCTGCCCTGTGCGCGGCGCGCGAGGAGAGCAGGAACCGGCACGAGGCACCTGCGCCCAGCTCGACCTGGCCGATCAGCCGGCCGTTGCGGCGATCGACCTCGAGCGTGCAATCGGTGTGCACCACGAGCGCCTCCGGGCCGCCCACTGCGGTGTACGACCGCACGCCGATCTCGCTCACCAACGGGACCGTGCATCCGTAGTCGAAGCGCGGTTGGAGCTCGATGTCGAACACGATCGATCCGTCGATGCCGTCGAGGATCCGCACCAGCTGGTGATGAGGGTTGTCGGACCCGCCGCGGCGCATCACCATTCCCTCGGTGAGCGACGCCCGTCCGGTCGCGGTGGTGATCGTCGTGCGCAGCACGAGCGTGCCGTCGATGTACGCGCGCTCGTGCGCGGCCGGACCCCGCGCGGTGATCGCGAAGTGGCCGCCGAGGTCGTGGTCGAGCAGGCGCGCGAAGGCGGTCGGAGAATCGAACCGGCGGAAGCACGCCCAGTCGACCGAGCCGTGCCGGCTGACGAGCGCAGTCGAGTGGCAGTCGCTCAGGAAGGCGTACTCGCCGATCGGGAGATACGGTCGCGGCTGACCGACCGGTGTCGCTCCTGGCACCAGGTCAGTCTTCCACGACGGAATCGCGACTGACCTGCCGCGGCCGCCGGCTCGTCGCGTCAGTCCGCTGCGTCTGCGCCCGGTTCGGCCGGCTCCAGGGAGAGCGAGAGGCTGTTCATGCAGAACCGCTGGCCGGTCGGCGCCGGCCCGTCCGGGAACACGTGCCCGAGATGTGACCCGCAGTTGCGGCAGCGGACCTCGGTGCGGGCCATGCCCATCGAGCGGTCCTCGATCAGCTCGACGGCATCGGCGACCTTCGGCTCGTAGAAGCTCGGCCACCCGCTCCCGGACTCGAACTTGGTGTGCGAGTCGAACAGCTCGGCGCCGCACGCCGCGCAGTGGTACGTGCCGTCGACATGGGCGTTGACGTAGTCGCCGCTCCACGGACGCTCGGTGCCGGCCTCGCGCAGCACGTGGTACTGCTCGGGGGTGAGCAGCTCGCGCCACTCGGACTCGCTGCGTTGCACCTGGGGACGCCTGGTGTCGGACATCTCACCCTCCTGCTCGTGCCTTCGGTGGCCAGGACTCAACGGTACAGCCGTCGTCCGCGGCCGGCGCAGCGCGGGGGCGGCGGGGTTGCCTAACCTCGGGAGCGGAGCCCCCACCGTGCCAGCTGAACCGACCGTGCCACCCGAACCGAGCGCAACGACCGTTCCCTCCGACCCCCCGCCCAGCGCGGCGGGGACGACGAAGCCTGCGGCTGCGGCGTCGTGGCTGTCGAGGCGGGCACGGCATGCGGCGCAGGTGCTGAAGGACGAGTACGCCGCCGGACGTCGCGGCGACGATGCGCCGGCGCAGAAGATCTGGGCGACACCGCGCGAGCAGCTCGACGCGCTGGTGGGGAAGGTGAAGGGAGCGCGTGACGAGGGCTCGCCGGCACCGAGCACTGCGGACGACGCGGCGCAGGTCGTCGGCGCGTTGGGCGCCGTCGACTGGGCCGTCGTGCGCTCGGCGACGGCAGACAAGACAGGCGAGGCGGCCCGCGCCGCCAAGGCGCTGGCCGAACAGGTCGACTGGGCACGCGTGCAACCGGCGGCGCGGAAGATCTCCAAGGCGGTGATCGCCGCCGTCGCGTCTGGCCAGGTCGGCCTCGTCGGCCCACTCGGGTCACTGATCGCGCGCACGATCGTCGACCAGGGCGGACTCGCCCAACGCGTCGGCGGGCGACTCGACGCCGGCGACGTCGCGCTCCCCGCCGACGCAGGGGCGATCATCGACACCACGGCACGTGAGGTGTGAGGCGTGGTCACGCCGGGGCCGCCCTGTCGATACGGTCACGCGTCGCGGAGCTGACGGAGGAGATGTGATCGACGAGCCTGTGGTCCCGACGACGGTGCCGGTGATCGACCTTCGCGGTTGGTCGTGCGGCGACGAAGCGGCGCGCCTGGCGATCGCCGCGAGCGTCGACCGCGCCTGTCGGAGCAGCGGCTTCTTCCAGGTGGTCGGCCACGGCATCTCCCCTGCGACGGTCGACGACGTCCTTGCTTCGATCGACGAGTTCTTCCACCTCCCCGACGACGAGAAGCGGCAGGTCCAGCCCGACGCCGACCACATCAACCGCGGGTTCCTGCCGATCGGCTCCGAGTCGTTGAGCTACACCGTCGGCGTCGATGCCCCGGCGGACCTGCGCGAGGCGTTCGTGCTCGGGCCCGATTCCGTTCCCGACGACGATGTCCACCGCGCCGACCCGTACCACGTGTTCGCCGCGAACCTGTGGCCGGCGCGGCCGGCGACGATGCGCCCCGCGCTGGTCGCGTACTTCGACGCCGTCGCCGCGCTCGCCGGCACCCTGCTCGACGTCTACGCCCTCGCGCTGGGTCTGCCCGATCGGTGGTTCCGCGACTTCAACCGGCACTCCACCGAGACGCTGCGGGTCAACTACTACGAGCGCCTCGCCGACGGCGCGGCCGTGCTCGACGGACAGCAGCGCCTCGGCGCACACACCGACTACGGCATCACCACAGTCCTCCACGCCGATCGGGTGGCCGGCCTGCAGCTGCTCGCGGACGGCGAGTGGCACGACGTGCTCGCGGAACCGGGCGCGCTGATCGTCAACCTCGGCGACCTGCTCGCGCAGTGGACGAACGATCGCTGGCGCTCGACGGTGCACCGGGTCGTGTCGCTCGGCGGGCGCGGGGCGCGGCGACGCTCACTCGCGTTCTTCCTCGACGGCGACTATGACGCAGTGGTGGAGTGCCTGCCGACATGCATCGACGACGCGCACCCGGCGGCCTACCCCCCGACCACGGCCGGCGAGCACCTCGCCGAGAAGCTGCGCGGCGCAAGGACGTTGACCACGGTCTCGACGATCGACACCGTCGGCGACCGCATCGCGTCCGTTCGCGACCGGGCTGAATGAACGGCCAGCCATGAGCGAACTGATCATCGGTCCGCTCCTGCGCCACGTCGGCGAGACGACCGCGACGATCTGGATGGAGACCGACGGGCCATGCACCGTCGAGGTGCTCGGCCACAGCACCCACACCTTCCACGTCGCTGGGCACCACTACGCCCTGGTGATCGTCGGCGGCCTGCAGCCCGGCACCCGTCACGAGTACGACGTCCGCGTCGACGGCGTGGTCCGCTGGCCCGATGCCGCACTCGGGCTGCCGGCGTCGAGCGTGCGCACCCTCCGCCCGCCTGCACTCGCGAGTGAGCACCCGCTGCGGATCCTGTTCGGGTCGTGCCGCATCGCTGCGCCGCACGAACCACCGTGGACGCTCCAGCTCGCCCATGATCCACGCGGACGCGGCGTCGACGCGATCTACGCGCACGCGCGCCGGATGGCCGCCCGGCCGGTCGACGAGTGGGCCGACCTGCTCGTGTTCCTCGGCGACCAGATGTACGCAGACGACTCGTCGCCGCAGGCGCGCCGGCGGATCGAAGAGAAGCGGCGCGTCGAGCCAGCCGACGAGCGGCTGCCGCCAGAACTCGTCGACGGGTTCGAGGAGTTCACGTGGCTGTACCACGAGTCGTGGTCGTCGCCGTGGGAGCGGTGGCTGCTGTCGGTCGTGCCGAGCGTGATGATCTTCGATGATCACGAGATGATCGACGACTGGAACATCTCCGCGAGCTGGGTGAGCGACATCCGACGCGAACGATGGTGGCAGCAACACGTCACGGGCGGGTTGATGACGTACTGGATCTATCAGCACCTCGGCAACCAGAGCCCCGACGACATCGCCTCCGAGGGGATGCTCGCGGCGCTGCTCGACGCCGACGACGGTGCGTCACTGCTGCGCGCCTGGGCGATGAACACCGACGAGCGCACACCCGTCGACGGCGGCTACCGGTTCAGCTTCGCCCGCCACCTCGGTCGCACCAAGCTCGTGATCGTCGACTCACGGTGCGGGCGGGTCCTCGAGCCCGACCAACGCAGCATGATCGACGAGGTGGAGTGGGAGTGGATCGTCGATCAGTGCCACGAGGACGTCGACCACCTGCTGATCGGTACGTCGCTGCCGGCGTTCACGCCCGGCGGCCTGCACGACGTCGAGGTCTGGAGCGACGCCGTCGGCGAAGGGGCGTGGGGGCGACGTCCCGCAGGGCTGCAACAGCGGGCGATGGAGCGCGTGCGACGCGGGCTCGACCTGGAGGACTGGCCGGCGTTCTCGCGCTCGTTCGACGCGTTGGTCGGGCTGATCGCGGCAATCGGTCGCGGAGAAGCCGGCAGGGTCGCGCCGGCATCGATCTGCGTGCTCTCGGGCGACATCCACTTCAGCTACCAGGCAGAGATCCACTACCCCGCGTCGCAGCGCATGGACAGCAGGGTCCACCAGCTCGTCAGCTCGCCGATCCGCAACACGCTCACCTCGTTCGAGCGGTTCGGGATGCGCGTGATGCTGACCCGCCCGATGACGTTCGTCGGACGCGCCCTGCGCCGTGCGGCGCGACGCCGGCGCGCCGACGTGCGCTGGAAGATCGACCATGGACCGCTGTGGGCCAACGGCATCGGCCAGCTGGTCATCGAGGGCAGGTCGGCACGGGCGAGGTTCGAGCAGTCGTCGCCGGACGGATCCGGCGCGGCGACGTTGACCACCGCGTTCGACATCGACCTCACCGGCTGAGCCCGTGCACAGGCTCGCCGCTCAGCCAACCGCCCGCCGGATCGGGCTACCAGTACGTCGCCATGATCTCCGTCGCCCAGACCGGCTGGCGCACCTCGCCGCGCGGGCCGAACTCGATCATCACCGGCTTGATGTCGAGGATCGGGCTGCCGACGATCGCGTCGAGGCCGGTGACGGTGACCCGCGTGCCGGCTATGTCGACGAGCCGGCAGACGGTGACGCCGAGCCGGTTCGGTCGCACCCGTCCGCGCTGGGCGAAGATCCCGACCGCTGGCCAGTCGAGCCGCTCGCGTGGGTGTCGCGTGCCGAGCACGACGTCCTGCTCGCGCACGAGGTGGAACTGGTAGACGACCTCGACGTGCGAGAACGCGTCGAGCCCGTGCACCGAGGCGGGGCCGAACCGGTCGTCGAGCTCGATCTCGCTGGTCTCGGCGTCCCAATTGTCGTCGGCGGCCACCACCCGGCCCGACACGACGGTTCCGATCGGCTGCACCGTGATCGCTTCCACCCGGCCATCGTAGGAAGGAGGGTGAGAGCTCAGCGAGCGGACGCCGGTCCCCCGCACCGGCGTTGCAGCGCGGCACTGCAACGTCACCTGCAGGACGTGGGATCCGTCCGTCAGATCGACTCGGCGACCGGAACCGCACCCTCCAGCTCGGGATGCTGGCGGATCGACATCGCCAGCTGATCCGCCATCGCCACGATCGCCTTGCGCTGCTCGACGCTCACCGCGACGCTCTCCGGGGCCTCGATCACGAGCTGGCCGAACGGAAGTCCACCCGAGACGACGGGCAGCCGGACGCCCTCGGGCGGCAGCGCGAACCCACGACCGGTGTGCGTGCGGCGCACGGTGTGCACGTGCCCGGTGCGGTCGACCACGGGTCGGAGGTCGTCCTCCGTCACCGGCTCGAACCTCGCGTCGCTGAGCCCAGCTCCGTCGACCAGCTCGCGGTGGATGGTGGCGACGACCTCGCGCGGCTCGACGCCCGCCGAGACAGCGGCCGACACCGCCTCGAGGCCGTGCAGGGCGTTGACGTGGTCGCGCACCTCCGATGTGCGCTGCGCCCGCACCGATGTCAACTGGCCGACGGCCAGACCGATCAACACGATCAACACGATCGTGACGATGTCGTGGCTGTTGCCGACCCGCAGGGTGAGGTACGGCTTCGTGAAGAAGAAGTTGAACGTCACGGCGGCCGCGACAGCGGTGGCGACCCCGGCGATCCTCCCCCCGGCGACCGCGGCCACGACCACCAGCGTGGTCATCAACAGCGCGACGTTGGTCGGGCCGAGCGACGAACGCAGCGGTACCAGCGCCGCGCCGAGCACGATCGCCAATCCGGCCGCACCGGAGGCCACCGCCAGCGACTCGCCGTTGCCCCGGTCCCCCGCTGTCCGCGTGCTGCTCATGCTTCGTATGTACGCCCCGCAGCGGCCGGCGAGACGATCTGAACGGATGCTTGTCGGCCGCTGCGCGGGCCTTCACGCGATCCTGACGCCCGTGCGCGAGTGTTCGCCACCGACGCGACGCGTGACCTCACCGGCCCGTCGCCGAGGCAGGATCGACGAGCGCTCAGGTGCCGGTGAACACCGCCGGGCGGCGCTCCAGGAACGAGGCCACGCCCTCGCGATGATCGTCGCTCTTGAAGCACGCCGTGATCGCGACGGAGTGACGGGCCATGTGCTCGTCGACGCTCGAGGTGAGCCCTTCGTAGACCAGCTTCTTGATCAGCTGCTGGCTGTGCGGCGAGGCGCCGGCAACCAGGTCGGCGAGCGCTTTCGTGCGGGCCGTCAGCTCGTCGGGGGCAACGACCTCGGCGAGGTAGCCGAGGCGGCCGGCCTCGGTCGCGTCGATCCGCTCCCCGGTGTAGATCAGGCGCAGGGCGTTCTGCAGCCCGATGATCCGCGGCAGCAGCCAGGTGCCGGCGCCCGTGTCGGGGACCAACCCGCGGTGGACGAAGTTCCACGCGAACGACGCGTTCGTCGACGCCAGACGGATGTCGCACTGGGACGTGAACTCCGCGCCCATCCCGATCGCCGGTCCGTCGACAGCGCAGATCGTCGGCTTCGGGCAGTCGACGATCGGCCACCAGCTCCGGGGCTGCGCAGCCCTCCCGCGCCCACCGCGTGACTCGTTCGGCGTCGAGGCGAGGTCGGCCAGGTCGGTGCCCGCGCAGAACGCGCCGGGCACCCCGGTGATCACTACGACGCTGGTCGCCGGATCCGAGCCGGCCGTGGCGATCGCGTCGGTGAAGTCGTTGAGGATCGCGTACGTCATCGCGTTGCGCTTCTCCGGCCGGTCGATGGTGATCGTGCCGACCTTGCCGTCGGTCTCGTATCGGATGTGCTCTGCCATGCGCCGACCGTACCGAGGCCGCAGCGCGCGCTGCGGATCGGATGCCACGGTTGCTCGCGCCGGGGTGCTGCCACGAGCTCCGCGACTCGATCGTCGGCAGTCCGGCATGTCATCGACGGCCCGACGGCCGTTCGCCGATGCTCGCCAGAACCCTCGACGTCAGCATGATACTTTGCCATCTGCCCTGGTCAAGACTCAATGAACTATCGAGACCACAGATTCGATGACAAGTAGAGACTTGGAAATTTCAGGCCGCTGAGCAGGTCCGATGCCATTCATCTCGACGAGAGGGTTGTCCAATCGCGCGATCCTGTGACAAGATCACGCTCTAGCACACCTTGATCCACAACCTGTGGATCATCGTGAGGGTTCTGGTCAAGACCCCTGACGGAGGAGCCGATCACCCACCATGCGCCGCAATCGCCGAGTGCTCACCGTCGCCCTGGCGGTCGTCGTCTGCAGCGCTGCCAGTCAGCTGCCCGTCTGCACCTCCGCCGGCGCCGCTCCTGCGGGCTCCGCGGCAACGAACGCAGCGGCCTCGAGCTACACGGTCGTCGACGGCGACTCGCTGTGGACGATCTCGCTGAAGCTGAAGGTGTCGTTCGCGGCGCTGCTCACCGCCAACAAGCTCACCGCGACGAGCGTCATCCTCGCCGGGCAACAACTCATCGTGCCCGCCGCCACGGTGCCGTCGACGTCGCCGCCCACCACGATCGCCAAGACCACAGCGGCGAGCACGAAGGGCGCCTCAGCGTCTCCGGCGACCGCGCCGCCGTCCCCTCGTGCCACGACCGGTTCGACGGCCGCGCCGACCACCGCCCGACCGGCAGCCACCCCGGCGACCACCTCCGCGCCGACCAGCTACACGATCGTCGCCGGCGACTACCTCTACGGTGTCGCGTTCAACTACGGCGTGCCGTTCAACGCGTTGCTGACTGCGAACAAGTTCACGATCACCACGCCGATCTTCCCCGGCACCGTGATCATCATCCCCGCCGGCGCGCTGACGACGCCGAAGACGACGGCTGCGAAGCTCGCCGCGGGACCGGCCGCGAACGCGACCACCGGCGTCGGTGCGGCGGCGACACCGACCGCGACCGCCACGCCGGCTCCAGCGGCCGCGCCACACGTCAGCATCGCCCCGACCGGCAACGCCAAGCTCGACGCGGTGCTCGCGTTCGCGGTTGCGCAGATCGGCAAGCCGTACGTGTTCGCCGGCGCAGGGCCCGACAGCTACGACTGCTCCGGCCTCGTGCTCACCGCGTACGCGCAGGCCGGCATCCAGCTGATCCACCAGAGCGCGGTCCAGGCCACCGAGGGCACCGCCGTCGACTGGACGACCGCGCCGATCCTGCCGGGCGACCTCGTCTTCACCGAAGGATCGGCGACCCCTGGGATCATCGGTCACGTCGGCATGGCGATCAACTCGACGCAGTGGATCCAGGCCCCGAAGCCGGGATCGACGGTCGGCATCGGCCCGTTGCCGGCCACCGAGAAGATCGCCGCCGTTCGCCGCTTCATCCCCGTGTGACCTGCCCCGAGTTGACGAATCGATGACGGAGTGGTTCACCCTCCAGATCACCACCGCAATGGCCGATAGTGAGGGCGTGCGGAGTGAGATCGACCAACGGCTGTTGCTCGAACGACTCCCGGACCTGGTGTTCGTCGTCGATGCAGACCTCAACGTGCGCTACGTCAACGACGCCGCAACAGACATCCTCGGCTTCGCGCCTGACGCGTGGATCGGCCGCAACGCGCTCGACGTCGTCCATCCCGACGACGTCCCCGTGGTCCTCTCCTCTGCATCGACGATGCTCGGCAAGCGCAGGGGCAGCCCGATCGAGGTTCGCGTCCGGCGCAGCGACGGATCGTGGGTGTGGCTGGAGCTCATCGGTGCCGACGCCGGCGCCGTCGAAGGCATCGGCGGGCTGATCTGCATCGCCCGCGATCTGACCGAACGGAGGATGTGGGAGGTCTCCGGCGACGACCTCGCCAAGTTCCAGCAGATCGTCCAGCACGCCGCGTCGATCACCTTGCTGCTCGATCCGTTGGGCGTCGTCGAGAGCGTCAACGGCGCGTTCGCCCGCCTGCTCGGCCACGACCCGAGCGAGGTGATCGGGAACACCTTGGTCGGCTTCGCTGCGCCCGAGAGCGCGGCCGCACTTGCCGTCGGGATCCACCAGGCGATCACCACAAGGCAGCACTCGACGTGCGAGGCGGCGATGCGCGTCGCGCCCGGCCACGGGCAGTCCGTCAACGGCGAGAACGGTGGCAGGGTGTCACGGCCGATCCGGTTCGAGATCGTCAACCTGATCGACGATCCTGTCGTCGCCGGGCTCGTGGTGACCGGGCACGACGTGACCGACCTGCAGACGGCCCGACAGGCGCTCGAGCACGTCGCCCGCCACGACTCGCTGACGAACCTGTCGACGCGTGGCGTCCTGCTCGATCGAATGGCAGCGCTGCTCGAGGCCGACGAGCGGGCGGCCGTGCTGTTCATCGACCTCGATCGGTTCAAGCCGGTCAACGACCTCCTCGGCCACGAGGCTGGTGATGAGCTCCTGCGGTCGGTCGGGGGACGGCTGCGCAGGGTCGTGCGGCCCGGTGACGTCGTCAGCCGCGTCGGCGGTGACGAGTTCGTCGTGCTCGCGATCGGCATCGAGGACGAACACCTCGCCTCGACCGTCGTGGAGCGGATCGAGCGCGAGCTCGAGGTGCCGTACATCCTCGATGCCGGCCCCGTGCGGATCACGGCCAGCGTCGGGGTGTCGCTGCTCACGACCGGATCGACGGTCGCAGGGGCGCTCGCCGACGCGGACCTGGCGATGTACGACGCGAAGGCGAGTCGACGCGGCGATCCGATCCGCAGCCTCCCGGACCGGCGGCGCAGCTCCGACGAACGGCGGCAGCTCGCCGACGACCTCGCCGCCGGACTGCACAGGGGCGAGGTCGTCGCCCACTTCCAACCGATGGCCGACATCACCACCCGCCGCACGACAGGCGTCGAGGCGTTGGCCCGCTGGAACCATCCCCGGCTGGGGTGGCTGCAACCATCGGCGTTCCTCGACCTCGCGACAGACGCCGGGCTGGACGTGATGCTCGGCGACGCGGTGCTCGAGTCGGCGTGCGTCGCCCTCGCCGGCCTCCCGGGCGAATTGCGATTGTGCATCAACTTCTCGGTCACCCAGCTCGCCGAGCGGAACCTGTGCGACCGGGTGGGGATGATCCTGCTCGACCACGGGCTCCCCCCGGAGCGCCTCCGCGTCGAGATCACGGAGAAGGCGATGCTGGCGCGGCGTGCCGGTGGCGGGCGGGTGTCACCAGAGCACACGCTGCTGGAGCTGTGCGCGATGGGCGTCTCGCTGTCGCTCGACGACTTCGGCACCGGCTACTCGTCGCTCACCCACATCCGCAAGTACCCGCTCAGCGCGATCAAGATCGACCGCTCGTTCGTCACCGGCGTCATCGAGCACAGAGCGGACAGGGCGGTGATCGCCGCCGTCGCCGGACTGGCGAACATGCTCGGGCTGGAGGTGGTCGGCGAGGGGGTGGAGCACGTCGAGCAGCTCGACGCACTCCACGAGCTCGGCTGCCACACGGTGCAGGGGTACCTCGTCTCACGACCGATGGATGCGACGGTCCTCGGCGCGTGGATGGCCGGCGCTGCCGCCGACGACTGGTTCCTCGCCGAAATCGCGCAGTGACCGGCTGGCCGGCGGAACAGAGTGTGCGGCGACCGTTTGCGGTCAGGGCACTCGTTCGAGTTCGGGCGCGCAGCGGGACGCTCCTACGATGAGCGCGTGAACGCCGACAACTCCGCGTCGATCACCGCGCTCGAGCAGCTCGTCACCTCGACGCTGGCCGACGTCACGGATCGGCTCGGTCTCACTGCGGAGGTGCTCCCCTGCGATCGCGACCTCGCCGACACCGTCGCGTTCTGCAACGCGTACGGTTACGCGCTCCAGGAGTCCGCCAACGCCATCGTCGTCGCGGCCAAGTCGGATCCGCCGCGCTTCGCCGTGTGCGTCGCGCTGGCCGACACCCGTCTGGATGTCAACGGCGCGATCCGCCGCCGACTGCAGGCGCGCAAGGCCTCGTTCGCGTCGGCCTGCCAGACCGTCGACCTGACCGGGATGGAGATCGGTGGGGTGACCCCGTTCGGACTGCCGGCGGGCGTCCCGCTGTGGATCGACGAGGGGGTGATGCGCCGCGACCAGGTGATCGTCGGCGGTGGGAGCCGCTCGATCAAGATCCGCGTCGCCCCAGCGGCGCTGGCTGCGCTGCCCGGCGCCGAGGTCGTCACCGGTTTGGCCCACTGACGGAGGCGAACCTTCGCAGCGGACGATCCTCCACGGACGTCAGCTGCTGACCAACGCGGCGCCACGCAGCAGCGCCTCGGTCGCGTCATCGGCGGGGAAGAACAGCTCCACCGCCAACTCGTCGAGGGTGATGTCGCGCGGCGTCCCGAACGTGGTGAGGGTGGTGAACAGCGACAGCGGCGGACCGTCGTCGCCACGCAGCAGCGTCACCGGCACGAGCAACGGTGGATCGTCGCCGATCCGATGCTCGTCACGGCCTGCGAGCGCGGCGACGTTCGGATAGGCGAGCACCTCGTCGAGCAACTCGCGCAGCCCGGCATCGGCGGTGATCGTGATCGAACGGCGCAGCTGCCCGAGCAGGTACCTGGCCCAGTCGCCGAAGTTGACGGTGCGCGGCGCGAGGCCGTCGGGGTGCAGGCACACCCGGTAGACGTTCATCGGCGGCCCGAGCACATCGGCAGGCAAGGCCGCGACGAGCGCCGCTGCTGCAGCGTTGGCGAGGACGATGTTCCAGCAACGGTCGATCACCACGCCGGGATACGGATCGTGGGCGTCGAGCATCCGCTGCAGCGAGGCGCGCACGGTGCGCAGCGACGGGTCGTCGAGCGCACGCTCGGTGAACCGCGGCGCGTACCCGGCGGCAAGCAGCAGATCGTTGCGTTCGCGCAGCGGGACGTCGAGGTGCTCGGCGATCGTCAGCAGCAGCTCGGGGCTGGGCCGGGAGCGGCCGGTCTCGACGAAGCTGAGGTGGCGGGTGGACATGCCCACATCGACGGCGAGGTCCAGCTGACTGCGCCGACGGCGGGTGCGCCAGTCGCGGAGCAGTGCGCCGACGGCGGGTCGCGTCAGCGAGCGGGTGGCAGTGGCAGGCACACCCGAACGGTACGCCGTGCACGTGGCCACGCCGATGACCCGGCAGGTAATCGTCGCCGCTCCACCGCCGGCGCACGATGGCCGCCAGACACGCCCCCGGCACCGCCGGCGAACCACAACGAGCACCCGATGAACGACACGACCACGACCCTGACCATCGACGCGGTGATCGACACCAACCTCACCGCCTACGGCAACCCCGACGCCACCTCCCGTCAGGCGCAGCTCGCCAACGTGTGGTCCGCGGACGGCCGGCTGATCGACCCGCCGATCGACGGCGCCGGCCTCGCCGGCATCGACCAGATGATGGCCGCCGTGCAGAGCCAGTTCCCCGGCCACTCGTTCCGGCGTACGAGCGGGATCGACGCCCACCACGGCGTGGCCCGCTACAGCTGGGAGCTGCTCGGACCGGAGGGCAACGTCGCGCTCGTCGGCCTCGACATCGCCGAGCTGACGGGCGACGGCAAGCTGGCCAAGATCGTCGGCTTCATGGGCGAGCTGCCCGCAATCTGAACCGCCGGCGCACGGGGCCGTCGCGCATCCCGGCCGGGTGGGGTTCGCGTTCGGGCCGGTCAGGTCGGGCGCACGCCCGCCCGCACCGCGCTGTCATGCGGGCGTCGCCAGCCCGAGGTGGTCGCGTAGGGTCGTGCCTGTGTAGTCGGCACGGAACACGCCCCGCTCCTGCAGTTCCGGCACGACCTTTTCGACGAACTCGTCGAGGCCGTGTGGAGTGAGGTGGGGCACGAGGATGTAGCCGTCGGCGGCGTCCTCCTGGACGTAGCGGTCGATCTTCTCGGCCACCTGGGCGCCCGTACCGACGAACGACGAGCGAGTCGTGACCTCGATGATCAGCTGGCGGATACTGAGGTCCTTCTCCTCCGCCATCGCCCGCCACTTGGCGGCCACCGCGAGCGGGTCCTTCTCGTGACGGACCCGACCACGGGTGATCCCCTCGAGCCCGGAGACGTCCGGGTCGATGTCCGGGAGCGGGCCTTCCGGGTCGTAGGCCGACAGGTCGCGGCCCCAGACCTGTTCGAGGAAGGCGATCGCGCCCTGCGGGCTGACCTGCTGGAGACGGATGTGCGCGGCCTTCTCCTCGGCGTCCGCCGCGGTGTCGCCCACCACAGCGGTGGTCGCAGGGATGATCTTGAGGTCCTCCGGCCGCCGGCCGTACCCGCCGAGGCGGCGCTTGACGTCGGCGTAGAACTCCCGCCCGTCGCTGTAGCCGGCGTGGCGGCTGAAGATCACGTCGGCGAGCTTGGCGGCGAGCTCGCGGCCGCCGTCGGAGTCGCCTGCCTGGATCTGCACCGGGTAGACCTGCGGGCTGCGCGGCACGTTGAATCGACCGCCGATCGAGAAGACCTCTGTGCGGTGCTCGAACGGATGGACCGCCCCTTCACGCAGGAACGTGCCACCCTCCTGGTCTGCGATCACGGCATCGGCATCCCACGAGTCCCACAGCTCCCGTGCGGTGAGCATGAACTCTTCCGCCCTGTCGTAGCGCAGCTCGCGGTCGAGGAACCCGCCGCGGCGGAAGTTCTCGCCGGTGAACGCGTCAGGGGAGGTGACCGCGTTCCAGGCGGCGCGACCGTCGCTGAGGTGGTCGAGCGTGGCGAACAGGCGGGCCAGGGCGTACGGCTCGTTGAACGTCGTGTTCACCGTTGCCGCCAGACCGATCCGCTCCGTCACCATGGCGAGCGCGGCGAGCACGGTCATCGAGTCCGGACGACCGACCACGTCGAGATCGAAGATCTTGCCGCGGTGCTCGCGCAGCCGCAGGCCCTCGGCGAGGACGAAGAAGTCGAACTTGCCGCGCTCCGCCGTGCGCGCGAGGTGGACGAACGAGGCGAAGTCGATCTGGCTGCCCGACGTCGGGTCGCTCCAGACGGTGGTGTTGTTGACGCCGGGGAAGTGCGCGGCGAGGTGGACCTGCTTGACCGGCTTGCCGTCGCGGGTGGCGGCGGGCGGCGTGTGCGTGAGCGTCATCTGCGGTCAGCCCTTTCGTACGGTGAGGCGGCTCCAGGCGCCGACGAACACCCGGTCGCCGTCGCCGAGCACCGTCGGCACGCCAGGCTCCAGCGCGGGGGTGTCCGCGTCCGGCTCTGTCCCGGCGACGACGACGTAGGTGCCGTTGGTCGAGGAGAGGTCGACGATCGAGACGTCGTCACCGTCGCGCACGAACTGCGCGTGCCGGCGGGACACCCCCGTGTCGTTGTCGAGGGCGATCTCCGGGCGCACCGCGCGCGACTGGCTGGTGCGGCCGACCAGGGCGGTGTGCTGCGCCAGCGCCAGCGTCGACGACGACGGCGCCGGGCACTGCTGGTCGGCGAGCTCGCCCTTCAACGCGAACCACTGCGGGTCGATCTCGACGATCACCACCCACTTCTGCCCGCTGACGGGCTGCTCGGGCGGCGGCGGGGGCGGCGCCTCGGGTTCTGGTGGCGCCTGGCCGGTGGTGAAGTCGTAGCCGCACTGCTCGCAGAACAGGTTGTCGACGGCGTTCGGCGTGGCGCAGTGCGGGCACGGCTGCATCGCTCCGGTCGGCGGCGGGGCCACCGGGTCCGGGCCGGTGCCGGGGTCGGGCGCGGCCGGCGTCGCGATCGCCTCCGCCGCGGGTGCCACCGCGCCCGGATCCGGGAGTGCACCACCTGCCTGCGGTGCGCCGGCCGCTCCCCCGCCACCGTTGATCTTCGCGCCGCACGTGTCGCACCACTCCGGATCGTTCGACTCGTGTCCGTTGGGGCAGGTGAAGGTGCTCATCCGTCGTTCCCTGTGCTCACGGCTCGCGGCGGATGCGGGTGGTCTTGGTGCTGCGCGTGTCGAGCGCCATCTCGTCGGATTTGTCGACGGCCTGCTTCAGGCGCACGGTCCCGGCCTCAACGTCGACGACGTCGACGACCTTGGCGAGCAGCCGGGTCGTGTTCTCGTTGCCGGTGTCGTGGGCGAGCTTCGCGGCCGCGCCGAGCAGCACGGTCGCGGTGCGTTCGTCGCCCATCGCCTTCGCCGCGAGCCCCTGCTGGATCGCGTCGGCGAGCTGCGTCTGGCCGGTGTAGTGGGCGACGGCCGGATCGATGCGCGTCGTCAGGTTGGCGTCGGTGCTCCAGATCGCCTTCACCAGACCCTTGGCGAGCACCTGGTCGTTGACGACGACCTCGACCCGCGCTGCGAGTCGTTCGCTGCCGACCGGTGCGGGCGGGACGCGCACGGCGACGTGGTAGTCGCGGCTCTCGTCACCCCACGCGCCGGTCGGGAACTCGCGCACCAGTGGGCTGATCTGCACCCCGCGTGCGGTGATGTCCTCGACGACCGGCGCGACCTGCCTGAGGAACTGCACCTGGCTGCCTTGCGGCACCCACACCCGCAACCGGGCGTCGGGCACCCCCCTGCTCATCGCCGTGCGCATCATCGCCTCGAAGTCCTGCTCGAGATCCTCCGGCTCGGCGATGATGTCGACCGTGCCGAGCAAGGAGTCGGCGACCTTGCGCAGCTCATCGACCACCCAATCCGAACCGATGCCGCGGCAGTCGCACTGGAAGCGGCCTCGCGCCGCCGCCAGCGCCTGGTCGAGCGCGCTCGGCTGCTCACCTTCGACCTTGCCGTCGGTGAGCAGGATCGCATGGCGTTGGGTTGCCGGCGCCTGGTCGAACAACTCGGTGGCCGCAGCGATCCACGCCCCGATCGCCGTCGCGCCGCCGCTGCGCAGCCGGCTGACCGCGTCGAGCGCATCGCGGCGGGTCGACGCGGTCATCTTCGCCATGCCCGGATGGGATGGGTACACCATCTGGGCGACGCTGTGTCCGCTGACCACCGCGAACCAGGTGCCGTCGACGATCTCCTCGACGGCGACCTTGGCGGCGCGCCGGGCGGCGGCGATCTTCGTCGGCGGCATGTCCATCGACCCCGAGGTATCGACGATGATCACCTCCGCCGCCTCGCCCTGACCGGTCTGCCCCGCCGTGCCGGCACCCGTGCACGTCACCGAGACCACGGCGTGGGCGTCGGTGGCGCCGTCCGCGAGGTACTCGTTCTGGAAGACGTCGGCCTTGAACTCCGGCACGGGGGTGAGCTCCTCTGCGGTTCGGGACGGTTGCGCGGGGTCGCACCGCCGGGGTCAGCGTAGCGACGGGTCGAAGCGCGCCAAGGCCGCGGTGATGTTGTCGTGACCACCCTGCTCGTTGGCCCACGCCACGAGGGCGCCGGCGATGCCGACGGGGCTGGCATGAGGCGCTGCCTCGTCGGCACGGACGAGGTCGCGCAGTGCGTTCGGCGACGAGGCGTAGTTCCACAACCCGTCGCTGCACAGCACGACCCATCCAGGGGAGTCGAGTTGCCGCGACGTGAGCTCGGCCGTCGCGTCGTTGGAGTCTGCGCCGAGCCAGCGGGTGATGGTGTGCGACTGCGGGTCCGCCTCGGCGTCGGCCTGGGGGATGCCGGAGCGGATCATCTCCGTGCCGAGCGAGTGGTCGACGGTGAGCTGCTCACCGTCGCCCGTGTCGGGCAGCCAATAGGCCCGCGAGTCGCCGCACCAGCCGACGGTCAGCATGTCTCCGGCGAGCACCGCGGCGACGAACGTGCACGACGGCGGCTCAACGGGGTTGCCGAGCGCGCGGGCGACGCCGACCGCTGCCGCGTTCGCCTGCCTGGTCGCGGCGAGCACGGCTGTCGAGCCGCGGTCGATCAACGCCGCGTCCGCCGCACCGGCCGGTGAACCGGCGTTGGCCAACAACGACGCGCACGCGGCGCGGGCGGAGGCCAGCGCGGCGCGGTCACTGTCCGGCGCGGTCGTCACCCCGTCGCATACCACCAGCACGCCGAGCAGGCCATCGGCGGTGCCACCGAGCGCCATCGCGTCCTCGTTGCGGGCGTGCGCGATGCCCTTGTCGCACACACCGCCGATCCAGTCGACCGGGTGCTCCTCCCAGTGGTCGCGCTCGCTCAGCGCACGCTGGCCGCACGTGCCGCAGAACCCGTCGTCGAGCACCGCCCCACCGCACGCCGCGCACACCCGTGACAGTGGCCCGGCGTTGGGCGGCGACCGCGTCGTCGAGGTCGGTGGCGGCGCGCCGGCGGGGTCGAGCTCGCCGTCGGGCGGAGCCGCACCGGCGACCGCGGCGGTCGGCAGCACCGGGCCGGCGGCTGCTGCACCTGGCTGCAGCGTCGCCCCGCAGCTCTCGCAGAACGCGTCGGTGATGGCGATGGGCGCGCCGCACACAGGGCACAGCGGTGCGCTGACCGCCGGCTCGACGCTGGCGAGCTGCGGATCGGCGTCGTGCGGATCGGCGTCGTGCGGATCGGCGTCGTGCTCGTTCGCGCCCTCCCCCAGCTGCTGATCTGCGTCATCGCTCATCGAGCGGCCGCCTGCGGCGGTGTGCGGACGAACAACTCGGCGCGGCGCGCCCATGCGACCTGCTTGATGGTTCGCTCCCTTCGCTCACGCATCGGTCAGACGAGGCTGCGCGGGCGGACCTCGTTGGCCCGGTCGACGAGACGGATCCGTTGCTTCGGGTCGTCGCACAACCGCGCCGCATCTCGGTACGCCTGCTCGAGGCCACGGCGCAACGACGGCTCGTCCACGTCGACCCCTGCGATCTGACCGGCGGCCCCCGGCTGCTGGACACCGCCGGCGGCGCGCTGCACCAGGTCGAGTGAGGAGGCGAGGATCTGGATGCGCAGGTCGATCCTCGCCTGCGGCTCCATCGTCGCCCGGTCGAGCTCGCGAGCCGCTTCGCGCAGGTCGTTCAACGCGTGCTCGTCGTCGATCGCCGAGGCGAGCAGCACCGCGCGTTTGCGCCGCGCGTCGCCGTAGGCCCGGCTGGTGGCCGGGATCCTCTCCAACGACGACAGCGCGTCGGCACGCCGCCCACCGGCCGCGGCGAGCCGCGCCAGCCCGAACTGTGCCGGGGCGACGTAGGCCGCATCGCTGCGCGCGCACAACGAGTACATCCGCTCGGCGACGACGGTCTCCCCCGCCATCTCGCACGCCCTGGCGAGTGCGAGCTTCGGCGCCAGCTCCCCGGGAAGCTGCCCGTACACGGCGTTGAACGCGCTCACCGCCGACACCGCATCACCACGCAGCAGCGCGGCGAGGCCCTGGATCCACACCCCGCGCCACTCCCACGGGTCGTCGCCGAGCACCTGGGTCGCGGCCGTCTCCGCCGTGCCCGGCTGGTTGAGCTCCAACGCCGCGTACGCCTTGCCGAGCTGCACCGCGACCGACTGCTCAGGGGCTCGCGAATAGGCCATCAGCCGCGCCCCCGGCTCGTCGGCGGTGACGTTGGCCATGAACGCCGCCATCGGATCGCTCGGGTCGACCGTCAGCACCGGGAGGTCGTCCCAGTCCAGCTCGTCGTTGGCCACCGCCGGCGTCTCGAACAATCGCGACGGCGTGCTGCGGGTGACCATCGACGTCGCGCCCGCAGTCGCGGTGACGTCGCGCAGCACACCGAGCAACTGGTCGCGCATCTCCTCCGCCGTCTGGAAGCGGTCCTCCGGTCGCGTCGCCGTCCCCTTCAGCAGCCACCGGTACAGCGAGTCGTGCTCGGAGAACAGCGCGACCTCGTCAGGACTGGGCAGCGAGTCGACGTACTTGGTCTGGTAGCCCTTGAACTCGAAGATCAGCACGGCCAGCGTGCGTGCCACCGTGTACAGGTCGCTGGCGACGCTGCAGCCGTCCCGCGGCACCTCGGGTGCCTGGAACCCGACCGTCCCGTAGATCGGCGAGACGTCGTCGTCGGCGCGGCGCATCCCGCCGAGGTCGATCAGCTTCAACCCGTCGCCGACCTGGATCACGTTGGCGGGCTTGAAGTCGCAGAACAGCAGCCCGAGCGAGTGGAGGTAGCTGAACGCGGGGAGGATCTCGACGAGGTAGGCCATCGCCTGGTCGACCGGGATCGCCGAGAACCGGCCGCCGCTGGCCAGCATCCTGTCCTTCAGCATGTCGTTCAACGACCGCCCGCCGACGTACTCCATGACGATGTAGAACGCCCCGTCGGATGCTGCTACGAAGTTGTAGATCTCCACGATCAGCGGGTGCTCGACCTCGGCGAGGTACTGCTTCTCGGCCGCCGCGGCGCGGGACGCATCGGGATCACCGGTGTTGAGCAGCCCCTTGAGCACGACCCAGCGGTCGTTGACGTTGCGGTCGCGGGCGAGGTAGATCCAGCCCATCCCACCGTGGGCGAGGCACCCGACGACCTCGTACTGGCCGCCGACGAACGCGCCCGGCGCGAGCTGCGGCTCGAAGTCGAACTGGGTCCTGCACTTCGGGCAGAAGCCCTTGGCGCGGCCCGGCCGCCCGTCGCGTGAACGGCCGACCGGGTTCCCGCACACCGAGCAGAAGCGCTTGTCCTCGGCGACGACCGGCGGGTCCATCAGCGCCTGGCGCGGATCGACGATCGGGATCGAGGGGACCTGGGTCAGCCCCGCACCGAGCCGGGAGTTGCCCGACCGACCGTCCAACCGCCGGGTCGGGCGGGTACCGGTGATCGCCCGCGCCGAGCCGAACGGGACCGAGCCGAGCCGGCTGCTGCCCGTCATCGACGAAACCGGGTTGAGCACCGCGCCGGACGCTCCGTTGGTGGGTGGAGCGCCCGGCGGCGCCAGCGTGCCGGGGCCGGCGGCCGGCGGGTGCGCAGGTCCCGTCGCCCGAAGCGGAGGCGAGGGAGGCGGGGGAGGCGGTGGAGGTGCGGCCGACGCCGCCATCCCGCACACGTCGCAGTACCCGTCGACGATCGTGCCGGTGCAGAACGGTTGGGTGCACTTCATCGGATCAGCCCCTTCCCGAGCCGGTCGTTGACCGCGGAGACGTAGTCGCGGACCAGTGGTCTGGCCGCGTCGAGGTCGCACGGCGCCGACCACAGCAGGGTCTCGATGCGGCGGTACATCGGCTCGAGCTCCGGATCCTCCGCGTAGCCCTTCGCGCCGGCCTTGCTGCGGTAGCCCTGCAGCAGACCACGCAGCTCGTCGCGCTCCGACAGTGGGGCCTCGAACCGCCGCGCCGCCTCGTCGAGGGCGCGCTCGACGCGGTCGAGCTTGTCGACGAACGGCTCGATCCTGCCGCGCGCCGCGCGCCACGGCAGCCCGCGCACCTCGGCCGGATCGGGTCCCGCACCGAGCGCGGCGACGGATGGCACGGCGAGCGGTGGGGCGCGCAGCACCTTCTCGCGGCAGCGCTTGGCGAGCACGCGCACCTCGTCCTCACGCGTCGTCAGGCGCTGCAGGCGATCACCTGCGATCGCGAACGCAGCGAACAGCCGCTGGCGTTCACGGTCCGTCGCCTCCAGGCCGGCACGCACCTTCGCCGCTGTCGCGGCCACCGCCGCGTCGTCGCTGTGGGTGGCCTTCTGCTGGCGGAGCTGGGCGACCTGGTTGACCTGCTCGCCGAGCTCGCGGGCGAGACGCTCGGCGACGACGAGGTCTGCTTCCAGCGCGGCGGCCCGCTGCAGGTCGACCGCCTGGCGCAGCTCGGCGCCGGCGATGCGCTGCTCGACAGCGCCGATGATCGCGTCGAGCAACTTGGCGGCGTCGTCGATGTCGGTCCCGACCGAGCCGCCCATCGAGTCGACGAGCGGTCGGGCGAGCACGGCGACGGCCTCCCGGCGGTTCCGGTCGACCAGCTCACCCGCCGCCGCCAAGCGGTCGGCGATCGCCTTGCGCGCCACGAACGCCGCGGCGACGTCGGCCTGATCGGCCGCTGAGGCGGTGCGGCACCGCTCCTCCAGCGCGAGCAGGCGGTCGGTGCGCGCGTCCAGCCAAGTCGACCACGAGGCCAGTCGGGCGCGCAACTCCTGCGCGTCGGGGATCCCGCTCGTGCTCACGGCTGCGGCCGTCCGTAGACCGCTGCCGGCGGTGCAGGGATCTTCTCGACGGTCGGGGCGAGGGTCGGCACCAGCCACTTCTGGTACAACGCCTTCCACTCCCCGTCGGTGCGCATCTGCTCGATCACTGCGTTCACGAACTGGACGAGGTCGACCTTGTCCTTGTTGGCCCCGATGCCGTACGGCTCGCTGGTGAACTGCGGGCCGACCACCTTGGTGTTCGGGTCCTGCTTGGCGAACCCGGCGAGCACCGTGTCGTCCCCGCTGGCCGCGTCGGCTGTGCCCTCCTGCATCGCGACCAGGCAGTCGGTGATGTCATCACGGGTGATCAACTTGATCCCCTTGTACTGGGCCTTCTGCAGCTCCACGAGGTTCGTGCTGCCATTGGGGGCGCAGACCGTCGCCTGCTTGGCGACGAGGTCGCCGACGGACGTGAACTCGGAGCCCATCTTGACGAGCACCTTCTGCCCGGCGGCGAAGTACTCCGACGAGAAGGCGATGAGCTGCCAGCGCGGGCAGTTGATCGTCATCGTGTGGGCGACGAGGTCGACGTCGTTGGACTGGAGCTCTGGCAGCCGCTGCGCGTAGGTGATCACGCGGTACTCGATGTCCGTGCCAGCTGCGTCCTTGCCGAAGATCGCCGCGGCGACCGCCTTCAACATGTCGACATCGAATCCCTCGATCTGCCCCGTCTCCGAGTTGCGCGACCCGAACAGCAGCGTGTCGGCGGAGACCCCGACGACGAGCCTGCCGCGGGTGGCGATCGCCGCCATCGACGAGCCGGCCGGCATCGCTCCCGGCGTGGGCAGCGGGCCGGTCGGGGCGTAGGAACGGGTCGCGTTGTACGCCGAATTGGTCGAGTCGTCGATGCAGCCGGAGGTGTCGGCGACTGTGGTCGGCGACGCGGTGGAGGGTCTGGCGGAAGTCGGCGGCGCGGCAATCGGTGCGGGGAGGCGGACGTCGCCGGAACACCCGGCGACCGCCACCAGCCCGGCGACGAGCAGCGCGACGCGTGACCGCCGGCTCATCGGTACTCGCGCAGCCGTTGGTCGTAGCCGACGAACGCGAGCACCGCGACGAGCAGGCCGGCGAGGAACACGAGGATCCGCACGAGTCCGAGCCGGTCGGTGGCAGTGCCGAGATCCGCCTGCGCAGCGCCGGCGCTCTTGGTGAGCACCTTGGCGCTGGCGTCGTCGAACGCCTTGAACGGTGCCGTGGCGGGCGTGATGTCGACGGACAGGTCAGCCGTGTACGGCGTGCCGAGGCTGATCGCCACGGCTTCGTCCCAGTTGCCGCCGTCGTCGAGCTTGCGGATCAGCTGATGACCGGTCTCGTAGGAGCTGTACGAGGCCCGGAGCGGGCAGCTGTCGGTGTCGCGGGCGCACGCCGCGGACAGCGCGTCGGTGACGA
>JBBQTN010000057.1:0-25457 GCA_038213195.1 Acidimicrobiales bacterium | reverse complement strand
CGTCCTGACCTATTCGCTCGGGGTGCCGATCGTCAAGGTCGGGCGGATCGCCGGGCAGTTCGCCAAGCCCCGCTCGGCGGCGTTCGAGCAGGTCGGCGACCTGCGCCTGCCGAGCTTCCGCGGCCACATGGTCAACGGCCCGACGGCGACCGAGGCGGCACGACTGCCTGATCCCGAGCGGTTGGTGCAGGCCTACCACCAGTCGTCGTCGACGTTGAACCTGCTGCGCGCGTTCACCAAGGGCGGCTTCGCCGACCTCGCCCAGATCCATGCGTGGAACCAGGAGTTCGTCGCCTCGAGCCCTGAGGGCCAGCGCTACGAGCAGGTCGCCGCCGAGATCGACCGCGCCCTGCGGTTCATGCGCGCCTGCGGCATCGACACCGAGGGCAACCACAACCTCCACTCCGTCGACTTCTACACTAGCCATGAGGCGCTGCTGCTCGGCTACGAGCAGGCACTGACCCGCCAGGACTCGCTCACCGGTGGCTGGTACGACTGCTCGGCGCACATGTTGTGGATCGGCGAGCGCACCCGCCGGCTCGACGGCGCGCACGTCGAGTTCCTGCGTGGCGTCGGCAACCCGCTCGGCTGCAAGGTCGGCCCCACTACGCAACCCGAGTTCGTGCTCGAGCTGTGCGAGCGACTCAACCCGGCGCGGATCCCCGGCAGGCTGACGTTCATCAGCAGGATGGGCGCTGACCGGGTCGAGGATGCGCTGCGGCCGCTGCTGCGTGCGGTCCGCGACGCAGGGCACCCTGTGGTGTGGGCCTGCGACCCGATGCACGGCAACACGGTCACCAGCGCCTCGGGTCGCAAGACCCGTGCCTTCGACGACATCACCGCCGAGATCGCCGGCTTCGTCCGCGCCCACCACGCCGAGCGCACATGGCCCGGCGGGATCCACGTCGAGCTGACCGGTGACAACGTCACCGAGTGCACCGGCGGCGCCGACAAGATCCTCGACAGCATGCTCGACGATCGCTACCAGACCGTGTGCGACCCGCGGCTCAACGCCCGTCAGAGCCTCGACCTCGCGTTCCACACGGCAGAGATGCTGCGCGCCACCGGCCTCGCCTGACCGCGTGGGCGTGATCGAGGCGCTGCGGCTCACCGCCTCGTGGCCCGTCCCGACCGTTGCCGCCGCGTGCGTGCGCGGCGACGGCACGGTCGACGTCGTCGGCGACGATCACCACGAGTTCAGGCTGGCATCGATCAGCAAGATGCTCACTGCGTGGGCGGCGTTGGTCGCGGTGGAGGAGGCGATCGTCGCGCTCGAAGCGCCCGTCGGACAGCCGGGCTGCACGTTGCGCCACGTCCTCGCCCACGCCGGTGGCTACCCGTTCGATGGTGCGCAGCCGATCGCCCGGCCCGGCACGCGACGGATCTACAGCAACACCGGCGTCGAACTGGCCGCGCAGCTCGTCGCCGACGCGGCCGGGATGAGCTTCGCCGACTACGTGCGCGAGGCGGTGTTCGAACCGCTGCAGATGGATTCGACAGCTCTGCGCGGCTCGCCTGCGCACCAGATGTGGAGCACGCTCGCCGACGTGCTGCGCTTCACCGGCGAGCTGCGCCGGCCGCGACTGATCTCCGCCGCGACGGCCCTGGCGGCGAGATCGGTGCAGTTCCCGGGGATCCCCGGCGTCGTACCGGGGTTCGGCCGTTTCGACCCGTGCCCATGGGGGCTCGGCATGGAGATCCGCGGCGCGAAGTGGCCGCACTGGACCGGCCGACGCAACTCCCCCGCCACGTTTGGACACTTCGGCGGCGCGGGTACCGTGCTCTGGGTGGACCCGGGGGTGGACGTCGCATGCATCGCGCTCACCGACCGGCCGTTCGACGACTGGGCCGACGACGCACGCCGGCTGTGGCCGGAGCTCGCCGACGCGATCCTTGCCGAGGTCGCCGGGTGACGATCTTCCGCGCCGGTGACCGCATCCGCATGGAGCACACCGGCGACGACGGGCTGCCACTCGTGCGCTACGGCTTCGTCGGCGGAGGCCCGAGCGGCAGCGGCCCGATCGTGGTGATGCTCGACGGCGACCTCAACGGCAGCACGGTCGAGCGGCACGAGCTGCGCCACGTCGAGCTGACCACCGTCGAGCTCAACCTCAGCGGCGCCGACCTGCTCGACGAGCCGGAGCTGCGCCGCGGTCTCGTCGCCCTGTGGCAGGCGGAGGCCGACACAGCAGGCCTCGAGGTCGGCCGGCTGCGCCCGATCGGCGACGGCCTGCGCGATTCGAACGACTCGTGGGCACTCGCCGAACTGACCTTCGGCGATCAGCTGTACGTCGTCCACGCGATCCGCCTCACGGCCGACCCGAACGCGATCTGCGTCAGGGCCGACCAGGCACGCTGACCCGCAGCCGCAACGACAGCGTCAGCGGGCGAGGGCGGCGGGCATCTCCGGGCGGGCGATGTCGAGTTCGCCTTCCGGCACGGCAACGGCCGACGTGGTCCAGGCCCAGATCGAGTGCAGCTTGCGTGCCGGGTCGACGTAGCCGTCGCGCCCGTGGAACATTCGGTAGTTGTCGATGCAGATCATCTCGCCGGGGACGACGCGAAAGCGCGGCCCCGTGGCGCGGGCGATGTCCACTGCCTCGGCCCACCGCGCAACCAGAGCGGCGCCGGCCGACTCATTGCGACCCGGCAACGCGACCTGCGACGGATGGGCGCGGATCTGGACCCGGCCGCCCGGCAGGATACGTGCGATCGGCGACACCGCGCCGCCGGGGAAGTGCGGTTCCGAGTGATCGATGTCGAGCTCCCACAGCAGCCGTGCGAGCTCCGGATCGTCGCCGCCGAGCAGGTTGACCAGCGCCAGCCCGTCGACCAGGAACGACGCGCCGCCCAGGGCGCAGGGACGCTCGCACCACAGGAACATGTGGTCAGGCGCGAAGTCGCCGAAGCCGAACCCGTCGTAGTGCGCCGGCTGCATCTCGTCGCTGCCGCCCTGGTAGCGCTCGCGGCCGCGCTCATCGGCACCGAGCGCGGCGAACGCGGCCGTCTCACGCTCGTGGTAGGCCTTCGTCGCCTCGAACTGCGGACGCACACGGATCGTCCGCTGCCCGAGCATCCGCTCGCCGAACGCGACTGCGTCATCGAGGCTGGCGATGCCGCCGACCACCGCCGCGCCGTCGCGGGCGACCAATGCCCGCGCCTGTTCCGGCGAGGTCGCGATGCGGGGGGAGCAGTTGACGGTGCGCAGATCCATATGAAGCGTCCTCTCACGATTGAACCAGTCGATTCACTCTAGCACGCTTCGTGGACAGAGCTGAACCGGGTGGTTCACAGCGGTACGCGGCAGATACGGTCGAGGGTGATGAGCTCCGACGGCGGCGAACGGCAACGGCTGCTCTCGCTCGTCGCCGACCACTGCCTCGAGCACGGCGTCGGTGACCTGACGTTGCGCGGGGTCGGCCGGGCGATCGGCACCAACAACCGCATGCTCCTCTACTACTTCGGTTCGAAGGAGTCGCTGATCGCCCAGGCGCTCGCCGAGGCCACGTCGCGCTACCCCGATCTCGTCGGCGCGCTCGCGCTGCTCGACGACCACGACGTGCCACTGGCCACCCGGCTCGATCGTGCCTGGCGGGCGCTCTCGTCGCCGCCGAACATCGTCCCGATCCGGCTGTTCTTCGAGGTCTTCGGTCTGGCCGCGCACCATCCCGGACGGTTCGACACCTACCTCCAGATCGTCGGACAGGAGTGGACCGACCATGTCGCCAAATCGCTGGGCGCCGACGCGGTGCCGGCGCCGGCGGCGCAGCTGCTCGGGCGGGAGGTCGTGGCGCTGTGGCGCGGCCTGCAGTTCGACCTGATCTCCAGCGGCGACCGCCGTGGGATCGACGCGACCCATACGGCCGCCGCGGCGAGCATCGCCGCCCGCGCCGCGGCGGCGATCGCCCGCACCGAGCGCTGAGTCAGATCTGCACGACGCGGAACGACTCGGCGAGCGCACCCGTCGGCAGACCGGCCGTGTCGGCGATCTCGGCCATCCGCGCCGTGACGAACTCGATCGTGCGCGCCGGATCGGTGTGCTGGCTGACGTGTGAGAGCAACGCCTTCGTCTTGCGTTCGATCTGGTCGGTGACGTCGAACACCCGGCCGCCACCTGTGCCGAGCGACATGATCCACACCTCCGCGACGCTCCACGGCTCGAGGCCCTCGTCGTCGAGCAGCTCCTGGAAGGCGAACGGGTTGCGGGCGTCGGGGTAGACGGCGCACAGCGCGGCTTCGCCTGCGGCGAGGTGGTCGGGATGGCTGCCGATGATGCGGTCGAGGACCCGCTCGGGCGACTGCGTGATCACCAGCTGCGGGCGGACCTCGCGGATCACGCGGGTGATCGCCCGGCGCAGGTCGAAGTCCGCCTGCACCCGACCGTCGGGACGGCCGAGGAACACCAGCTCGGCAACGCCGACGTGCATCGCCGCCTGTGTCTGCTCGCGGCGCCGGATGGTGGCCATCGCGGCCCGCGTGATCGAGCGATCGCTGCCACCCGCCTCGCCATCGGTGACCACGCAGTACGTCACCTCGATGCCGGCGTCGGTGAGGTTGGCGACGGTCCCCGCGGCGCCGAAGTCGACGTCGTCGGGGTGAGCGGTGACGACCAGCGCCCGCTCGATCTGGGCGAGTTGCAGCACGCCGGCAGCGTACGGCGTGCGCTTGGAATCGGGCGCCCGCATCCGCCCACCCAGCATCTGTACGATCCGACGATGGTCCCGGCCGACGTCTCCCTCGGTTCCTTCAACGTCTCCGACCCGGAGTTCTGGCTGCTGCCGCGCGACGTGCGCGAAGGGGCGTTCCGGGCGTTGCGGCGGGCGCCGCAGCTGCAGTTCTTCGAGGAATGGGCGTTCATCGACTCGCCGTTCCCGCAGGGCCCCGGCTATTACGCGCTGGCGCGCCACGAGGACGTGTGGTTCGCCAGCCGCAACCCGCAGCTGTTCTGCAGCGGCCACGGCAGCAACATCGGCGACCTGCCCCAAGAGATGAACGAGTTCTTCGGGTCGATGATCAACATGGACGATCCGAAGCACTTCCGCCTGCGCTCGATCGTCTCCAAGGGCTTCACGCCCAAGCAGATCTCGCGAGTCGAGGACTACGTGCGGGTCAAGGCCAGGCTGCTCGTCGACGACCTGCTCGAGAAGTTTCCCGAAGGCGAGTGCGACTTCGTCGAGCAGCTCGCCGCTCCCCTGCCGCTGCAGATCATCTGCGAGATGATGGGCATCCCGGCCGCGGACGAGCAGCAGATCTTCGCTTGGACGAACACGATCCTCGGCATCGGCGACCCCGAGTACGGGACCACGCTCGACGACCTGATGGCAGGCGCGATCGGGATGTTCCAGTACGCGCAAGCGCTCGGTGAGGACCGGCTGGCCACACCGCGCGACGACGTCACCTCGGCGATGATGCACGCCGAGGTGGACGGCGAGCGGCTGACCGCCGCCGAGTTCGGGTCGTTCTTCATCCTCCTCGTGGTTGCCGGCAACGAGACGACCCGCAACGCGATCACCCACGGGATGCGGCTGCTCACCGAGCATCCCGACCAGCGCACGATCTGGTTCGACGACTTCGCCGACGTCACGAAGACCGCAGTCGACGAGATCGTCCGCTACGCGACGCCGGTGATCCACTTCCGGCGCACGGCCACCGAGGATGTCCGGGTCGGCGAGACCGAGCTCCACGCGGGCGACAAGGTCGTGCTGTGGTACGCGTCGGCCAACCGCGACGAGACCGCGTTCGACGACCCGTACCGGTTCGACGTGCGCCGGCCGCTGCAGCCGCAGCAGGTCGGGTTCGGCGCGGGCGGACCGCACTTCTGCCTCGGCGCGAACCTCGCCCGCCGCGAGATCGCGGTGATGTTCGACGAGATCCGCACCAGGCTCCCGGAGATGCGCACGATCGGTGAGCCCGCGTACCTGCAGAGCGCGTTCATCAACGGCATCAAGCGCCAACAGTGCGCGTGGAAGTAGCGCCGGCCCGGCCGGGTTCAGCGGGTGCGCTGATCGGTCCCGAGGTGCTCGACGTCGCTGAGGCGGATGAGGCTGAACGTGTGACCGTCGCCGAGCTCCATCGATTCGAGGCGGGTGATCGAAGCGTGCCCGGTGACGAACCGGTCCCATTCCCAGGGCACGGGTTCGAGGCCGAGCAGCAGCGACAGCAGCACGCCGTTGACCCCGGCGTGGGCGACGATCGCAAGGCGCGCCTGCGGACGCTCGATGTGCCACACCGGCAGGATCTGCTCCGACCGGTACATCCCCCGCGCGGCGAGGAACGCCGTCGCACCGGCGCGCACGCGTTCGACGAACTCGCGTGACGGCTCGCCTCCCTCGACGCCGCGCCACCGCTCCTCCGCCGGACGGGAACGCTCTTCTGCGTAGGCCTTCGCGGCGAGCTCGGACGGCGAGCCGTGCCAATCCGGCTCGCGGATCTCGTGCAACCAGAGCTCGATGACCTCGGCCCGTTCGTGGTGGCGGAGCAGCGGCGCCGCGGTCTGGCGGGCCCGCTGCAACGGCGAGACGATCACCTCGTCGAACAACTCGGCGGCGAGCACGGCCCCCGTCTGTTCGGCCTGTGCGGCGCCGAGCTCGGTCAATGGCGGATCGACGACGCTCAGACCGTCGCGGATCCACTCCGGCTGGCCGTGACGAACGAGGACGATCTCCATGACCGGCCGATCGTACGCCGAGGTTGCGTTGCGACGGCCGCCATTCGTCCCTGTCCGGGTGGCGGATCGGGCCGGCGCCCGTCACACAGGCCGCACCGGTCGAGAGTGCCGGTCGGCCATCACGCCTGGCCGCACGACCATCGCCACCCACACCCACGGCGCAGACAGCGCGACCGGTAGCGTCAGCGGTTCGTGAGCGATGCCGGCACACCAGGGTGGTACCCGGACCCGTACCGGCGCTACGACTTCCGGTACTTCAACGGCCAGCGCTGGACGGGCGACGTGTCGGTGCACGGCGAGCGGATGATCGATCCGGTCAACGGCGGCCAGCCGGCACCGGCGTTCAGCGCCGATCGGCAGGCGTGGCGCACGGCGGCGCAGCGACCGGCGGGCCCGCAGTCGCCCGGGGGCACCCAGTGGCCGGGGCCGCAGCCCCCGGACGGCGCACCGCGCCCTGCCGACGACGGCTCGCGTCCTGCGTCCGCAGAGTGGTCCGGCGGGCCGCACTGGGCCGGGGGTCCGACCTCGCGTGGCGCGCAACCGGCGGATGCTCCGAACTGGGCGGACGGTCCGCAGTGGTCAGGCGGGCCGCAGTGGTCAGGCGGGCCGCAGTGGACGAACGGGGCGCAGTGGCCGGGGATGCCGGGTGCGGGGCCGGGCGGTCCGAAGGCCAAACGCGGGATGGCGATCGCGGCGTTCGTGATCGCGGTCGCGGCGGCGGCGATCGGATGGTTCCCGTTCGCGTTCACCGTCGCAGGTGCCGGCGTGGTGGTGGCGGTGGTGTTCGGCGTGATCGGCTTGCGCCGGGCCAAGCACCAGGACGGGGCAGGGCGGGGCTTCGCCGTCGCCGCGCTGGTGATCAGCCCGGTCGCGCTGGCGATCTGCGTCGGCGGGTTCTTCTTCACCCGCTTCGTCGTGCACGAGGTCGATCGCTACAACGACCCGGGCAGCTACACGCTGACGCCCGGCGGCTGCGACTTCGCCAACGGATCTGTGACCTACACGGGCTCGATCCGCAACGACGAGCACGACACCCGCTCCTACCAGCTGACGGTCTCGTACGGCGAGAACGGGCGCAACCTGTCCACCGACTTCGTCGACGTCGACGACGTCCGCGCCGGGCAGACGGCGCGGTGGCGTGACGTGCAGCGCCTCGACGCGACGGGCGATGTCGCCTGCGACGTCACCGTCCACGGTCCCGCGCCGTTCGGGATCCAACCGACCTGACCCGTCGGCGCTCGGCGCGGCCGGCGGTCGACGCGATCACGTGGTCGTCGCCGCGACCCAGTCGTCGTACATCTGCGCGTACGCACCGCCGCGCTCGATCAGGTCGCTGTGGCGACCGTCCTCGACGAGCCGGCCGCGCTCGAGGACGAGCACGCGATCGGCACGCGCCGCGGTCGACAGGCGGTGCGCGATCGCGATCGTCGTGCGGCCGGCGGCCAGCTTGTCGAGTGCCCGCGCCAGGCGGACCTCGGTGAGCGCGTCCACCGACGACGTCGCCTCGTCGAGCACGAGCACGTCCGGGTCGACGAGCGACGCGCGGATCAGCGCGACGAGCTGACGTTCGCCGGCGGAGAGCTGCGCGCCGCGCTGACCGACCTCCGTCTCCAGCCCGTCGGACATCGTCTCCAACCAGTCGTCGAGATCGAGGTCGGAGACAGCCTGCTCGAGATCGTGGAACGACAGCTTCGGCCGGGCGAACCCGAGGTTGTCGGCGATCGTGCCCTCGAACAGGAACGGCTCCTGGGGTACGACCACCAAGCGTTCGCGCAGCTCGGTGTTGGCGACCTTCGTGAGTGACACCCCACCGAGCATCACCGTGCCGGCGCTCGGGTCGGCGAGACGGGCGACCAACCGGCCGAGGGTGGTCTTGCCGGACCCGGTCTCGCCGATCACCGCGACCTGCTGGCCGGCGGGGATGTGCACGGTGACGTCGTACAGCACAGGCGGCTCGTCGGGATCGCCGTCGCGGCTGCGGTACGTGAAGTCGACGTGTTCGATGTCCACCGCGAGCCGCCCCTGTGGGAGGGCGACGGGATGGACCGGTTCCGGCGGCCCGATCGGCACCTCGAGCACGCCGATCACCCGTCGCAACCCGGCGACAGCGGTCTGGGTCTGGTCGAGGACCTCGGTGAACTCGGCGATCGGTTCGAGGAACTTGTACGTCAGGAACACGAACCCGACCAGCGCGCCCGACGTCAGCCCGGAGCCGGGGCCGAGCGCGAGACCGACGACGACCACGGCCGACACGGTGAGGACGCTGAACACCTCCCCGGACGGGAACAGGAACGCGCCGAGCGTGCCGGCGCGGATGAACGAGTTCGAGCGTTGGTGGCTGGCCTCCTCGGCGATGTCGGCGTAGTGGCGGCCGGCGCGGTAGGCCCGCAGCGTCTCGGCCCCCGAGACGACCTCGCTGATCTTGGTGAGCACGTCGCCGTTGTGGCTGCGGGCCTCGTCGTAGGCGAGCGACAGGCGGCGCTGCATCTTGCCGAGCACCAGCCCGAGCGGCGCGGCGACCACGAGCGCGACGATCGCGAGGACCCAGTTGTAGGCGAGCATCACGCCCGCCACCGTCAGCATCAGCGTGCCGTCGAGCAACCAGGCGAGACCACCCCACTGGAAGAACTGGGCAAGCGTCTCGACGTCGCTGGTGACCCGGGCGACCAACGCGCCCTTCCGCTCGTCGTTGTGGTCGGCGATGCTCAATCGGTGGATGTGCTCGAACAGGCGGACGCGCAGCGTGTACAGCGCCTCCTCGCTGCGCCGGCCGAGCCTCGCGACCGCAGTGCGCTGGCAGATGGTGGCGACCACGATCACCCCGGCGCCGATCAACGCCAGCACCGCGACCACGCCGACCTTGACGTTGCCGGGCCGGAAGCCGTGGTCGATCGCCTGCTGGACGAGGATCGGGATGACCACCCGGCCACCGGCGCCGACCATCGCCAGCCCGAGCGTCAACCCGAAGCCGCGACGCAACGCGGGCGCCTCCTCCACGCCGCGGCCGATGGTGTGCGCCGCCGACCAGCGGCTGATCGGCTCGCTCACACCACGCCCGCCGGCTCGTCCAGCACCTCGGCGCGCCCGTCGACCCGAACCGCGTCGACGCGATCCTCGACGCGACCCGCTGTGCCGAGCTGCATCGACTCACGATCGTGCTCGAAGGCCTCGATCAGGGCTCGGTAGCCAGCCACCGTCAGCATCAGGTCGTCGTGCCTGCCCTGGGCGACGACGACGCCGTCGTCGAGGTAGAGCACCTCGTCGGCCAGCGCGATGGTCGAGGGCCGCGAGGCGACGGCGACGATCGTCGTTGCCGACAACGCAGAACGCAGGTTGGCGAGCACCTTCGCCTCGGTCGAAGGGTCGAGCGCGGAGGTGGTGTCGTCGAGCAGCAGCACCGCCGGATCGCGCACGAGCGCACGGGCGAGCGCGAGCCGCTGGCGCTGCCCGCCCGACAGCCCGACCCCGCGCTCGCCGACCTCCGTGTCGAGGCCGTTGGGCAGCTCGCGCAGGAATCGCGCCTCGGCCACCTCGAGCGCGAGGTCGATGCCGCGCTCGTCCACCGGCGCGCCCATCGTGATGTTCTCGCGCGCGGTCCCGGCGAGCAGGAACGGCTCCTGGAACACCAGCAGGCAGCCGCGGTCGGGCACGGTGATCGTCCCCGCGTCCACGGCGATCAACCCGGCCAGGAGGTGCAGCAGCGAGGTCTTGCCGGAGCCGGTCGCGCCGACGACGGCGACGGTCCTGCCGGCGTCGATCCGCGCGCTGACACCGCGCAGCACAGGGCGCAGCGGATCGTGACCGAAGCGCACGTCGTCGAGCTCGACCCCGTTGCCGGCGGAATGGCGCAGCGTGGCCGCCGGGTCCGGTTCGACGGGCTGATCGAGCAGCTCGCGGATGCGGTTCCACCCGGCGATCGAGTGCGGCAGCTCCGACAGCGCGAACCCGATCAGCCGCAACGGGAACACGAGCAGGGTGAACAGGTAGATGAAGCTGGTCAGCTCGCCGACGGTCATGTTCCCGCTACGCACCCGGTACGCGCCGCCGATCAGCAGCACGACGTTGGCGAGGTTGGGGACGCCGTCGAGCAACGACTCGAACGTGCTGCGGATCCGCACTGCCCCGAGCCGGGCCTCGCGCAGCCGGCTGGCGATCACCGAAAGGCGCTCCGTCTCGCGCCGCTCCGCACCGAACGACTTGACGACCGCGACGCCGTCGAAGCTCTCGTGCACGGCCGAGCTCAGCCGGCCGAGCTCGTCCTGCGCTGTGTCGAAGAACCTGTCGACCCGTTTCTGGTAGAGGACGTTGAGCCCGAGCAGGATCGGGAAGATCGCCACTGCGACGATCCCCAGCAGCCAGTCGGTGACCAGCAGCCACACCGACGAGAGCACGATCATCAGGCCGACGCTGGTGGCGTACGGCAACGGCGCGAGGATCGCAGTGGCGGCCTCGGCATCCACGCCGGCGCGGGTGATCACGTCGCCGGTGCTCTGCCGGCGATGCCAGGGCGCCGGCTGGACGACCACCCGGTCGATGACGTCGGCGGTCACCGACTCCGTCACCCGCCAGTTCGTCCGCCCGGCCCACGTGCGACGCACGACGATGCCGGCGGCGCGCAGCAGACCCACGGCGATCAGCACGCCGAGGATCGCCGCGACGATCCCGACGCCGACGTGGTGGCGCGTCCCCTCGAAGCGCGGCACGATCAGCTTGTCGGTGATCAGCTCGACGACGACCGACGAGAACACCGTGCACGCGGCGTAGACCGCGGCGCCGCCGACCGCGGTGAAGAACAGCCGTTTGTGGCGGCGCAGCAGGGCGCGCAGCAGCCGGAACGCCTTCGTCAGGCTGCCGCCGTCGTCCGGAATGATCGTGCCGCGCCCCTCCACGACGCTCCTGTCTACCACCCGGCGTCCGCGACGGTTCGTGGTTTCCCCACCGGCGGGACCGCCACTAGCCTTGCGCGCCGTGGATCAGGGAAACTTCGCGCTGCTCGTCCTGCGACTGGTGTTCGGGCTCTTCCTGGCCTACCACGGCTACAACAAGGTGTTCGGCGGCGGCGGCCTGAAGGGGACCACAGGGTGGTTCGGCAGCATCGGGATGCGCTGGCCGCAGTGGCAGGCCCGGCTCGCCGCGGGAACAGAGCTCGGCGCAGGGGGGCTGATGGCGCTCGGCCTGCTGACCCCGCTGGCGGCGGCTGGGATGATCGGCCTGATGATCGTGGCGATCGTCGTCGCCCACTGGAAGGTCGGGTTCTTCATCTTCAAGCCCAACCAGGGTTGGGAGTACTGCGCCTCGATCGCCGTCGTCGCGTTCTGCATCGCAACGATCGGGCCGGGCCGCTGGTCGCTCGACCACGCCTTCGGCATCGAGTTCAGCGGTTGGTCGGGGGCGATCACCGCGGCGGTCGTCGGCGTCGGCGGCGCCGTGCTCCAGCTCGGGCTCAGCTACCGCCCACCGAAGGCGACCGCGTGAGCATCGTCATCGATCCGCCGGAGACGGCCGACGCCGCGCCGAAACCACGGCGGCACCCCTGGCTGCGATGGCTCGTGATCGTCGTCTGCGTGCTGATCGGGGCGATGTGGGCCTACGCGTTCCTGTGGGCGCCGAGCAAGGGCGTGTACCGCGTCGACGACAGCCACTGGCGCGAGGAAGCCCAGATCATCTGCCAGGCGGCGACGGCGCAGCGGTTGAAGCTGGTCGACACGACGGAGGGCTACATCGCCCACCCGAGCCACGCGCAGATGATCCAGCACGCCGACCTGGTCGACAAGGCCACCAACATCCTCGAGCAGATGCTCGACGATGTCGTCGCGGTGCCGGTGCCGACCGACCGCGACCGCGAGCTGATCGCGACGTTCGAGAAGTACTACCGGGTGATCATCAACGACCGCAGGGGCTACACCGCGAAGCTGCGCACGTTCCAGCTCGCCCAGTACGAGGAGACGGCGGTCGACGGTGGCCCCGTCACCAACGTCGTCACCGACTTCACCTCCGGCAACAACATCAAGGCCTGCGTGCCGCCCGGCGAGCTGGGCACGACGCCCTGATCCGACTCCCTCACCCCGGCGGCGCGCCCCACTCGTGGCCGTCGTGGCAGGCGATCACCTTCGCAGGCGCCCCGACGGCGACGCAGAAGTCGGGCAGGTCACCGGTCACCACCGAGTTCGCACCGACGGTGACGTGCCGGCCGATGCGCGCGCCGGGCAACACCGCGGTGCCGAACCCGAGCCACGAACCGGCGCCGATCGACACCGGCCGCTCCCCCATCGTCTGCACCGAGATCGGCCGGGTGATGTCCTCGTAGCCGTGGTTCTGGTCGGTGATGTACACGTTCGGACCCGTCCACACGTCGTCGCCGATGTCGATCCCGAGGTGCCCGACGATCGAGCTGCCGCGACCGATCAGGCAACGGTCGCCGATCCGCACCACCTCGTCGGTGAGGCACTGCTGACCTGGCACCATCCCCGCGGAGAGCGTCAGCTGCGGGCCGAGCAGCGTGCCCGAGCCGATGTGGATGTAGCGCTCGTTGAGGATCGTCGCGGCCGGGAAGCAGATGATGCTGTCCTCACCGAAGCTGCCGAACCTGCGCCCGGCGGCGCTGTGCGGGCCGATCGCCCCCATCCGCGAGACGACGTCCCACAGCCCGCGCACCAGCGGCCCGCCGGCCGCGAACACGGCGGCGTGCGCCCTGCCGCTACCCGGCACGCTGCCCCGCCTCGAACACCTGCTCGCGCACCGCCGCGCACGATACCGCCCGCTGTCGTCCCACCGGTACCGTCAAAGCATGACATCGCACGCAACGGCGACACCGGAGCCGACCGTCACCGTCGACACCCCGTTCGGCACCGCACGCGGCCTGCAGCGCGGCGCGACCCAGGTCTTCAAGGGAATCCCCTTCGCCAGCGCGGCCCGATTCGCCGCGCCGGCGCGCGTCGTCGCGTGGGAAGGCGAGCTCGACGCGACCGCCTACCGCGCCCAGGCACCGCAAGTGATCGGGATGGTCGAGCAGGCACTCGGGGCGAGCTCGGTCCCGATGGACGAGGCCTGCCTGCACCTCAACGTGTTCACCCCGGGCTGCGACGGCGCGGCCCGCCCCGTGCTGGTCTGGATCCACGGCGGCGGGTTCACCAGCGGATCGGGGTCGATGCCGTGGTACGACGGCAGCGCGCTGTGCGAGCGCGGCGACGTCGTCGTCGTCACCTTCAACTACCGCCTCGGCGCGCTCGGGTTCGCCGGCACGACGAACTGCGGCACCCGCGACCAGATCGCCGCGCTGGAGTGGGTGCGCGACGGGATCGCCGCGTTCGGCGGCGACCCGGGCAACGTCACCATCTTCGGCGAATCCGCAGGCGGCTCCGCCGTCGTCAGCATGTTCGCGACGACGGCCGCCGCAGGGCTGTTCCGGCGCGGCTTCGCGATGAGCGCATCGCTCACGCAGCTGCGCAGCCGCGAGCGTGCCGACACGACGCTCGCCGAGTTCCTCGCCACGGCCGGCGCCGCTTCACTCGACGCGCTGGCCGATGCCCCGCTCGGGCAGATCCTCGACGCGCAGGGCAAGATGACCGGCGGCAGCATCGACGACGCGCTGACGGTGTTCTCACCCGCCGTCGACGGCGAGCTGTTCGACAGCCCGATCGCCAAGGCCGCGACCATCAACCCGTTGCCGCTCGTGCTCGGCACCACCCGCGACGAGATGTCGTTGTTCACCACCTTCAACCCCGCGCTCGGCTCGCTCGACCTCGACGGCGCGCGGGTGATCTTCGCCAAGCGTTTCGGCGAGGGCGCTGACAACGCGATCGCTGCCTACGCGGCGGCGCGACCGGGTGCGAACCCGAAGCAACTCGTCAGCGCGATGCAGACCGACGAGGTGTTCCGGGTGCCGGCGCAGCGCGTCGCGCAGGGCCGGGTCGCCAACGACCTGCCGACCTGGATGTACTGGTTCACGTGGCCGACACCGGCGTTCGGCGGGTCGCTCGGCTCGTGCCACGCCGTCGACATCGCCTTCGCCTTCCACAACCTCGATCGCACCGGCGTCGGCCAGTTCACCGGTACGAGCGAGGAACGGATCCCCGTCGCCGACGCGTACAGCGGTGCCGTGCTGGCGTTCGCGACCGGCGACGACCCCGGCTGGCCGCGCTACGACGATGCGCTTCGCGCGACGCGGCGGTTCGACGTGCACAGCGAGACGTTGCACGATCCCGAGGCCGAGCTGCGCCGGCTGTGGACGCGTGGCTGACGGCACACGACCGCGGACGTCGACGCCCACGGCGAACGAGCGCCGGCGCCCACCTCCCCGATCGCACAGTGATTAACATCGGCCCCCAGCGAATGACACCGACTGACGTGCTCCGCACCACCACCTCCCCATGACCCCCGCTGAAGCGAACCAGACGCCGACCCGGTCGACCACCGCCGCGTGCGGCTTCGGCCCGGCCCACCATCCGGTCGCCAAGGGCTACCTCGTGCATTGCGTCACCGCCAGCGGCGCGGTGTGCGGGATGTTCGGGCTGATCGCCGTCGCCGACCACAGGCCGAAGGCGGCCGTGCTGTGGCTCGCGGTGGCGATGATCCTCGACGGTCTCGACGGTCCCGTGGCCCGTGCCTGGGCCGTGCGCCAGACCGTGCCGCGGATCGACGGGTACGCGCTCGACCTGATCATCGACTACGTGACGTGCATCGTCATCCCGGTGCTGTTCCTGCACCGGTTCCACGTCGTGCCCGCCGGGTGGTCGCTGTACATCGGCGCGTTCATGCTGTTCACCTCGGCGTTGTGGATGGCGCGAACGGACCAGATGACCGACGACCACTTCTTCAACGGCTTCCCGTGCGAGTGGAACATGATCGTGCCCACCCTCTACCTGCTGCACTCCAACAGGTGGGTCGCCGCTGCGGCGTGCGTGCTGCTCGCCCTGACCCAGCTCACCAACATCAAGTTCCTCCACCCGATGCAGGTCAAGGTGTTCCGTCCACTGACCGTCGGCGTCACCGTGCTGTGGCTCGCCTCGGTGTTGTTCATGATCCAGCGCAGGCCCGCAGCGCCGATGATCGGCACGGTGCTGCTGATCGCCTGCCCGTGCTACATCGTCGCGGTCGGCGTGTGGCGCACGCTCTCGCCGGACCTCGCACTGCGCGTCGGGCGCCCCGAGCACGTCGCCACCGCGTCCTGAACGGCTCCTCGTCATGGCGCGTGCTCCCCTTCCCCGGCGCGGCGGCCTGACCGATGTGCCGGGGCTGCAGGTCGGCCATGCGCAGCGCATCGGACGCGGCTGGCGCACCGGGACCACCGTCGTCCTCGCTGCGGACGGCGCGGTCGCCGGCTGCGACGTGCGCGGTGGCGGACCTGGCACGCGCGAGACCGACCTGCTGCGCCCCGAGGCGATGATCGAGCGGGTCGACGCGATCTGCCTCAGCGGGGGAAGCGCCTACGGCCTGGCTGCTGCGGACGGCGTGCTCGGCTGGTTGGAGGAACACGGCATCGGCTTCCGGGTCGGGCAGGAACCGCACCAGATCGTGCCGATCGTGCCCGCCGCCGTGATCTTCGACCTCGGCCGCGGTGGCCGGTTCACGAACCGCCCTGACCAGGCGTTCGGCCGACGCGCGGTGCAGCGCGCCAGCTCGGGAACGGTCGCGACCGGGACCGTCGGGGCTGGTGCAGGGGCGTCGGCGGGGGGATTGCAGGGTGGCATCGGGTCGGCGAGCACGGTCCTCGCCGACGGAACGGTGGTGGCTGCGCTGGCGGTCGTCAACGCCGCAGGCAAGGTGATCGATCCCGCGAACGGCCTGCCGTGGATGCACGCCGGCCTCGGCCTGCAGCGGCCGTCGGCCGCCGAGCGCACCGCGCTGCGCGACTACCTGGCGAGCGTGGCGGCGGTCTCGCCGGCCAACGCGTCGAGGGCGCGCCCGCCGGTCGAGACCCTGAACACCACGATCGGCGTCGTGGCCTGCTCGGCGCGGCTGACCAAGGCCGAGTGCCACAAGCTCGCCTCCGTCGCCCACGACGGGCTCGCCAGGGCGGTGCGGCCGGTGCACTCGATGTTCGACGGCGACACCATCTTCGCCCTCGCCACCTGCGTCCACGAGCTGGTCGCGCCGACGTTGCCCGACTACCTCGTCGGCCGCGGCCGCCAGCTCGCCTTCAACGCCGTGCTCGAGGCGGGCGCCGAGTGCTTCGCGCGGGCGTGTGCCGGCGCAGTGATCGAGGCGCGGTCGAGCGGCGACCTGCTCGCCTACCGCGACCTCTGCCCGAGCGCGTACCGCGACATCAACTGAACCGCGGCGCGGCACGGCGTAGTCGGACAGTCGCATCTGCGCGAGACAGGCACGGCGCACCGCTGGCGGGCGCCGGATCGAGCGGGTCAACCGCCGGTCGACGGAACGGGTGGCGGAGTCGACGCCGCCGGCACGCCGGCTGCGCGAGGGAGCTTCTTCGGCGGTTGCACCGAGTAGATCCAATCGTGGAAGAACGTCGTCAGGTCGGTGCCCGAGATCTGCTCAGCGAGGGCGATGAAGTCGGCGGTGCTGCGCGACCTGCCTGCGTTGTCGGCGACCCACCGCTGCAGGAGGTCGAAGAACTCGTCGTCGCCGATCGTCAGCCGCAACGCCTCCAGGGCCACCGCACCGCCGGCGTAGACGTCGATGCCGAACAGCTCGGCGACGGTCGGATCAGCGGTGGCACCGGGAGGGCGGAGGCGCAGCGCATCGGCGGCGGCAGCCTCGACGGCGTCGCCGGACGCCGACCGGCTCGGCTGGAACTCGGCCAGCCACTCGCCGTAGGTGGCGAACGACTCGTTCAGCCACACGTCACTCCAGCGTTGCGGGGTGACCGCGTCACCGAACCACTGGTGGCTCAGCTCGTGGACCAGCACGATCCTGTCGGTGCCCAGGTCGCCGGTCAGGCTGCGGTCGCTGAACTGCGAACGCTCCTGGGTCTCCATCGCCACCTCCGGGTCGCTGTCGCCGATGGCGAGGCCGTAGCGCGCGAGCGGGTACGGCCCGAAGAACTGCTCGAGCTGCGCGATCTGCGATCCGATCGCGTCGACCAACGGTGTCATCCGTGCCACGTCCGAGCGTAGGACGGCGCTGGTCAGCGGCAACCCGTGCGGGCCGGTGCCGTCGATGATCGCGTAGTCGCCGGTCAGCAGTTGGATCAGGTAGGTCGCCATCGGCTGGTCCTCGTCCCACACCCACGTGTCGACGCCGCCGGCGGTCGTGTGCGCGACGAGCGCACCGTTGGCCACACCTGTCACTCCGGCGGGGACGTGGATCGTGACGTGGAACGTCGCCTTGTCGCTCGGGTGGTCGTTGCTCGGTAGCCAGCGGCGCGCACCGTCGGGCTCGTCGAGCACGTACGAACCGCCTTCGGTGTTGAACCAGCCGCTCGGGGGGAAGCCGCCGCCGGACGCGTCGCCGGTGAAGTGGTAGTGCACCTGCACGTGCGCGACCACGCCCTGCGCCTCGGGCTGCCGCGGCGCGATCCGCAACTCGTCGCAGCCGGACTGGAACGTCGCCGGTGCGCCGTCGACGGTGACCGAGTCGATCTGCGGGCCGGACGAGTCGAGGGTGAACTCGGCACGATCCTCGGTGAAGCGGACATCGATGCCGAGGTTCGCCGTCACGTGCTTCGACGCGTGGTCGTACGTCAGGTCGAGGTCGTAGTGCTGGACGTCCAGGCCGGGGTTGCCGAGTGCGGGGAACAGCGGGTCGCCGATCCCGTCGGGGTCGGCGGGAGGGTCGACCGGTGTTGAGTCGGCAGTGGCCGGCGCGTTGCCCGCCACGGCGGGCGACGCCGTCGTCGGAGACGCCGTGCTGTCCGGCACCGGCGACGCGGCGCCGCCAGGTGCACCACCGGTCGACGGGTCCATCGAGCCCGGGGAGCCTGGCGGGACAGCGGCGATGCTCGTCGGCGCGACCGGGTCACGGGTCGACTCAGGTGCGCTGCTCGACGGCGATGAGGCCGTCGCCGTCGGCGCGACCGTGATCTGCGACGCGTCCTCGGCTCGGGGCGACGATGCGGCCGTCGCGGAGCAGCCGAACAGCACTGCGGCGAGTCCGATCGTCCAACCCGTCCGCCTCACGCCCACAAGGTAGTGAGAGTTGCCGTCGGTTTCGGGTCAGCGGTGCAGCTGCACGTCGGAGATGCGGGCGCGCAGTCGGATCGTGTGCACCGAGTCACCCGACAGCACGGCGCCACGGCCGAACAGCCGGCCGGACTGCCAGTTCGACAACCCGAGCTCGGGTTGATCGAGCGCGAACTGACCGTCGACCCAGCGGGTGAAGCCGTCGCCGACGAATGGCGCGTCGACGGCTGCGTAGAACGCGTCGTGTGCGGCGGCGTCGCTGCTGATCAGCGAGGCGACGAGCCGCGGGCTGCACCGGTTGAAGGCGGCGACGGCCTGATCCACGTCATCGACGACCACGACTGCCACCTCGGGCACGTCGTCCCACTCCCATTCCTGCGCGAGTCGTGGGTCGTCGATCGTCAGCTCGTGCACGATCGGAACGACGCCGCGCGCTGCTCCGACGCGGACCACCGCGTGACGGAAGGCGGGCATCAGATCGCCAGCGCGGGCGGCGACGATGCAGCACACGTTGAGCGTGTTGCACACCTTGCGGTCGAGCGAGTGCTGCACCGCTGCCGCGAACGCATCGCCGTGGGCAGTCGCATCGGCGACGAGCCACGCCCCGCCCGTGCCGTGCAGACTGGCCGGGACGCCGTGCTGGCGGGCCACCGCGCCCAGTTCGGCGACCGCGGCACCCGACCCGCGGGCTACGGCGAGCGAGAGGCGGGCATCAGAGAACAGCGCCCACCCTGCGGCGCGGGCAGGTGCGTCGACGAGTTGCACCGCCCCGAGCGGCAGCCCGGCACCCGACAGCGCCGGCTCCACGGCGACCTGCATGATCGCCTGTGCGGTGCGCAACGCGTCGCTGCCGATGCGGAACACCACCGTGTTCCCCGTGCGCAACACGCCCGTGGCGTCGGCGAACACGTTCGGCCGACCCTCGAACACGAAGCCGACGACGCCCAACGGATCGCGCCACGTCTCGACCGACCAGCCTTCGTGGCGGATCGTCCCGACGTGCTGGGCACGACGCGTGGTGGAGTCACGCCAGCTGCGCAGGCCGTCGACCATCCCGGCGCGCATCGCCGGGGTCAGCTCCAACCGACCGGTCGCTCTGCCGCGCCGGCGGGCCTCCGCGACATCGGCGGCGTTCGCGGATGCGATCGGCTCGAACACCTCGTCAGCAGCGAGGCAGACCGCGAACCCGTCGAAGAACGCGCTGATCTGGTCGTCACCGACGTGGGCGAGCGCAGCGAAGGCATCCGCCGCCGCTCCCACCGCCGTGTCGACGATCTGGTGGTCGGCCCGGGGGATGTGCAGCAGGGCACCGGTCTCGTGCACGACCACGAGCCGGTCGCCGGGCTTGAACGCAGCCGCGAGATCGTCGGGCACGCGGGCGACCTTGTTGCCGCCCCACACGATCGCCTGACCGGCCTCGAGGTGGGTCAGCTGCTCGGTCATCGGGCGCTCGCCGGATCGGTCATCGGCACGGCACGCACCGTACCGGCCACCGGCCGGCGGGGAGGCGGCCGGCGCACCGTGGGGCGTACAGTCGACGGCGTGAGCGAACCCGACCGCTTCTACTTCCGACAACTGCTGTCCGGACGCGACTTCGCTGTCGGCGATCCGATCGCCTCGCAGATGGTCAACTTCGTGTACGCCATCGGCGACAGGGCCACCGGCGAGTGCGTGCTCGTCGATCCTGCCTATGCCGTCGACGACCTCGTCAGCCTGATCGAGGCGGACGGGATGCGCCTCACCGGCGTGCTCGCCACCCACTACCACGCCGACCACATCGGCGGCTCGATGATGGGCTACTCCGTCGAGGGCGTGGCGACGCTGCTCGAGCGGTGCGACTGCCCCGTTCACGTCCAGCGCGCCGAGGCACCGTGGGTCGAGCGCACGACCGGACTGACCGACAGCCAGCTCGTGCGCCATGACGGCGGCGACGTGGTGCGCGTCGGCGGCGTCGAGATCACGCTGGTGCACACCCCGGGGCACACGCCAGGCAGCCAGTGCTTCCACGTCGACGGACGGCTCGTCAGTGGCGACACCCTGTTCCTCGAGGGCTGTGGTCGTACCGACCTTCCCGGCAGCGACGCCGCAGCGATGTACGACAGCCTGCAGACCCTGGCCACACTCCCCGACGAGACGATCGTGTTCCCAGGCCACCGTTACTCGATGCCGTCGAGCGGCACGATGGAGGCCATCCGCGACACGAACTACGTGTTCAAACCGAAGTCGAAGGACGCCTGGATGCAGTGGTTCGGGCAGGCCTGACTCCGGGCGACGGCCGGTCGGGCAGGCCTGACGGCTGACGGACGGAGGTCCGGGCCGCAGCGCCATCCGACCTCAGCGCAGGCGGGCGTCGAGCTGTCGGGCGAGCTGTTCGACCTGACCGCGCTTGAGCTGCTCGGACGACAGCAGCACCGCAGCGGTCGAGGCACCACGGACCTGCGTGCGCATCACAGCGACCGCCATCGTCCCAGGCACCGGCACCAGCGCGCCGATCTTGGTGCGGGTGATGTCGTTGGCGAGCTGCGCCTGCTGGTCATCGTCCAATCCGGCTGCCGACGCCGCCGCCGGCACGATCGTTGCCGCGGCGTCGCCACCCTTGCCCGCCAGCAGTGTCAGCTCCACCTTGCCCCCGTCGCTCGTGGCCAGCGTGCAGATCACCTCGACGCCGTCGACGAGTTCGGGATCGGTCGCCGGGAACACCGCCGCAGCACCCTGATCCGCGAGCCGGCCGTTGGTCACCGAACCGGAAGCGGGTGTCGTGCTGTCGACGCCGCTCGTCGAGGCGACGACGTCGAGCGGGACCGCGCACGCCGTCCCGGTGGTGGCGGACAGCGTTGCCAGCGTGATCCCGGTGCTCGGGCGGGCATCGCTGCCGCACGAGAAGAGCAGCAGACCGGCCGCGCCGAGGATCGTGCCGCCGAACCGCCAGACCCTCGTTGCCATGGGCGGACAGCTTCGCACCCGCCGTCGTGCGACTCGGGACCCAGGTTCAGCGCAGCGCGGCAACGATCGCGCTGACCCCCGCGCCGGCCAGCAGGCACAGCACCAGGACTCGGAACCGCTGACCGTGCAGATGCCTGCGGATCGGGTACCCGAGCAACTGCCCGACGACGACCGCCGGCGCAGCGAGGCCGGCCGCCTCGAGGCCCGGCACAGTGACCTTGCCGGTTCCGAGGAACAGGCTCAGCGCGAACACGTTGCTGAGGGCGAAGACCGCGGAGATCGTCGCCCTGAACTGCTGCGCGCCGAGCTGTCGGGCCTGCAACACCACGACCAGCGGGGGCCCGTTCGTCGACAGCGAGGTGTTCAGCACGCCGGAGACGAACCCGGCGACGACGTCGGACCGCCTGCCGACGGGGAAGCGGACGTTCGAGGCCAGCAGAGCCGTTGCGATCAGCACCGACACTCCGAGCGACACTCGCAGCGCGTCATCGCCGACCGTGATCAGCACGACGAGGCCCAGCGGCATGCCGACGTAGGCGGCGATGGTCAACCGGCGCACGAGCAACCGGTCTGCGTCGGCGCGGAGCGACCACGCCTGCCAGGTCGTGATCATCACCCCGACGAGGCTGCTGACGACCACGGCTCGCTGCGGCGAGATCGCCAGCGTCATCACCGGGACGGCCAACAACCCGAACCCGAAGCCGGCGACCGCCTGCACGAACGAGGCGACGAAGGCGGCCGACGCCACCGTCGCGAACTGCAGGACGGTCACGTCCGACGATCCTGCCACCCGGCTCGGCACCACCTCCCCGTCGTGCGATCGCGTTGCCGGAACTCCACGTGACGAATCCCCGCCGGCGGCGTCATGTCGCCGGAGTTCTCTCGTCGGACGTCCACGTGACGAATCGCCACCACCGATCCGCAGGGTGCGGCGATCCCTCGCCGGAGGTTCACGTGACGAATCGCCACCACCAACGCGAGGGCGACCCGACTCCTCGGGAGATCTCCACGTGACGAATCCCCCGGCGTCCACGATGCGGATTCGTCACGTGGAGATCTGGCGACGGCGTGCAGACCGTGCGACCCGGCCGCACGTCCGATTCGTCACGTGAAGGTTCGCCAACGGAATGCTGATGCGCCGGCCCGCGCCGTGGTGCAGCGCGCTGCACCACCTCGCCAAGGCAACGCAGAGCCCCGAGCGGGGCGCCCCCGTGTCATCGTCCGACGGTGTAGCTCGGTGAATGATCGGGACCGACGGTCGCGTCGACGTCGACGAGCAGCCAACCCGCATCGAGCAAGGGCCGGATCGCAGCCCGGACGGCATATCGCGCCTCGACGGCCGCCGTCGACGCCGCAGCGATCTCCCCCGGCGTGACAGCAGGCATCACGAGGGTACGTCGCTCGGTCGTGGCTGGACGACCGCCTGCGAGCTCCCACCGGACGGTGACCCGGTCGCTCGGCAACGCACCGTTGATCCCGCCGAGGGGGCCGTAGTGATCGACGTGGTAGCTGATCCCGTACGCGCCGAGGGTGCGCAGATTGAGATGGGCGTTGCCGTACTGCAGCGGATCGTAGGTCCAGCGCATCGCCGTGACGCCGCGGGCGAGGCACCACTCGCGCTGCCTGCGCTTCAGCGCCGCACCCAACCCGCTCCTGCGATGGCCCGGCTCGACCGCGAGGTAGTGCGAGTGGTGGACCTGCGGGTCGCTGGTCGCGAAGCCGTAGACGGCACCGACGAGCCGATCGTCCTCGAACGCGCCGATCGCCACGCCACCCTCGCTGACCGTCGCCACGAGCACGTTGACCGAGACCATCTCGCGGTCACCGCCCCACACCCGCACCTCCAGCTCCGGAAGTGCTGCCAGCTCGGCGGCCGTCCGCAGCTCGCGCAACGAGACCGTCACCGTCGCACGACCTCGACGGATTCGGTCACGGTGGCGAGGAACGTCCGATCGAGCGTGACGCCGATCCCGGCACCCGCAGGCACCTGCATGATCCCGTCGACGGCCTCCAACGGCTGCTCGACGATGTCGCGCGCGTACGTGCGGCTCGCCGACGCGGTGTCGCCCGGGTAGGTGAACCCCGGCATCGTCGCGATGTGGATGTTGTGGGCGCGTCCGACGCCGGTCTCGAGCATCCCCCCGCACCACATCGGCGCCCGGCGCTCGACGCACAGGTCGTGGATCTCCAGCACTGCCGCCAGGCCGCCGACCCGACCGACCTTGACGTTGACGACATCGCACGCGCCGAGCCCGAGCGCGGCGCGCACCCGTGCCGGCGAGGTCAGCGACTCGTCGAGGCACAGCGCAGTGCGCAGCTGTGGGGCCAGTGCAGCATGGTCGACGAGATCGTCCCAGTGCAGCGGCTGCTCGATGTAGTGCAGGTCGAAATCGTCGAGCCGGCGGATGGCGTCGAGCTCGTCGAGCCGGTACGCCGAGTTGGCGTCGACGGTCAACTCGATGTCGGGGAAGGCGGCCCGCACGGGACCGAGCAGCTGGACGTCCCACCCCGGCTGGATCTTCAGCTTGATCCGGCGATAGCCCTCGGCGACGTGCCGTTCGACCGACGCGAGCGATGCCGCGAGCGTGTTCATCCCGAGGCTCGCGCCGACCGGTACCTCGGTGCGCTCACCACCGAGCAGCTCGCGCAGCGGCACTCGCTGCTGCCGTGCGAAGCAGTCCCAGACTGCGAGCTCCAGCGCCGTCTTCGCCATCGGGTTGCCTCGCCATCGGGCCCAACGCGTCGTCAGTTCGGCCGGATGCGTGCACCCGCCGGTGAGCAGATCCGGCACCAGCGCCTCGCGGATCAGGTGCATCGCGCCGACGAGCGACTCCTCGCGATAGTCGGGGAGGGGCTCCATCACACCCTCGCCGTAGCCCTCGACGCCCTCGCTGCGCACGGTGACGATCACCGTGTGCTTCTCGGTCTGCGAACCGAACGACGTCGTGAACGCGTTGCGGAACGGCACTCGGACGATCCTCAGTTCCACCTCGTCGATCTGCACGACGTGATTCCTAGCGCATCACCACGTGTCGATGTTCGGACGCTTCTTCCCGGCGCGCGGCAGCGGCGCCGGCGCGCTGGCGAGGATCGTCGAGATCCACCGCCGGCTGTCGGCGGGGTCGATGGTGTCGTCGATCTCGAAGTGCGAGGCGGTGTTCAGCGCTTTGCCGTGCGTGTACATCCGCTCGACCATCGTCTCGAACAGCGCGTCGCGCTCGACCGGATCGGCGACCGCTTCGAGCTCCTTGCGGTAGCCGAGGCGCACTGCGCCCTCGAGCCCCATGCCGCCGAACTCGCCCGTAGGCCAGGCCAGGCAGGCCAGCGGCGCCTTCGTCGAGCCGCCCATCATCGCCTGTGCGCCGAGGCCGTAGCTCTTGCGCAGGATGATGCTGATCAGCGGCACGGTGATGTTCGCACCGGTGACGAACAGCCGGCAGCAGTGACGCACGAGGGCGGTCTCCTCGACGGCTGGGCCGACCATCATCCCCGGGGTGTCGACGAGCGTGATCACCGGGATGTCGAACGCGTCGCACAGCTGCAGGAACCGCGCCGCCTTGTCCGCGCCGGGACTGTCGATCGCGCCGGCGAGGTAGTTCGGGTTGTTGGCGATCACGCCGACCGGCTTGCCCTCGACCCGGGCGAGCGCGGTGACCATCCCCAGCCCGAAGTCGCGACGCAGTTCGAGGACCGAGCCGGTGTCGAACATCGCCTCGATCGCGGTGCGCACGTCGTAGCTGCGCTTGCGGTTCTCGGGGATCACGTGG
>JBBQTN010000056.1:0-25567 GCA_038213195.1 Acidimicrobiales bacterium | reverse complement strand
AATTGATCAGTTGATTAGAAGAGTAGCACAACTGATCTCCGAACGCAGCGTCGAGGCCGCGTGGGTGCGCAACCTGGGCGAGATGACCTCGCGCCCGCCGAGCCCCAGTGCGCTGCGCCCACCAGGTCAGCTGGAGCGGTGGTCGCGTCGTTGACCTCGATCCCACCCGCCTCGCCAGGTCAGGTCGCCCTTCAATCGGTGCAGGCGAGCATGAGTGAGGCTGTCGTCGGGGGGTGCTCTCGGCCTGCGGTCCGAGAGCGTGAGCGGCAACCTCGGGGAAGTCCGAGCCCAGCGAATGACGCAACCGCATCACCGCGGTAGCGACGGAAGATCAGCCTCGCGGATCACGGCTGGGGCTACTCGAGCGCGTCGAGGAACGGATTGATCGCCTCGAGGAAGCCCGCTGTGTTACCACCGTGCACGTTGTGGCCGACATCCGCCACGGTGGCGAGCCGGCCATCAGGCAGGGCATCGACGAAGCGCTGAGCGGCGTCGGCGAGCAGCACATCGGACTCCGCGCCGCGCACCAACAGGACCGGGCAGGTGATCGAGCCGACGCTGTCCAGCGTGATCTCGCTCATCGCTCCCGGCACGCGGCGATGGTCCACCTTGCTGACGTACTTGCCGTCGGCGCGGACGAGGAGGTTGTACCTGACCGTGCGCGCGATGTGCTCCCTCGTCCGGAACGGGTCGTAGCGCGCGACGCGATCGAGGAACACCTCGAGGTCGTCGAACTCGATGTTGTGGGCGACGAACTCGCCGATCACCTTGATGCCCTTGGCAGACAACTCCGGACCGACGTCGACCAGCACGAGGGCCCGCGCGACAGACGGCTCGCGCAGCACGGCCTGCATCGTGAGGCGCCCGCCCATCGAGTGCCCGAAGATGACGGGCCCGACGAGCTCCTGATCGGCGATGAACGCGAGCACGTCGGTCGCCATCGCATCCATCGAGTAGTCGAGCTCGCGGCTCCACTCGGTGTCGCCATGGCCGCGCTGATCGAGGGCGTAGACATGGAAGCGGTCCGACAGGTGCAGGCTGACCAGATCCCACGAGTGCGACGACTGGTTGCCGCCGTGGAGCAGCAGGACCGGCGGGGCGCCGGGGTCACCCCATTCCGTGAAGTGGAAGCGCATGCCGCGCAGCACGGTCTGCCGGGACAGGTAGCGCACCGACGGGGTGTGCCGGATGCCGAGGTCCGTGGCGCTTTCCAACAAGCTGGCGAACTCTGCCGATGCGCGCATGTCCATCGGCGCGAGGTCGTCGGCGAACTCATTCAGGTACACCCCACCGAGCCTAGGTGGGGCGACCTGGTCGAGTCCGGCCGAGCCACCACTGCCGGCGGGCGATCGCGGCAACGTCTCGGTGGGAGTTGCCCGACGCGTGTGCGACGATCGCGCGATGCCGCTCGCAGAGGTGACCCCCGGACCAGCCGATCGCGCGCATGATCGTTCCCGACGCGCCGCGAGCACGTCGACGGCGGCGAGGAAGTGACCATGTCACCTGAACCGTCGACCGCATCGCCGGCCTTCTTCGCTGCGGATACCTCCCTGCCGATCACGGAGGCCACCGTCGGTGATCTGCTCGACCGCGCCGTCGCCGCCGCGCCGGCGCGAACAGCTCTGATCGCCGTCGATCCGACCAGCGAGCGTTCGTGGACGTACGCGGAGCTGCGCGACGCCGCAGCGCAGGTCGCCGATGCGCTGCTCGCAGTGTTCACACCCGGCGACCGTGTCGCGACGTTCGCAGCGTCGAGCGCCGAGATCGTGCACCTCCACCTCGGCGCTGCGCTCGCCGGGATCACGCTCGTGACGCTCAACCCGGCGAGCAAGGCGGCCGAGGTCGAGTACCTGCTCCGGCAGGGCGACGCACGCGGTCTGTTCCTCGACGACGGCTTCCGCGGCGCGGACAACCGCGCCCTGCTGGTCGAGGTGCAGCCCACCCTCGACCATTTGGAGACGGTTGTCTGGATGCGCGAATGGGGTGGGTTCCTCGCCGGCGGGGCCGCGGGCACGCCACGACCGACGGTTCGACCCGACGAGCCGGCGCTGATCCTGTTCACGTCGGGGACCACAGGCAAACCGAAGGGCGCGGTCCTCACCCACGAGAGCATCGTCAACAACGCCGTGCTGGGCTCGGCCCGCTACGAGCTCCCCGATGGCACGGTGTGGCTCAACCCGCTACCGATGTTCCACGTCGGCGGCAGCGTGACCTGCACGCTCGCGTGCATCAGCCGGACCGGCACGCAGGTGTTGATCCCGTCCTTCGATCCCGACCGCGCCCTCGACGCGATCGCTGCGCATCGGGTCCAGATCATGCTCGCGGTGCCGACGATGCTCGTGGCGATGTTGCAGTCGCCACGCCTCGGCGAGGTCGACCTCAGCGCGCTCGAGGTCGTCGTCACGGGCGCAACCGTCGTCGTGCCCGAGCTCGTCCGTCAGGTCGCGGCACGGATGGGCGTGGAGATGATGGTCATGTTCGGCCAGACCGAGACAAGCGGAGCGGTGACACTGACCCGTCGCGGCGATCCGATCGAGCGGGTCACCGAGACGATCGGCCCACCGATCGCGCAGACCGAGTGCAAGATCATCGACACCGTCACGGGGGCGACGGTCACCCGCGGCGAACGCGGTGAGATCTGCGTGCGTTCGGTGTGCTTGATGCGCGAGTACTTCGCGATGCCGGAAAAGACTGCCGAAACCGTCGACGGCGACGGGTGGGTGCACACCGGCGATCTCGGTGTGATGCGCGACGACGGCTACCTGCAGATCACCGGGCGGTTGAAGGACATGATCATCCGCGGTGGCGAGAACATCTACCCCCGTGAGATCGAAGATGTCCTCGCCGAACATCCCGCGGTCGCGCAGGCCGCCGTCTACGGTGTGCCGGATGAGCGCTTCGGCGAGCAGGTCGCTGCCGCGGTGATGGCCCGACCCGGGGCGGCTCTCGACGTCGCAGAGCTGGCCGAGTACGTTTCGAGCCGACTCGCCCGACACAAGGTGCCGCGCTACTGGCGCATCGTCGACGAGCTGCCGATGAACGCGTCGGGCAAGGTCCAGAAGTTCGTCCTACGCGACCAGTTCCATCCATCGCCGTGACCAACGACCTCGACGAAGGAAATGGCCCCGGCCCCGGCCCGACCCCGGGCCACGAGACCCTCTTGGAGATGTGATGAGACCCCTCGACGGACGTGTCGCGATCGTCACCGGTGCGAGCCGTGGCATCGGCGCTGAGATCGCCCGCCGGTTCGCGGCCGAGGGCGCACGCGTCGCCGTCTCGGCGCGCACGACCGAGGCAGGGCAGAGCGCGTTCGAAGGCACGATCCACGAGACGGTGCAGTCGATCGTCGATGCCGGCGGTACCGCGGTTGCCATCGCCGCCAACCTCGCCCGGCCGGAGGACCGCGCCCGCCTCGTCGAGGAGACGGCGCGGCAGCTCGGTCCGGTCGACGTGCTGGTCAACAACGCCGCCGTCACCTGGTTCGGCGCCGTGACCACGTTCCAGGAGAAGCACTTCAAGGATGATGTTCGAGGTGCAGGTCCGAGCACCGTTCGAGCTGGCCCAGCTCGTGCTGCCCGGGATGCGCGCCCGCAGGTGGGGTGCCATCGTGAACATCTCGTCCAAGGGTGCTCTCCACCCCAAGGGACCACCGTTCGGTGCCGGTCCTGGCACCACCGTGTACGGCATGGTCAAAGCCGCACTCGAGCGGTTCACGACCGGGCTCGCCGCGGAGGTGCACGGCGACAACGTACGGGTCAACGCGCTCTCGCCGAGCTCGCTGGTCCCGACGCCCGGCGCCGTCCATCACGCGCTGCTGACGCCCGAGCGCGAACGCCTGCTGGAGCCGGTCGAGGTGATGGCCTCCGCCGCACTCGCCCTGGTCACCGACCCACCGGCCCTCACCGGGCGCGTGGCCTACAGCCAGCAGCTGCTGTGGGAGCTCGGCCTCGGCCCGAAGCCGCTCGACGAGTTGCTCGTGGCCGAGCACCCGCGCATCGGCGGGGCACTCGTCGAGGGCTGACGCGTCGAGTTGCTCAGAGCGGACGTCGGTAGCTGTCGACAGCCCTGATCTCCACGTCAGGCTCCTCCGTTCCGAGCGCCGCCGACATCGGCTGGAGGTGTTCTTCGAGGAACGCAACGAACTGTTCCTCCGACTCCCACACCTCATGCACGATGAAGCCATCGTCGGTCGCCTCGACCCAGTGGAACAGGATGCCGGCCCCGGGGTGCTCATCATCGACGAACCCCATTTGCTCGGACGCCTTGTGATACGTGTCCATGCCGCTCCGGGTGTAGGTCATCTCGACGGCAACGGCCATGAGCCTCTCCTTCGTTCGTCGCCCCACAGCGTAAGCGTCTGCGTCGGCTCCTGGCCCAGCAGCAGAATGCGGGATGGCCACTGACGACCCTTCGGACGATGGCGAGAGAACACGCGTGTCGACGCTGGAGTTGTTCTTCGACTTGGTGTTCGTGTTCGTCATCACCCAACTCACGGGCCTGTTGACGGCTCAACCGACGGGTGGCGGATTGGCTCGCGCGGCGCTCGATCTGAGTCTGATCTGGTGGATGTACGGGGGCTATGCCTGGCTGACCAATGCCGTTGCGTTGGAGGGCGCGGCCCGGGTCCTGCTGTTGTTGTCCGGGATGGCGAGCTATCTGGCGCTGGCGCTCTCGGTCCCGCACGCGTTCGATGATCGCAGCGCCGGGCTGACGTTCGGGATCGCCTACCTCCTGATCGTCATCGTGCACGCAGGACTGTTCACCCGCGCCGCCGGACGCGGCGCACAGGGCATCCTGCGGATCGCGCCGTTCAACATGGTCTCCGCGTTGCTGGTGCTGGCAGGCGGGATCAGCGGAGGCACGGCGCAGTACGTCCTGTGGTCGCTGGCGGCGGTCGTGGAGTGGACCACCCCGTTGATGGTGCCGCCACAAGCCTTCTTCGAGATCGGTCCGGCGCACTTCGTGGAGCGTCACGGCCTCGTGGTGCTGATCGCCATCGGCGAGTCCGTGTTCGCGATCGGCGTCGGAGCCGGCGGTCACCGCGTCAGCGCGGGACTGGTCGGCATGGCCGTCTTGGGTCTCGCCTTGAGCGGCTGCCTGTGGTGGACGTACTTCGGAGGCGACGACCGTCGTGCCGAGCAGTCGCTCACACGCGCGGCCGACCGCCGCGCGCAGCTTGCCCTGACCGCCTTCGGGCTGTGGCACCTCCCGCTCCTGCTCGGGATCATCGGCGTCGCGTTCGGCCTCGAACGGGCGGTGGACGACCCCTACCGGGCAGTGCCCACCGCGGTCGCGATCGGACTGGGAGCCGGCACGGCCACGTTCCTGGCCGGCGATGTCCTGTTCCGCCGGGCACTCGGCATCTACGACAACCGGTGGCGGCTGACGGCAGCTATCGTCGCCGTCGCGAGCATCCCCCTTGCCACCACCGTCGCCCCGGCCGCGCAAGTCGGCGCGCTTGTGGTGGGCGTCGGTGGCGCAACGACGCTCGAGCAGCGAATCCGACGACGACCGCCGAGGATGAGGCGGACCGGAGGAGCGACGCATTGATCGGCACTGTGGAGGCCCGGCAGTGGTACGACGCTCGAGCGCATGCTCGGGCGGTCACCGGCTGAGGTTGGCGTCCAGCCCTACCCGCGGCGTGCCCGCGATGCCGGCGAGGCCTTGGTGTCCGCCCAGCCGGTGCGCATGCCAGCGGACAGTCCGCCGTCGACGGGGAGGTCGACGCCGTTGACCCATCCGCTGTCGCCGACGGCAAGCCACACGATCGCGGCGGCCTCGTCGTCCGGCTCGGCAGCCCGACCGACCTGCTCGTTCATCCACGCCATCTGCTCTGGCCCGGCGTCGTTCTCGAAGTACGGGAACAGCGGTGTGAGCACCGGCCCCGGGCTGACGCTGTTGACGCGGATCCGCTGGGGGAGCAACCGTCCGGCGAGCTGCTGGGTGTACGCGACGACCCACTCCTTGGAGAGCACGTACGCAGCGGGTCCACCGCTCTCGTAGCCGCGTGCCACCGCGATGCCGGCGACGAAGTCCTCGGCGGCGTCGAGGATCGCGATGCGCTCGAGGTGGCGTTGCCAGGCCATGCCCGCCAACGAGGCGATGTTGACGATCGACCCTCCGGGAGCGATGGCTCCCATCGCCAGGAGCCGCTCGGTCAGATGGCGCAGCCCGTAGACGTTGACGCGCAGGACGAGCTCGGCGCCCATCGCGCCGGCGACCCCGGCGATGTTGCCGAGCGCGTCGAACGGGCCGTCGAGTTGCTCGACGACCGCATCGATCGACGCCGGGTCCGCGAGGTCACAGGCGAGATGGTGCGAGGAACCTGCTGGGCTGTCTTTGATGTCGAGGGTGGTGACGTGGTGGCCGTCGGCGAGCAGTCGCTGGAGGGTTGCGTTGCCGATGCCCGTCGACGCCCCCGTGAGCAGCACCCGCTTGCGCTCGCTCATCGCCCTGCCAACCGGACGCGGAACTCGTGGATGGCAGGCACGTGGAGGTCGGGATGGCGGCGCAGCCCGCCGACGGGTTCGAGGTCGGCGAGGTGAGGGGCCAACTCGCGGAAGACCGCGCGCAGTTCCCACCGTGCGAGGTTGGCACCGAGACAGAAGTGCTCGCCGAAGCCGAACGCGAGGTGACGGTTCGGGTCGCGACCGATGTCGAAGCGGTACGGGTCGGCGAACTGGCGCTCGTCCCGGTTCGCCGACGGGTACCACAGCGTGACGGTGTCGCCGGCCCGGATGGTGACCCCGCTCAGATCGAAGTCGGTGACGGCGGTGCGGGCGAACTGCAGGACCGGCGACGTCCATCGCAGGATCTCCTCGGTCGCCGTCTCGACGAGCCCCGCCGGATCGGCCGCCAGCCGGTCGCGCTCGGAGGGATGGGTGAGCAGCGCGTGCACGCCGCCGGTGATCGTGTTGCGCGTCGTCTCGTTCCCGGCGGCGACGAGCAGGACGAGGTACCCGTGCAGCTGCTGGTCGGTGAGCGGCGTGCCGTCGATCGTGGCGTGGACCAACGCAGAGGCGAGGTCGTCGCCGGGCTCCCGGCGCCTGCCGGCGATGAGTGTGTCGAGGTAGTCCTTGTACTCGCGGCCGAGGCGGCGGCGGGCATCGGCAACCGTCTCGTCGCCGATTGTGTGTGTCGCCGTGATCGCCGGGAACATCAAACCGTCGGTCCAGCGCAGGATGTCGGTCCAATCGCTCGTGGGCACGCCGATGATGCGGCAGATCGTGGCCAGCGGCACCCCGACCGACAAGCTCGACACGACATCGACCGATCCGTCGCCACGGTCGCCCCCGTCGACGGACGCCGCGCGAACGGCCGTCATGAAGCCCGCGACGAACGACCGGGCGAGGGCCGCCAACTCATCTTCGAGCCGGGTCATCGCGCCCCTCGTGAACGCCGGCACCGACAGCATCCGGAAGTCGGCGTGGTCGGGGCGGTCGCGGTAGATCATGTCGAGCGGCTCGTCGGGATCCCAGCCCCACCGCTCGGCCTGGCGGACCTTGAACTCACCCAGACGCTGGAGCCGCTCATCGGAGTCGAGTCGCAAGATCGGTCCGGCGTTGCTGAACACGCCCGGCCGCCGCTCGACCTCCTTCACGTCGTCGTAACGCGTCACCACCCAGCACGGCGGTACGCCCTCGCGCTCGTACCGGTACACCGGTGCGAGATCTCGGAGCACGTCCCACTCGTGCCACGGGAAGCCGTCCTCGACGTAGCGCGCGGTGGTCGTGATGTCGATCTCGTCGAGATCGACAGCATGTGCCGACATGGCCACGTGACACCTCCTTGCCCTGAGCGGATCCTAATCCGTCGGGAGGAGAACGGGGATGTTCGCACGACCACGCTCACCGGCCCGACGGATGACGCAGCGCGACATCGACGCCGAGATCGACGCGTTGCGCAGCGCCTGAACCCGTCGCGGCGACGCAGCAACCGTGCTCACGCGACCGACGTGCACGACGTGGGTCGTGGTAGCACCCTCGAGAGCGGGTGCCGGCCTCCTTCCCCTCGACGTGGAGATGCGCTGCAATGAGGGCGATGGGACGGGCTGCGGGCACAACTTCGCGCGCCGCCTTCGCATGGTCGTGGGCACGCGCATCGTCCCGACGGAGCTGGACGGGTCTGTTGGGCATCAGCCTCTTGCTCGGCCTCATCGGCGGCCTGTCGCTGTTCGCGACCGCCGGCGCACGTCGGACACAATCGGCCTACCCGCGCTTCCTGCGATCGACCAACCCGTCGACGATGGTCGTCGACGTGGGCGGTGTCGACCAGGACGGCGGTGCGGCGCTGACGGCGATCGCCAAGCTCCCGCAGGTGACGCAGGCACGCGCCTACGCCGGGTTCTACGTCGCACCGTGGACGGCCAACGGTCCGGACCTCTCCCAGAACTTCGAGGCGATCGGCAGCCTCGACGGTCGGTACTTCGACCAGGATCGCTTCACTCCGCTCTCCGGGCGCGCGCCGGATCCGACGCGAGCCGACGAGGTCGCGGTGAACGAGGAGAGCGCCCGCCTCTACGGCTACCACGTCGGCCAGAAGATCGACCTCGGCACCGTGAGCCGTGCGGATGTAGAAGGCGGCGGTGAGAGCGACAACAATGCTGGGTCGTCGCAGCCCCGACTGCTGACCCACGCCACCATCGTCGGCGTCGGGCTGTTCATCGAGGAGGTCCTCCAGGACGACACGGATCGTTCGCCGCTCGTTCTGTTCACGCCGGCGTACGTCCGCGAGGCAGCGGACTACCGGCTCTACGCGTGGCAGGGACTCGTCCTGCGCAACGGGGACGCCGACGTCCCGGCGGTCGAGCACGCAGTGGTCGAGGCGGAGGGCGGCGGTCCGCAGATCTTCCGGGTCACGTCGATCGACACGTACCACGCGGAGCAGGCGATCCGTCCCGTGTCGTTGGCGCTCGCGGCGTTCGGGATCATCGCCGGCCTGGCCTGCCTCGTACTCGTCGGCCAAGCCTTGGCCCGCCACGTCCGAGGTCAACGTGAGGCCCACGATGTCGCCCGATCGCTCGGCGCCGGCCGAGCCGCCCTGGCATTCGCCGCCTCGCTGGGTCCGGCCGCAGCGATCCTCGTCGGCGCGTTGCTGGCGGTCGTCGTCGCCGTCGTCGCATCGCCGGCGATGCCCCGCGGACGTGTGCGGCGCGTCGAGGTCGACCGTGGAGTCGACGTCGACTGGACCGTTCTCGGTCTCGGTGGGATCGTCTTCGTGGTTGGCCTGTCGGTGGCGCTCGCGCTGGCGGCGTGGCGCGAGGTGCCGCGCCGGGCGCGGGGTCGTCGCCCCATCGCGACGAGCCCACGACTCGCTCACCTGATCGATGTGGCTCCCGTGTCACCGGCTCTGGCGGTCGGCACGCGCTTCTCGATCGGCTCGGCGGACCGCTCAATCGTGTGGTCGGTCGTGGCCAGCGCGGCGGTCGCGGTCGGCGCCCTCGTGGCCGCCACGACGTTCGGCACGAGCATGCACCACCTGATCTCGCACCCGAGCCTGTCCGGGTGGGACTGGGATGTCGCCCTCGTCGATGGCGGCGGCTACGGCAACACCAACCCGATGCAGACGCAGCCCGTGCTCTCCGCCAATGCCGACATCGAGGAGTGGAGCGGCGCGTTCTTCGGAGCCGAGCAGCTCGACGGCAGGGAGGTCTCACTGCTCGGGATGGACCCGTCGAGCGTGGTGATGCCGCCGATCCGGTCCGGGCGGATGGTTCGCCAGCGCGGCGAGATCGTGCTCGGCGCGGCCACCCTCTCCCAACTGCACGTCCGCGTCGGCGACACGGTGAGCTCGTCGTCGGGACCGCTGCTCGTCGTCGGCTCGGCCACCTTCCCGACGATCGGCGTCGTCCACGGCAACCACACCTCGCTCGGCGTCGGCGGCCTGGTCGTCACCGAGCAGGTGCCCGGCTACGACCGCAACGTCGCCGGCACATCGCAGGACGCCGGCAGCACGGTCCAGACACCGGCCGGCGAGTACGGACCCAACGTCTTGTTCGTGAGGTTCCGGGCAGGCATCGACAAGCACGCTGCCAGCGAACGGCTGGCCGCCGCTGCGGACAAGATCGGGGACAGCAACGGGATCGTCGTCACGCCCGTTCAGCGATCGGCCGAGATCGTCAACGCGGACAGCATCAGCGGCGCGTCGGCGTGGCTCGCGGCTGCCATCGCAGCCTCGGCTGTCGCGTCGTTCGCGCTCGCGTTGGCTGCCGTCGTCCGCCGCCGGCGACGCGATCTCGCCCTGCTCAAGGCGCTCGGTTTCACCCGTGCGCAGGTGGCCGCGGCCGTGTCGTGGCACGCCTTGATCGTCGTGTCGATGGGCCTGATCATCGGTGTCCCGACGGGAGTGGTGATCGGCCGCAGCGCGTGGAAGCTCTTCGCCGATCAGCTCGACGTCCTCGCCGAGCCGGCCGTCTCGGTGATCGCTGTCGGCGTGATCGTGGCCGGCTCACTCGTCGCCGCGGCTGGGTTCGGTGCGCTGGTGAGTCGTCGGGCGCGCACCGTCTCCGCGGCCGTCGCCCTGCGCGACGAGTAGATCCCGTCGCAGATGTGCTTCGCGCCGACCAACCACTTCGGGTAGGTCGTCGGATCGGTGAGCACACCGGACAGCACCTCGGCGGAGACCGGGAACGAACGCGTTGTCACCGTCATGCCGGAGCGCTTGCGGGACCGACGGTTGGCGCAACCGTCCAGGCGCGTCGCTGTCCCCCCGATCGCCGGCCGGCGCACAGACCCGTTCCTTGCTCATCGCGCAGCATCGGTACGGTGGCCGTCGATGAACCGGCGGACAGCACTCGTGATCGGTGGCACGGGCCCGACCGGCCCGCACGTCGTGGGTGGCCTGCTCGACCGTGGCCATCACGTCACGATCTTGCACACCGGCCGTCACGAGAGCCCGGAGATCGAGGCGCGCGTCGAGCACGTGCACACCGATCCGTTCGACGCAGCGGGCGTCGACGCCGCGCTCGGCGACCGCAGCTTCGACGTCGGCATCGTCATGTACGGGAGGCTGCGCGACCTGGCTCCGGTCATTGCCCGGCGAGCCGACAAGGTGGTCAGCGTGGGGGGCATGCCTGCACTGCTCGGGTACGGCGACCCCGAGTCGCTCGACCCGCCAGGCCTTGCGGTGCCTGCGTTCGAGGACGAGCGCCGCGCCGATCGGGCCGACGGTGCGGGCAACGCCAAGGCGGCGCAGATCGCCGCCACGGAACGGGCGGTCCTCGCCGCGAGCCCGACCGCCACCCACTTCCGCTATCCGCTCGTCTATGGACCGAACCAGCTGCTGCCGCGGGAGTGGATGATCGTGCGCCGCGCGCTCGATGGACGGCGGAGGATCATCATCCCCGACGGCGGCCTGCAGTTGCGCTCGGCCGTGCACGCCCCCAACGCAGCCCATGCGCTGCTGCTCGCCGTTGACCAGCCAGTTGCCTCGGCCGGTCGGATCTACCACGTCAGCGACGACCAGACGCCGTCGCTGCGGCAGGTGGTGCAGATCGTCGCCGCGGCGATCGGCCACACGTTCGAGTTGGTCAGCATCCCCGACGAGCTGGCCACACCTGCGCGCCCGATGATGATGCTCACGGGCAGCCACCACCGCTACACGCCGAACACGGCGCTGGTGCGCGAGCTGGGCTACCGCGACGTGATCGCCGCCGAGCAGGGCCTCGCAGACACGGCGCGCTGGCTCGTCGCCAATCCGCCGGAGCCAGGCGGAACGATCGAGCGTGCCCTGCAGGACCCGTTCGACTACGCGTCCGAGGACGCCTTGATCGACGCGTGGCAACGCGCCGTCGCCGGGCTGCGCGGCGCGGCGGCCGGGGCCGATCCGATGTACTGCGACCGTTACTCGCCGCACTACGACCAGATGCGCGCCGCGCGCCGGGCCCGGCGCCGCGAGCTGAACGGCTGACGCCAGAACCGGGTCGATCGCACCGACCGGCGCGTGCGACCCGCCCCCGTCTCCGGCGTCTCGCGGGGCGTAGCGTGCCGGCGATGGCACAGGTGTTGGAGGGGTTACGGGTCGTCGACGTCACGACGGGCCCGGTCGGGGGGATGACGACGATGGTCCTCGCGGACTTCGGTGCCGACGTGGTCAAGGTCGAGCCGCCGGGCGGGGACCGCTTCCGCGCGCTGCCCGGCGCGCCGTTGTGGCTGCGCGGCAAGCGCAGCGTCACGGCCGACCTGCGCACCGAGTCGGGCCGTGCCGATCTGCACTGGCTGGTGTCGACGGCTGACGTGCTCGTCGTGTCAGGTCCCGTGTCGCGGGCCGCGCGCTGGGGGATCGACGCGGCCGCGGCGACCGCGTTGCGGCCGGACCTCGTGCACTGTTCGATCACCGGGTGGGGCCCGCGAGGACCACTCGCCGACGCGGCCGGATACGAGGGCGCGGTCGTGGCGCGCAGCGGACGGATGATGAGCTTCGAACGTCAGCTGCGCAGGGGCGGCCCCGTCGTCGCCGCAGTGCCGGTGGCGGGCCATGTCGCGGCCCACGGTGCGGTGCAGGGGATCGTCGCCGCGCTGCTCGCCCGCGCCCGCGGTGGCGGGGCGCAGCGCGTCGAGACCAGCCTGTTGCAGGGCTTGCTCCCATTCGATCTCGTCGAGCTGCTGCTGGTGGAGATGGCCGAGCGCACCGGGATGGTGGCGCCGAACATCTTGGCCGTCGGTGGCGACCTGCCGACCCTCAACTACCACCCGGTCCGCACCAGCGACGGGGTGTGGATCCAGTGCGGCAACCTGCTCGAGCACCTGCTGCTCGCTTTCCTCGACGCCACCGACCTGCTCGGTGAGCTGCTCGCCGAAGAACGCTTCGCCACCCCACCGGGGGAGTGGGACGAGGCGACCGTCGGCGCGGCGCGCGACAAGATGCTCGTGCGGATGCAGGAGCGCACGGCGCAGGAGTGGATGGACATCTTCCGCGCCAACGGCAACGTCGCCGCGGAGCCGTACCTGACCACGACCGAGGCGCTCGACCATCCCGACCTGGTCGGCAACGGGGACATCGTCACCCTCGACGATCCCGTCCATGGGCCGGTGCGCACGATCGGCGCGATCGCCGAGTTGACGGTGACGCCGGCCGTGATCGGGCGCCCGGCGCCGCGGCCTGGCGAGCACACCGCCGAGGTGTTCGCCGAGCGGGCCACGTCGTCGTCCGTCCGACCGGTGCCCGCAGGCGCTCGCGGGGACGGGACGCCGACAGCGGGACGCCCGCTCGAGGGGATCACGGTGCTCGAGATAGCGACGATCATCGCCGCGCCGTTGGCAACGACGATGCTCGCCGATCTCGGGGCGCGGGTGATCAAGCTCGAGGCCCTCGACGGGGACCCGTACCGGCACCTCATCGCCGGCGGCACGCCAGTGGCGAAGACGAGCGCCGGCAAGTCGTCGATCTGCATCGACCTCAAGAAGCCCGAGGGCAGGCGGATCGCCGCCGAGTTCGCCCGCACCGCCGACGTCGTCGTGCACAACTCGCGGCCGGGTGTGCCCGAGCGGCTCGGCCTCGGCGAGGAGCAGCTACGCGCCGACAACCCCGATCTGCTCTTCGTGTGCCTGAACGGGTACGGACGGCACGGCCCCGGCGCGCGGCGTCCTTCCACGCACCCGTGCGCCGGCGCAGCCACCGGTGGCGCCGGCTTCCAGGCGGGTGGCGCCGTCACTGCGGCGTGCGCCACGCTCGACGATGTCCGCGAGATGTCCCGCCAGCTGATGCGCGCCAACGAGTCGAACCCGGATCCGAACACCGCTGTCGTCGTCGCCGAGGCGGTGACGCTGGCGTTGCTGGCCCGGCAACGCTTCGGGATCGGCCAGGCCGTGTACGTCAACATGCTGACCGCGAACATGTACGCCAACGCCGACGACGCGTTGAGCTACGCCGCCAAGCCGCCGCGGGCGACCCTCGACGACGAGATGACGGGGTTCGCCGCCGGCTACCGGCTCTACCGCGCCTCGGCGGGATGGATCTTCGTCGCGCTGACCACCGACGAGGAGTGGCGGCGGTGCTGGATGATGCTCGACCATCCAGAGCTCGCCGACGACCCACGGTTCGCGGACGCGTCCACACGTCTCGCCAATGACGGCGCCCTCGCCGCCGAGCTGGGCGAGCTGCTGTCGAAGCGCCCCGCGGGCGAGTGGGACCAGCGCGCACTCGCCGCAGGGGTGTGCGCCGTGCGGGCCGACGCGACGACGCCCGGCCCGTTCTTCGCACACGACGTGCAGGTCCTCGCCAACGACTTCACGCCGGAGTGCACGCACCCGCGCTTCGGCCGGCATCGCCGCTGGGGTGCCGTCGTGAGGGTCAACGACGGTCTCGGCTCCTACGGGCCCGGGGTGCTCGCCGGGGAGCACACCGACAGCCTGCTCGCCTCGCTCGGCTACGACGCAGGCCGGATCGCCGAGTTGCGCACCGCGCAGGTCGTGTCGTCCGAACCGGTCGCCTGGCAGAACCCGTCCAGCGCCTGACCGTCCGATCGCGGCGCCGGCCGCCGTTCGAAACCGGCTCCCACGTGCCGCACGTCAGCGCGGCTCGGTGGCCCCGCATTCGCCGGGAGCGCCTGGGCAGGCGAGAATGTCGACAGGGGAGCGACGCGGGGTCGTCGCACACGTTGAGAGGACAGCGTCATGGCTGCAGAGAATGGATCGAACGGCTCCGGAGCGGAGCAACCGATGGTCGACGTCGTCGTCGTGGGAGCGGGCCTCGCCGGTCTGTACATGCTCCACCGGCTGCGCGGCCTCGGCTTCACCGCCTCGGTCCTCGAGTCGGGCGACGACGTCGGCGGCACCTGGTACTGGAACCGGTACCCCGGCGCGCGGTGCGACGTCCCGACCACCGACTACACCTACTCGTTCGACCCGGCGCTGGAGACCGAGTGGACCTGGTCGGAGAAGTACGCGACGCAGCCGGAGATCCTGCGCTACCTCCAACACGTCGCCGACAAGCACGATCTGCGCAAGGACATCCGCTTCTCGACGCGCGTGGTCTCCGCCGACTGGGACGAGGCCGCCTCACTGTGGCGGATCACCACCGAGCCGGGCGATCAGATCTCCTGCCGCTACTATGTGATGGCCACCGGGTGCCTGTCGATGCCGAAGACGCCGGACATCGAGGGCGCCGACCGGTTCAAGGGCGAGGTCTACTTCACCAGCCGCTGGCCGCACGAGGGCGTCGACTTCAGCGGTAAGCGGGTCGCGGTGATCGGGACCGGGTCGTCTGGGATCCAGTCGATCCCGCTGATCGCCAAGCAGGCGCGCGAGCTGGTCGTGTTCCAGCGCACCCCGAACTTCTCGCTGCCCGCCAAGAACGGGCCGGCGCCCGCGGATCGCAAGGCGACGCTGGAGCAGGATCGCGCCGCGTACCGGGACTCGGCGCGCTGGTCGCGTGGCGGCGTCCCGATCGATCCCCCCGTTGAGACGGCGGCGCAGCTCAGCCCGGAGGAGCATCGCGCCCGCTTCGAGAGCGCGTGGGAGGCCGGCGAGCTGTTCGCGATCCTCGGCACGTTCGCCGACCAGATGACCAACCGCGACGCCAACGAGATCATCGCCGAGATGATCCGCGAGAAGATCCGTGCGGTCGTCGACGACCCGAAGACGGCGGCGGACCTCTCCCCGACGGACCACCCGTTCGGCACGAAGCGGCCGTGCCTGGACACCAACTACTACGCCACCTACAACCTCCCCCACGTCCGGCTGATCAACCTGCGCACCCACCCGATCGCCACCGTCACCGAGACCGGCGTCGACACGATCGACGAGTCGTTCGAGTTCGACGCGATCGTCTATGCGACGGGCTTCGACGCGATGACAGGGGCGATCGTCTCCGTCGACATCACCGGCAAGGGCGGCCTGACCCTGAAGGACAAGTGGGTGCACGGGCCGAGCACCTACCTCGGCCTGACCTCGGTCGGGTTCCCGAACCTGTTCATGATCACGGGACCCGGCAGCCCGTCCGTGCTGTCGAACATGGCAGTGTCGATCGAGCAGCACGTCGACTGGGTGGCCGACCGGTTGCAGTACCTGCGCGCCAACGGCTTCGACACGATCGAGCCGACGCAGACCGCCGAGACCGGTTGGGGTCGCCATGTCAACGACTGCGCCAACATCACCCTCTACCCGATCGCCAACTCGTGGTACATGGGCGCCAACGTGCCCGGCAAGCCGCGGGTGTTCCTGCCCTACGTCGGGGGGGTCGACGCGTACCGGACCGCCTGCGACGAGGTCGTCGACCGCGACCTCCTCGGGTTCGCGTTGAAGGGTCCGGGAGGGGCGCGCAGCAACGACGGGATCATCCGCCGGCTGCAACCCGACGTCGCTGCGGTCATCGATCTGATCGCGGGCATGGACCTCCCGCCGCTCGAGTCGCTGTCGGTCGAGGACGCCCGCCAGTTCGTGGCCGACGGCGCCGCCATCCGCCCGCCCGGTCCCGACGTCGGCGAGATCGTCGACGCTGTGCTCCCCGGGCCGGCCGGCGACCTCGACTACCGCCTCTACCGGCCGGTCGGCGACGGCCCGCACCCGGTCGTCGTCTACTTCCACGGCGGCGGATGGGTGCTCGGCGCGCACGACTCCGACGACCCGTTCTGCCGGGACCTGTGCGTGCGCTCCGACAGCGTGATCGTTTCGGTCAACTACCGGCACGCTCCCGAGGCGCGCTTCCCCGCCGCCGCGGAGGACGGGTTCGCGGCCGTGCAATGGGTCGCCGCCCACATCCAGGAGTTCGGTGGGATCCCGGGCCAGCTCGCCGTGGCAGGCTGGAGCGCCGGCGGCAACGTCGCCGCCGTGGTCTGTCAGATGGCCCGCGACGCTGGTGGGCCCGAGATCGTCGGGCAGCTGCTGCTCACCCCGGTCACGGACTCGGACCTCGACCGTGGCTCGTACCAGGAGAACGCGGACGGCTTCGTCCTGACGAAGCCGCTGATGGTGTGGTTCTGGGACCACTACGCCGATCCGGCAGACCGGACGGACCCCAAGGCCTCGCCGCTGCGGGCCGCCGACTTGAGCGGTCTGCCACCCGCGTTCGTCGTCACCTGCGAGTTCGACCCGCTGCGCGACGAAGGCATCGCCTACGCCGAGGCGATGGCGGCCGCCGGCGTACCGGTCCGCCAGCTGGTCGCGCACGGGCACATCCACACCTCGCTGACGATGGTGGACGTGATCCTCTCCAGCGTCGACGCCAGGGTGCAGATGGCCCAGGCCCTGCAGCAGTTCTTCGGCGCCACGGTCCCGGCCTGATCGACGACCCGACGGCGGCGCCGGACGAGCGGCGCCGCCCGGGTCGGTAATGTCGTGATGATGGGTCGTGACCGCAAGCTCGTGATCGCGCTGGGCCTCAACCTCGCGATCGTCGTGGTCCAGGTCGTCTTCGGCCTGTCCGCGCACTCGCTCGGCCTGCTCTCCGACGCCGGTCACAACCTCACCGACGTCGCGGCCGTCGGCCTGTCGTTGATGGCGGTTCGCCTCGTGCGCCGCTCGCCGACGGAGAAGCAGTCCTTCGGCTACCACCGCTCCGGGGTGCTGGTGGCCCAGGCCAACGCCGCGGCGATCCTCGTCGCGACGGGGCTGATCAGCTTCGAGGCGATCCGCCGGCTGCTGCACCCGCGCCCCGTCGACGGGCTGATCGTGGTCGTCGTCGCCGCGGTGGCGTTGCTCGTCAACGGAGCGTCGACGCTGCTGCTGACCGGCCACGGCGACGACCTGAACATGCGCTCGGCGATGCTGCACATGGCCGGTGACGCTGCGGCATCGGCCGGCGTCGTGGTCGCCGGCGTGGTCATCGCCGTGACCGACAGCCACTACTGGCTCGACCCGCTGATCTCGCTGGTGATCGGGGCGATCATCGCCTACCGCGCCGTGCGGCTGCTCGTCCAGACGACAGCGGTGCTGATGGAGGCGACGCCTGCGGGCGTCGACATCGCCGGGCTGACCGGCGCGCTGCAGTCGTTGCCGGCGGTCGAGGAGGTCCACGACGTGCACGTCTGGAGCCTCTCGTCGGAGCTGCACGCCCTGTCGGCGCACATCGTCGTCGCCGGGCATCCCAGCCTCGAGGAGGCGCAGGTCGTCGGCACGGAGGTGAAGAAGATGCTCGCCGAACGCTTCGACATCGGCCATGCGACGCTGGAGCTGGAGTGCGAGACGTGTCTCGACGACGACGAGCAGCCGCTCAACGTCAGCCACCGGCCGCTGACCGACCGATCCGTCCACGCCACGCACCACCACTGAGCATCCGCATCACCGCCCGGTGGGGCCGGGACGGTGCGCTCGGCGCCAGGGTTCCCGGCTGCGCGGGGCGGGTACCGGCCGGGGCATGCCCGAGCGCTGGTTCCGCCAAGCTGTGATCTACTGCCTCGACGTCGACACGTTCCAGGACTCCAACGGTGACGGCGTGGGCGACTTCGCCGGCCTGATCGATCGTCTCGACCACCTCGCCAGGCTCGGCGTCACCTGCATCTGGCTCAACCCGATCCATCCCAGCCCGAACCGCGACGACGGCTACGACGTCACCGACTTCTACGCCGTCCACCCGCGGCTCGGCACGCTCGGCGACTTCGTCGAGCTGATCCACCAGGCCGACAACCGCGGCATGCGGGTGATGATCGATCTGGTCGTCAACCACACGTCAGACGAGCACCCCTGGTTCCAAGCGGCGCGCAGCGATCCGCGATCGCCGTACCGGGACTGGTACATCTGGTCGAAGGAGGAACCGGCGGACCTGCACCAGGGCGTCGTCTTCCCCGGCTACCAGGACTCGACGTGGTCGTACGACGAGCAGGCGAAGGCGTGGTACTACCACCGCTTCTTCGACTTCCAGCCGGACCTGAACATGACCAACCCGCGGGTGCGCCAGGAGATCGAGAAGATCATCGGGTTCTGGCTGCAACTCGGCGTCGCCGGGTTCCGGCTCGACGCTGCGCCGTTCGTGATCGAGATCACCGTCCCGGGCGAACCGGACTCCCGCCAGGAGTTCTCCTGGCTACGCGACTTCCACGAGCAGCTCTCCTGGCGGCGCGGCGACGCGGTGATGCTCGCCGAGGCGAACGTCGACCCCGACCGGCTGTCGGACTACTTCGGCGACGGCGACCGGCTGGCGATGCTGTTCAACTTCATCCTCAACCAGCGCACCTTCCTCGCCCTCGCCCGCCACGAGGTCGGGCCGATCCTGCAGGCCCTCGCCGAGACGCCGGCGATCCCGGACACCTGCCAGTGGGCGACCTTCCTGCGCAACCACGACGAGGTCGATCTCGGGCGGCTCGTCGGCCACGAGCACGACGAGGTCTTCGCCGCGTTCGCACCAGAACCGAACATGCGCATCTACGGTCGCGGCATCCGTCGCCGGCTGGCGCCGATGCTCGGCAACGACCGCCGCCGGATCGAGATGGCCTACGCGTTGCAGTTCAGCCTGCCCGGGACGCCCGTGATCCGCTACGGCGACGAGATCGGGATGGGTGACGACCTCAAGCTTCCCGAGCGCAACGCGCTGCGCACGCCGATGCAGTGGAGCAACACCCGCAACGGTGGGTTCTCGACGGTCCGTCGCCGGCGCGACCTGCGTCGCCCGGTGATCTCGGGTGGCGAGTTCGGCTACGAGACGGTCAACGTCGACGATCAGCAACGCGATCCGGCCTCGTTGCTGACCTGGTTCCAGCGCACGCTGCTGACGCTGCGCGAGTGCCCGGAGTTCGGGGCTGGAGGATGCTCGTACCTCGACACCGGTCACCGCGCGGTGCTCGCACTGATCCGCGACGCGCCCAGCGGGACGATGCTCGCCGTCACCAACCTCTCGGAGCAGGCGTTCACGGTGGACCTCGATCGGCACGTCGTGCACGACGTCCCGATCGAGGTCTATTCGGATCACGACTACCCGCCGATCGGTGCCGATCTCGACAGGATCGAGGTCGGACCGTACGGCTACCGGTGGATCCGTCTGCGTCGCGCCATCGGCGGCCGCGCCGGGTCTGTCAACCAGCGTGCGCACCGTCCGGCGGCCCGCTGAGCGAGGTCAGGTCTGGTCGACGCGCGGCTCACGATCCCAGTAGCGCAGCTGACGGCAGGTGGCGATGAAGCCGGTGGCGTCCGCCGGCTCGGCGAGCACGACGAAGCCGGCATCGATCATCGCGGCAACGCCTGCAGCTTCGAGCAACGACGCGGCCGACGCGCTGTGGCCGATGAACTTGCAGTGGGCGAAGGCGTCCGTGACGAAGTCCTTCGCCGTCGCGTCGTTGGCCAGGAGCGCAGCACCTTCCTTGGAAGGGATCACGCACACCGCGTCGTACAGGACCGACGGTCCACCGTCGATCTTCTGCTTCGCGGCGCGCCGTGTGCCGTCGTCGAGCACGACACCGCCGATCTTCGGAGCGACGATCTCGGTCAGCGCCCCCTCCTGCGTCGCCGCTGCCTGGATCGCGGCGAGCAGCTCGGCTTCCGTGCCGTCGGTGACGAGCAGACCGATCTTGCGTCCGGCGAACGAGGCAGGACCGTTGGCGAGGATGCTCAACGCCGGCGAGGGCGGCAGGTCGATCGGTGTCGCAGCGGCCGGCGCGGCCGAAGGCATCTCGAGCAGGCCGAGCCCATCGGCGACCAGACCGGCGAGGCCCTCGTCGATGTTGCGCAGGTGGGCGACGAGCCGCTCGCGGATGTCGAGGCGTTCGACCTTGCTCAGCTCGAACACGAGGGCATTGACGATGTGTTGCTGCTCGATCGGCTGCTGGCTGAGGAAGAACTGCCTGGCCTGGCTGTAGTGGTCGGCGAAGCTCGACGGCCTGATCCGCCGCTTGCCACCGGTCTCGGCGGTCTCGAACGAGGTGAACCCGGCTGCCGGGTTCTCGCGCGGACCACCCGCTCCGTTCCACGAATTGGGTTCGTACGCAGCGCGTCCGGTGGGGACGTCCACCGTCATGTGACCGTCGCGCTGGAAGGTCGCGAACGGGCAGCGCGGTGCGTTGACCGGTAGGTAGGTGAAGTTCGGGCTGCCGAGGCGCTTCAGCTGCGTGTCGAGGTACGAGAAGTTGCGACCCTGGAGCAGCGGGTCGTTGGTGAAGTCGATGCCGGGCACGACGTTCTGCGTGCAGAACGCGACCTGCTCGGTCTCGGCGAAGAAGTTGTCGACGACGCGATCGAGCACCAGCCGCCCGACGGGCCTGATCGGCAGGACCTCCTCGGGGATCAGCTTGGTGGCGTCGAGCACATCGAAGTCGAACGCGTCGGCGAAGTCGTCGTCGAAGGTCTGCACGCCGAGCTCCCATTCGGGGAAGTCACCGGACTGGATCGCGTCCCACAGGTCGCGGCGGTGGAAATCGGGATCGGCGCCGTTGATCTTGACGGCCTCGTTCCACATCACCGACTGCAGGCCCGCCTTCGGCTTCCAATGGAACTTGACGTAGGTCGACGTCCCGGCCTCGTTCACGAACCGGAACGTGTGGACCCCGAACCCCTCCATGAAGCGGAACGACCTGGGGATCGCCCTGTCGGACATCACCCACATGATCATGTGCATCGACTCGGGCATCAACGAGATGAAATCCCAGAAGTTGTCGTGCGCCGACTGGGCCTGCGGGAACTCGCGGTCCGGCGCCGGCTTGACGGCGTGGATGATATCGGGGAACTTGATCGCGTCCTGGATGAAGAACACGGGGATGTTGTTGCCGACGATGTCCCAGTTGCCCTGCTGCGTGTACAGCTTGACTGCGAAGCCGCGCACGTCGCGGGCGAGATCTGACGAACCCTTGCTCCCGGCGACGGTCGAGAAGCGGACGAACGCCTCCGTGCGTTCACCTGGGCGCTGGAACAGATCGGCGCGGGTGATGTCGGCGAGCGACTCGTAGTTCTCGAAGAACCCGTGGGCGCCGTAGCCGCGGGCGTGGACGACGCGCTCGGGGATCCGTTCGTGGTCGAAGTGGAAAATCTTCTCGCGGAAGTGGAAGTCCTCGAGCGCGGCCGGGCCGCGGTCGCCGACGCGCAAGGTGTTCTGGTCGTCGGCGACGGGAGCGCCCTGTTGCGTCGTCAGCGTCTGCCCGCCGGGCTCGACGACCTGGTGGGTCTCGCCGCCGGCCCCGCGCTCGACCTCGACATCGCCGTAGGTCACAGCCTCTCGCGTCATCGCCTCATCGAACATTGAACTCCAATCGATCGTCGCGCCGCGTCTCGGCGCGTCGACCGCCCGTGCCCACCAACCCGCAGCGGCAGACACGGACCACCCGATCGGAACGCCGACATCACGAGCTCCGGGGTCCGCCGGCGTTCACATCCCGGCGTCCGCCGGCGTCCGCCGGCGTTCACGCGGTGCGTGTCGCGGCTCGCATCGTCTCGGCGATGGTGATCGCCCGCTCGGAGGCGAGCAGCTCATCGATCGTCGTCGGCAGGGCGATGCACCAATTCGGCCGATCGGCGCCGGCGCCGGGCACGTTCGGGCGTCGCGGTTCACCGCCGGCATCCTCGAGGGTCGCGGTGAGCAACGCGCTCGGCGCCGTGGCGAGCAGCCGGTGGGTGGCGACGATCACGTCGTGGACCTCTGCGTCGTCGTCCAACCCGGTCGAGGCCCGCAGACGGGTGCGGATCTCGTTGGTGCCGGCGACGTTGGGACGCAGGCCGAGCTCCTCCTGCTCGCGCAGGTCGTCGCCCGACCAGAGCCCGGCGACCGTCGGCAGGTCGTGGGTGGAGACGCTGCCGAGCGACCCGACCGGCCACGCGTGCGGCGTGTCCTGCTCGAACCACACCACACGATAGGAGAGGATCTCGTGCTCAGCGAGACGTTCCGGCACGCCGGCTTCGACGGTGCCGAGGTCCTCGCCGATCACGATCGCCCCGCTCCGCTGGCTCTCGAGGGCGAGGATCCCGAGCAGTGCGTCGGCCATCCCGCGCACGTAGCCACCTTGGTCGGGAGTGCAGCCGGGTGGGATCCACCACAGCCGGAACAAGCCCATCACATGATCGATCCGGAGGCCGTTGAGGCGGCCGTGCACGGGTGGACGGAGCACCGCACGCAGCGTGTCGACGAATGGTTGGTAGCCGGCAGCCGCGAGCTTCCACGGCACGAACGGGGGCAGGCCCCAGTCCTGTCCCTGTGTGTTGAACTCGTCGGGTGGCGCGCCGACCGAGACGTCGAGGGCCAGCTGGTCCTGCCACGCCCATGCGTCGAAACCATCGGGGTCGAAGCCGATCGGGAGGTCGCTGATGACCCCGATCTCAGCCGCCGCCGCCGTCAGCTGCACGTCGAGCAACCACTGCAACCAGGAGTGGAACATGATCCGGTCGGCGTGCTGATCGGCGAAGCGGCGCACCGCCGGTCCGTCGGGCCGGCGCATCCCGGCGGGCCACGCACGCCATCGTGACCCGTGCTGCTCGGCGATCGTCGTCCACGTCCCGAAGTCGTGCAGCGCGGCGCCGCGATCCGTGCGCCACCGCTCGAAAGCCGGATCGCGGCGCGGCCCGCCGCCGTCCCAGATCCGCTGCAGCGCGTCCGACTTGGTCGCCAGCGCGGCGTCGCGGTCGATCAGCCGCGAGGCGTTCAGCGCTTCGCCACGAGCGGCGAGTGCGGCGAGGTCACCCCCGATCGACGCTGCGCCGGGCACGTCTGCGACGCGCACGAACAGCGGGTTGAGGAACCGGCGGGTGCTGGGGGAGTAGGGGCTCGGCTGCTGACCTGCACCGGGGAACGCGGCGTGCAACGGGTTGACGAGCAGGAACCCGGCGCCGAGCGGCTCCGCCGAACGGCGACCGATCTCTGCGAGGTCACCGAGGTCACCGATGCCCCAGCTCGACGCCGAGCGCGCCGCGTACAGCTGGACCGCCCACCCCCACGCCCGCTCGACGACAGCGCGACAGCTCGGCGGGGTGACGATGACACGACGCTCTGTGGCACCTGCGTCGAGCACGTGGTACCCGAGCGGGACGTCCGCGCCGATCGCACCGTCGACGTCGATGACCCCGCCGTCCTCGAGGTGCAGGCGTCCCGTCAAGGCGGAGAGCTGCTGGCCGCGACGCACGACGAGGACCCGCTCATCCGCATCCGCCTCGCCGATCAACTCGCGCAGCCGCGTGATCGTCGAGCGCGGGACGCGGTGCAGTGCGCCCTGCGCGTCCTCCCACGAGGCGGCGACACCCCACCGGTCCGCCGTCTCAGCCACGGGGCCGCACTGCCCACGCCGACGCGAGCGTGAACCTGCCACCGCGCGGTGACGACGCGGTGACGGGAGGAACCGCCCGAACGGGTACGAGCTGGGGATCGCCGGACGATCGCAGATCGTGCGGCCCGTGGTAGATCACCCGTCGACAGCAGGCGCGGGCGACACCGCGGGAGAGGTGCGCCTGAGACGCGCGGCGACCATCGGGTAGATGAGCACCGACAGTAACGCGGCCGTGACGAGCGCTGCCGCCTTGCCGGAGTTCAACCGGCCTGTCGTGACGCCGATCGTCGTGATCACGACGACGAGCGGCAGTTCTGTGGCGAGGTAGAACGCGAGCGCCACTCGATCCCGGACGGGTAGACCGCGCTGGAGCAGTGCAGGTGGTACGCCGCGGATCGCGAGGAACAACACCAGGAAGCCGGCGGCGACGGCGAGCAGGGTCGGGTTGCCGGTGATCGCGTGCAGATCGAACTGCATCCCACTGACCACGAAGAACAGCGGGACGAGGAAGCCGAAGCCGAGGGCCTGCAGCTTGGCCTCGACCAGTTCGGCCTCGCGCTCGCTCGATCCGGAGGAGAACAGCCGGAAGACCATCCCCGCGGCGAACGCACCGAGCAGGATGTCGAGGCCGAGCCGCGCCGCGACCCAGACCATGAACGCGAGGAACAGCACGACGAGCCGCACGGCGAGCTGGCCGCTCGTGCTCAGCGTCGTCTCGATCAGCCGCGCCAGCCGCTCGTTGCGGGCGCGCGTCGCGTACCAAGCGGTCGCCAGCACCACGACCACGAACGCGGCGAGCACGACGACGGTACGCGCTGGCTGGTCGCTGCCCAGGAACAGCGACACCGCGATGATCGGACCGAGCTCCCCGACCGCTGCGCCGGCGAGGACGTGGGTGCCGAAGGCGTTGTTCAGCTCGCCGCGATCGCGCAAGATCGGGAGGAGCGTGCCCAGCGCGGTGGTGGTGATCGCCAGGCCGACGATCAGGCTCGAGCGCGCCCCGTCGGCCGGGGCGAGGGCGACGCCGGCTGCGAGACCGAGGGCCAGCGACAGCCCCCAACCGATGACGGCGCGTTGCAGGGGGTGGCCCTTGACCCGCGGCAGGTCGATCTCCAATCCGGCAAGGAACATCAGCGTGGCCAGGCCGAGGTTGGCGAGGAACGCGATCACGTCGTCGAGGTGCGCCCAGCCGAACGCGGGGGCGATGAGCACCCCGAACGTGATCTCGACCACGACGCTCGGCACGCTCACCCAGCGCTTGGCGAGGTCGGAGAGGATCGGCGCCGCCGCCACCACCGCAAGGATGATCACGAGGGACGACAGTGTGGTGTGGGTCATCGAGGGTCGACCGGCCTCATCCGGCCTCGTGGCGCGAGGCGTCGGGTGCGGCGATCTCCACCGGTTCCGGCAGCGACGGCTTGCCGGCGATGGTGTCGCTCAGCCGGTCCAACAGCGGATCCC
>JBBQTN010000055.1:0-25747 GCA_038213195.1 Acidimicrobiales bacterium | reverse complement strand
GCGGCACGCTGGTTCTCCGCCACCGCGGTGGTCGCCATGCCGAACCGGGTGCGTTTGTAGAACAGGTGCAGGGCGATCGTCAACACGACGGCGATGCCCAACAGGATGAAGCGGTCCGCCGAGACGTTGATGCCGAAGATGCGGATCGGGTTCTCGGGCAACTGCGACTGCAGCGGCGTCACCCGGGCGCCGTAGCGCAGCACCGCCAGCGATTGGATCACGATCAGCATGCCCAGCGTCGCCACGATGCGGGCCAGCGGCGATGCCCGCTTCAACTGGCGCATCACCAGCATGTGCGCGGCAACGCCGATGAGCGCGGACCCCGCGACCGCGATGATCCAGGCGAACACGTTCGGCAGGCCGTGCTTGACCCGCATCTCCCAGTACAGGTACGCACCGACCATGCCGATCGCACCCTGGGCGAAGTTCAGGACGCCAGAGCCCCGATAGATGACCAACAGTCCCTGCGAGGCGAGCGCATACAGCGCGCCGATCCCGAGCCCCAACAGGGCGAACCTCAAGAAATCCATGCCGAAGCCCCCTTGGATGCCACTTTGCCGCCCCCATTACGGACGTTGGCGCCGCCGCCCTGCAGCGACGGCGCCAACGTTACTGATCAGACTGTGACGCCCGTCCTAGCCGGCGACACCGTCGAGTGGCTTGGTGACGTCGACCGTGCCGGGAAGCGGCGTGAGCTTGCCGTTCTTGATCACATCCGTGTAGATCACGCGGTTGAAGATGCGCGGGAACTGGCCGCCACCGCCGGTGAACTCCTGGGTCAGGTCGGTCGTCGGCAGGATGCCCTTGGTCTCGAGCGCCTTCGTGCCCTGTGCGGCCGCGAGGAAGGTCTGCGCCGTGATGTCACCCGTCATGTGGCTGATGATGTCAGCGAACGCGACGTACGCCGTCCACGTGCCAAGACCACCGAGGGAGTTCCAGTCGATCGATCCGTCCGTCGGCGCCTTGTACTTCTCGAGTGCGGCGCGGTAGTCGGCGAACACGTCGGCGGTGATGTCCGGGTACACACCCATGATCACGGCGCCCTCGCTCTCCGTGGGGTAGTCCTTGGCGACCTTGGCGTCGAGGTTGCCCTGCGGACCGTAGAAGCGCACGTTCTTGCCCAGCTTCTTCGCCGCGGTGAAGATAGACGGCCACAGCGCCTCCCCGACGTTGCCGAAGAAGCAGTCCGCGTCATCAGGGATCTGGGCGACCTGCGAGCTGAAGTCCCCCGGTGCGAGCGGCAACTTGATCGTGGTCACCGAGTCGGTCCGGCCGGCGGCCTTCCAGCCGTTGAGGAACAGCTGGTGGAACACCGTGGCGACCGGCAGGTCGCCGTTGGCGTCGGCGACCTTCTTGCAGCCGTCCGCGTTCATCTTGAGCGCGGCTGCGGTCGGGAAGCCCCCGACGAAGCCCAGCGGGAACGAGATCTTCGACTTGTTCTCCTGGTCGACGATCGGGCAGCACACGCCGAACCAGGCGACCTTGGCCTCCTCGTAGAGCGGGATGGCCCGGCTGGCGTCGATGGTGAACCCGCCGATGTTGGCGATGAGCTTGTTGTCGATTGCCTTGCGGGCACAGTTCGCCGCCTCGTTGGCGTCGTACTTGTCGTCGCAGAACGTCACCTCGAGGAGGTGGGAAACGCCGTTGCCGTCCTTGATCCCACCCTGTTCGTTGACCCATTGGGCGTAGTACTTCGACGCGTCACGGATGTTCTCGTACGGCGTCAGGTTCGTGTCGATGGCCGTCTCGGTCATCACCTTGATCGGCGCACCCTTGGCCCCTGCGGCTGCGGTGCTTCCGGCTGCCGTGCTTCCGGCTGCTGTACTGCCGGCGGCTGTACTGCCGGCTGCTGTGCTTCCGGCTGCGGTGCTGCCGGCTGCCGTACTGGCGGCTGCCGTGCTCCCGGCGACGGTCGTGGCGGACGACGCCGTGGTTGCCGTCGTTGACTTGGACTTGCTGCTGCTGCCGCACGCTGCAAGGACCAAGGCACCGATCACCAGCACCACGACGAAGCCACGACCGCTGCGTAGCTTGGAACGAGCTGTCATCTCCCCTTTACCCCCCTGTTGGTCGTGAAAAGGGGCCCAGCCGGACGAACCGCCGCGAGCTGTTGCAATGCTGCGAATTCCCCCACATCTCTGTCACCGCAGCCGGACCCCGACCGAGGTTTAGTCGACTTCGGTCGTCGATCACGAGGCGGACGCTCAGGAGAGCTTGAAGCCCTCGTAGTCGTTGGCCGCGACCTCGTTGCACTTGTCGCGGTACGGGCCGCACCCGCCGATGTACGGCAGGAAGACCCGCGGCTTGCCGGGCACGTTGGCGCCCATGTACCACGAGTTGGCCATCGGGTACAGCGTCGCGTCGGCCAGCTCCGTGGAATGGACCACCCATGCCTCCTGGGCCTCTGGTGTCGCCTCCATCGTGGTGAGCCCGTGGTCGCGCAAGTAGGTCATCGCATCGGCGATCCAGTCGACGTGCTGCTCGATCGAGACCATCATGTTCGACAGCACCGACGGGCTCTGCGGGCCGGTCACGGTGTGGAAGTTGGGGAAGCCGGCGACGGCGACGCCGAGGTATGTCATCGGCCCGTGCTCCCAGTCGTCCTTCAGCGTCAGGCCGCCGACGCCTTCGACGTCCACGGAGACCAGCGAGCCGGTCATCGCGTCGAACCCGGTGGCGAAGACGATCGCGTCGCACTCGACGTCGCCATCGGTGGTGCGGATGGCCGTCGGGGTGATCTCGGTGATCTGCGTCTTGCGCAGGTCGACGAGGTCGACGTTCGGCTTGTTGAACGTGTCGTAGTAGTTCGTGTCGAGGCACGGCCGCTTCGTGCCGACCGGGTGGTTGAACGGGCACAAAATGTCGGCGACCCCGGGGTCCTTCACCGTCTCGCGGATCTTGTCGCGGATGAAGTCGGCGGCGAAGTCATTCGCCGCCTTGTCGAACAGGATGTCGTTGTACGCACCGATCAGCCCGACGAGGTTGCCGTCGTCCCATCCGGCCTGGAACGTCCGGTTGCGCTCCTCCTCGGACACGTCGAACGCCGACACCCGGTCGCCGGCGATCGGCACGCCGAAGAACGATTCCCTCGCCGCCTGGCGGTACTCGGGGTAGTTGGCCTTGATCGCCTGCTCCGAGCCGTCGAGCGGGCGGTTGCCGGCGGGCATGCTGAAGTTCGGCGTGCGCTGGAACACCGTGGTGTGCGTGGCCTGGGCGGCGATGATCGGGATCGACTGGAACGCCGACGAGCCGGTGCCGAACACGGCGACGCGCTTGCCGGTGAAGTCGACACCCTCGTGGGGCCACTTCGACGTCTGGTACTTCTCGCCCGCGAACGTGTTGATCCCCGGCACTTCGGGCAGCTTCGGTGTCGACAGCGTGCCCACGGCCATGATCAGGTGCTGGGCAGAGATCACGTCGCCCTGGTCGGTGGTCACGATCCAGCGCGAGCCGTCCCACTTGCTGGCCTGGATGCGCGTCTCGAACTGCATGTCCGGCCACAGCTCGTAGCGGTCGGCGACGTAGTTGGCGTAGCGCAGGATCTCCGGCTGGGTCGAGTACTTCTCGCTCCACTCCCACTCCAGCTCGAGCTCGGGATCGAAGGAGAACGAGTAGTCGACGCTCTTCACGTCGCAGCGCGCCCCCGGATAGCGGTTCCAGTACCACGTGCCGCCGACGCCACCGGCGGTGTCGTACACGCGGGCGGTGAACCCGAGCCCGCGCAGCTTGTGCAGCATGTACATGCCGGCGAAGCCGGCGCCGACGATCACGGCGTCGTACACGGCGGTGATCTCCGGGGCATCGGACTTGGTCTGGAGGTCGGTCATCTTGGTCACCTCGGTGATGTGTCGGGTCGGTGGGTCAGGAGGCGGATGCGCCCTCGGCGACAACGGCAGGGTCGTTGCGCACCAGCTCGAGTGGGCCCTCGTCGATCTTCTGGCCGAAGTCGGGCACGACGACATGCTGGCAGACGCTCGTCACGAAGTTGATGTCGTGCTCCGCGACAGAACGGCGGACCGATACCTGCACCGCCGCGGCGAGCCGTCGGGACGACCGAGGTCATCCTCCCCGGCGCCACCGTTGGTTCGGTGGACGATCACGCCACGGATGTTCTTGCCGGCGTGCACATCGGCGTCGCCGTTGTTGGAATGCGCTTCTGGAACAGCGTCGGCGGCGGTCGAGTCAGGACGCGTGCGCGGCGGTGGCGGCCTGGTCGAAGGCGTCCCACAACGCGGCGTAGCGGCCGCCCGTGGCGACGAGCTCGTCGTGGCTGCCGTCCTCGACGATCGTGCCGTTGTCGACGACGACGATCCGGTTGGCGTGGCGCGCGGTCTGCAGGCGGTGGGCGATGATCAACGTCGTGCGGCCGAGGGCGGCGCGGTTCATCGCCGTCTGCACCTCGGCCTCGGTGGCGAGATCGAGGTTCGACGTCGCCTCGTCGAGGATCAGGATGCTCGGGTCGATCAGCTGCGCCCGCGCCAGGCAGAGCAGCTGTCGTTGGCCGGCCGACAGCGAACGCCCGGCCTCCGCGACCGGGGTGAGGTACCCGTCGGGCATGGACACGACGAGGTCGTGGGCGCCGACGGCACGCGCGGCGCGCTCGACCTCGAGGTCGCTGGCCTGCGGCCGGCCGTAGGCGATGTTCGACCGGATCGTGCCCGAGAACAGGAACGGCTCTTGGGGCACGTAGCCGATGTGGCGGCGGTAGGCGTGCAGGTCGACGTCGCGCAAGTCGATCCCGTCGACGAGCACCCGGCCGCCGGTCGGGTCGTAGAACCGTGCGACGAGCTTGACGAACGTCGACTTGCCGGCCCCTGTGGTGCCGACGAGGGCGACGCTCTCGCCAGGCGTGATCTGCAGGTCGACGCCACGCAACGCCTCGGGCGCTCCGGGCGAGTAGGCGAAGCGGACCTGCTGCAGCTCGACGTTGCCATGCCACTCGCCCGGGTCGACCGGGTTGGCGGCGGCGGGGGTCGACGACGGCGTGGCGAGCAGCTCGTCGAGCCGGCCGAGCGAGATCCGCGCCTGGATCCACTGGTCGAACACGGCGGACAGCTGCTGCAGCGGGGTGAAGAACTGGTCGAGGTACAGCAGGAAGGCGATCAGCAGGCCAGACGTCAACGTGTCCTGCCCGATCAGCCGCGCCCCGTACCACAGCGTCAGCGCCTTGGCGACCGTGCTCAGCAGCTGGCTGCTGGCGAAGTAGATCGACATCAGCTGCATCGAGCGCAGCCGCGCCGCGCGGTACTCCTCGGACCTGGCCGTGAACCGCACCGCGTTGTTGTCGTCGCGGCCGAGCGACTGGGTGACGCGCACGCCGGCGACGCTCTCCTGCAGCTCGGCGTTGACGGTGGAGATCGCGTCGCGGGCGCGCAGGTAGGAGCGCCGCGAGCCGCGCTGGAACCACACCGTGACACCGGCCAGCACCGGCAGCACGATGAACGCGACGAGCGCCAAGCGCACGTCCAGCACGAGCAGGATCACGACCACCCCGGCGCAGCTGACGATGCTGGTCAGCGCGAGCAGCAGTCCCTGCTGGAGCAGCTGCGCCAACGCCTCGACGTCGGTGGTCATGCGGGTCATGATCCGCCCGCCCATCTCCTTGTCGTAGTAGTCGAGCGACAACCGTTGGAGATGGGCGAACGTGCGTGCCCGCAGGGTGTAGAGCATCCGCTCTGCGGTGCGTGACGTGTGCAGCAGCTCGACGATCTGGTTGCCCCAGCTGAGGATCTGCACGGCGAGGAAGGCGACGCACATCGCCACGAGGGTGCCCGCGTGGTGGACCTCGACGCCCGCGTCCAGTCCGTGACGGATCAGGAGCGGCCCGACGAGCGTGGTGCCGGCGTCGACGACGACGAGCAGCCCGACGAGGATCAGCGCCCACTTGAAGCGCCTCAGCAGCCGGCGCAGGCTGGCCGAGCCATCGTCGGCGGTCGCTTCGACGAGGTCGACGTCCGGTTCGCCACGCAGCGGCGGCAGTTCGTCGACCGTCGCCAGCAGCTCCGGTGTCGCGGCGACGAGCCCGGCGCGGGCCCCGCCGATGCCGAACCCACTGGCCATCCCGGCGAACAACGTCGCCAGCTCGACGCGTGGCGCACCGAGATCGTCGTCGCTGTCGCCGCCGCGCGGCCACGCCGCCGGATCGATCGTCGTGACCAGCGCCGAGTCGACCTCGACCGGGTCGACGTCGGGCCCTGTGAGCAGCTCGCGGTACGGCGCCGACGTTCGCCACAGCTCGGCGTTGGTGCCCTCGGCGATGATCCGGCCGCCGTCCAGCACGATCACCCGGTCGGCGAGCCGCAGTGTCGAGGAGCGGTGCGCGATCAGGATCGTCGTGCGCGCCCCGAGCTCGGCCGCCAGGGATTCATGGATGGCCTCCTCCGTGTGCGCGTCGATCGCCGATGTCGCGTCGTCGAGGATCAGCACCTCGGGGTTGGCCAGCGCGGCTCGGGCCAGCGCGATCCGCTGGCGTTGGCCGCCCGAGAGCGTGAACCCGCGCTCGCCGACGACCTCGTCGTAGCCGTCGGCGAGATCGAGGATGAAGTCGTGGGCCTGGGCGACGCGGGCTGCGGCCTCGATGTCGGCGAAGCTCGCGTCGGGTCTGGCGAAGGCGATGTTCTCGCGGATCGTCGCGGAGAACAGGAAGCTCTCCTCGAAGACGACGTTGACGGTCGAACGCAACGACTGCAGCGTCAGGTCGCGCAGATCGACACCATCGAGGCGCACCGTGCCGCTCGTCGGGTCATAGAAGCGGGCGATCAGGAACGCGAGCGTCGTCTTGCCGGAACCGGATGCGCCGACGAACCCGATCTTCTCCCCGGGGCGGATCGTCAGCGAGATGTCGTGCAGCATCGCCGGCGATTTTGCCGTACCCGAACGTGATGTGGTCGAGCTCGACGCCGCCTGCGGCGTCGCCGACGGGCCGCGCGTCGGGAGCATCGGTGACGCGGGGCTGGATGTCGAGCAGCTCGTACACCCGCTCCGCACCGGCACGGGCCTGCTGGGTGGTGGCGAGCATGCTCGACACGAGGCGCACCGGGGTGATGATCTGCACGAGGTAGCTGGCGAACGCGAGGAACACGCCGAGGGTGATGCTGCCGCGGTAGGCCAGCCAACCGCCGACGGCCAGCACCCCGAGCTGGCCGAGCATCGGCAGGGCCTGCAACGTCGACGAGTACCGGGCGTTGAACCGCGCCGTGCGCATCCGCGACTGGTACAGCTCGTGGGCCTGACCCGTGAGCCGGTCGAACTCGCGCTCCTCCTGGGCGAACGCCTTGACGACGCGCACGCCGGTCACCGCCTCGTCGACCACGCCTGCGACCGCTCCCGACAGTCGCTGGTCGTTCCAGCTCGCTGGGAAGACCTTGTCGCGGAAGCGGATCGCGACGTACGCGAACAGCGGGACGAACACGACGATCACCAGGCTCAGCAGCGGCGAGAGGAAGAACATGACGATGATCGCGACCACCAGCAGGGTCATGTTGGCGACGAGCATCGGGACCGAGAAGAAGAACTGCTGGATCAGCGTCAGGTCAGCGGTCGAGCGCGACATCACGTCGCCGATCGACAGCTCGTCGTGGCGCGAGAAGTCGAGCTCGTAGAGGTGGCGGTGGATCGCCAGGCGCAGGTCGTGCTGCAGGTCGACGCTGACCTTCGCGCCGAGGTAGCGGCGCGCGTAGTTGGCGCTGAACCCGACGACGCCCGTCCCGACGAGCAGCACGAGCATCGGCCCGAGGGCGCGCTGGTGCTTGATGATGCTGTGGTCGAGGATCCGCTGCTGGATCAGCGGCAGCAAGCCGATCAACGTCTGGGCGACGACCGAGAAGATCAGCGTGGCGATGACGGTCCTGCGGTACCGGCCGATGAACGGGCCGAGCCGGCGCAACCAACCGACACCGGGCGCGGTCGGTGCGGGTCGGGTGGAGGCGGGGTCTTGTCGGGTCACAGGGTCGTCGAGGCGCGCCGGCGTCACCGGACGGCCTCGCGGCGCGCCGCGGCGGTGGTCGATGCGACCCTCCCCGCGGTCGTCGATCCGACGCCCCGCTCGGTCCAGCGCAGGTCGAGCGCGACGCGCAGCTGCTCGAGCGCGGCGAGCACCGCTGCCGCATCGGCGCACCGGTCGAGCACTTCGTCCAGCACGCCGCGCAACTGGTCCCCGGCGGCGCCAAGCGCAGCACGGCCGGCGGGTGTGATCGACAACCGCACCGCACGCCTGTCGCCATCTGCAGCCTCGCGGATCACGTAGCCGCGTTCGACCAGGCTGTCGACCAGCGCTGTCAGCGTCGGCTTGGCGACCGACAGCCGGGCCGCGAGCTGGCTGGCCCGCTCCTCACCGGTGGAGAGCACGCCGAGCACCCGGTACTGCGGCAGCGAGAGCTCGGCTGTGCTGTTGGTCTCCAACAATCGGCCGAGCCGGGCTACCGTGAGGGTGGGGGTGTCCGCCATCACCTGATGATTCGCTCGCTGCGCTCACTCATCTGATGAGCGCTCCTCACTGTTCATTCATCGAACCTTTATCGTACCGGTCGGCCCTCGGACGGTCCGCATCGCGGTACGTCGCGCACACAGTCGATGAGACGCTCGCCGGCGGGTGGTCGTAGCGTCAGCCTCAGCCACACGCTCGACACCGGGGGTCCCAGTCATGACGGTCGCCATCGCCGCCCAGCGGCCACGCCACGAGACGCACCGCGTCGCGTTCGACGGCGCAGTCGACGCAGACGGACACATCCTCGAGCCTCCCGACCTGTGGGAGGCCTACATCGACCCGCAGTTCCGCGACCGCGCCCTGCGGATCGTCAAGGACGAGAACGGGCTGGAGGAGCTGGAGATCAACGGCGAGCGCTCGATGATGGCGCGTCGCGGGATGCCTTCGACGCTCGGGGCGATGGGCGATCCCGACATCGCGGCGATGCAGAAGGATCCCGAGCGCACCTACCTGCGTCAGGCGCCGTACGGTTCGATGCACCCTCAGGAGCGGATCGAGGTGCTCGACGCAGAGAACATCGACATGGCGATCCTGTACACGACCGTCGGCCTGTTGTGGGAAGCCGAGGTCCTCGATCCCGCGCTCGCCCAGGCGTACACCAAGGCGTACAACCGCTGGATCTGCGAGTTCTGCAAGGACGAGCCACGCCTGGTCCCCACCGCGCACCTCTCGCTCAGCGACGCCGGGGCAGCCGCGGCGGAACTCGAGCGCGCCGTCGGTGAGGGCGCGAAGGGCGGCTACGTCGCGCCGTTCCACCACGACGGCCGGCCCTTCGGCCATCCGGACAACGATGTGCTGTTCGCGATGGCGCAGGACCTCGACGTGCCGTTGGCGATCCACCCGACGTTCGAGCCGCAGTGGACCAAGGGCACGCGCATGGGCACGTGGGACAACGTCAAGAACCTCCGCCTGCTCGCGTCGGTGGCTGCCTCCGACGGCGTGCGCCACCAGTTCACGACGTTGTTCGACTACGGCGTGTTCGACAAGTTCCCGACGTTGAAGATCCTCGTGCTCGAGTCGGGCGGCGGTTGGATCGGCTACTGGCTGGACCGCATCGACGCGATCTACGGCCATACCGTGCTCGGCCAACGGGTGCCGCTCAAGCACAAGCCGAGCGACTACTTCCGCGAGCGGATCTGGATCAGCTGCGACCCGGACGAGCGGATCATCCCCGCACTCGCGGCGCGCTACGGGGTCGAGCGGTTCCTGTGGGCCTCGGACTTCCCCCACGCCGATCACACCCCGGAGTACGTGCACGACCTCAACGAGCTGGTCGCCGCGTTCCCCGAAGCGGACCGCCGCAAGTTCATCGGCGACAACGCCAGGGCGCTGTTCAAGCTCTGACCGTTGGCGTCGGGCGCCACGTCTCACACCGCAACGACGTCCGATGCTCTGGAACCAGAGACGAGCGTCAGCCGCCCGACTTCGTTCAGGGCGAGTAGGCGAGCCTGACTCCGGTCAGCGGCCAACGGCTCTGCGGTGGGAAGAAGTTGCGGTACGTGGCTCTGGCGTGGCCAGGCGGCGTGAACGCGCTGCTGCCGCGCAGCACCATCTGCCCGGACATGAACTTGCCGTTGTACTCACCGACGGCGCCGGGCGCCGCCGCGAAGCCGGGGTAGGGCAGGTACGCCGACGAGGTCCACTGCCAGCACTCGCCGAACATCTGCCGCAGGCACCCGTGCGCGTCGGCGGTGACCGGTGACGGATGCAGCGCGTCGAGGTCGAAGCGCCGCGACGGCGCAACCGCAGCCGAGCACGCCGCGTGCTCCCACTCGAACTCGGTGGGCAGCCGGGCCCCCGCCCAGCGCGCGTACGCGTCGGCCTCGTACTGGCTGACGTGGCACACCGGCTCGCTGTCGAGCACCGGCCGGGTCCCGCTCAGCGTGTGCACCACCCAACGGCCGCCGTCGCGATGCCAGTACAGCGGCGCCTGCCAACCCTGCGCCTGGACTGCGTACCAGCCGTCTGACAACCACAGGTCTGCCCGCTGATACCCACCGTCGGCGACGAACGCCTGCCACTCGGCGCAGGTGACCAGGCGGTCGCCGAGGCGGAACGGCTCGAGGTAGACGCGGTGGCGCGGCGTCTCGTTGTCGAAGCAGAAACCACTCCCGTCGTGGCCGGCGTCGACCAGCCCGCCGTCGACGTCGACCCAACCGACGCCACCACCCACGCCGGTGGCGGGGGCGGTGGCGGGCCGATAGACCGGTTCGAGCGGGTTCAGCGAGAGCACGTGCTTGATGTCCATCACCAGCAACTCCTGGTGCTGCTGCTCGTGATGGAGGCCGAGCTGGATCAGCCCGGTGAGCTCTGGATCCTGCCCGGCCGGACTCGCGAGCAGCTCGACCACCTTTGCATCCACCGCCCGCCGGTACTCGCCGACCTCGACCGCACCGGGCCGGCTGATGGCGCCGCGCTGGGTGCGCGGGTAGCGCGGCCCGACGCCTTCGTAGTAGCTGTTGAACAGCATCCGGTACGTCGGGTCGAACGGTGGCAGCTGCGGTGCGAACTTCTCCAGCACGAACGTCTCGAAGAACCACGTGGTGTGGGCGCGATGCCACTTCGTCGGGCTCACGTCCGGCATCGATTGCACGGTCTGGTCCTCCGGGCCGAGTGGCTCGGCGAGGGCCTCGGTGAGGACGCGGACGTCGCAGTAGGTGCCGGTGTCCGCGGCGCCGGACCCGTCCGCCGCCTGCACTGTGCGCAACTCCTGCCCGCCCGTCTCGCCAATCACGACGTGACCTCCAGCTCGATGGTGACCACTACCCAGCTTGGTGCAACCCGGAACTGCGGTTCAGTCAGCCAACGCTTCTTTCAGGGTAACCAGATGCTCGGGCCGAAGATCGACGTGCGGGCTGATCCGCAGGTACGCCTCGGTCATCTCCCGCGGCGCGCGGAAGGTCTGCGATGCCGTCGTCACGATCCGGTGCTCGTTGAGCAGCCGGGCCCTCGTGCCCACGACGTCGGCGCCGTTGGTCGGCACGATCGCGGTGATCGCGGACGGTGCGTCGAGGGCGTCGACGACGCGCCAACCGGGCATCTCGGCCAGTGCGACGCGCGTCGCCCGACCGGCGGCGAGCAGCAGCGGGTGCATTTCGTGGGCGCCCGCGTCGAGGTGCTGCTGCACGGCGCAGGCGAGGCCGACCCGGCCGGCGACGTTGGCTTCGAACGACTCCAGCAGGCGCACGGGCGGAAGGTCCAGGGGGAACCAGCGTGGGTCGGTGGCCGGAGCCCGGAACCGCAGCGACGGCCACCACGGTTCGGCGACGGCGAGGATGCCGACCCCGCGTGGACCGGCGAGCCACTTGCGGCTGGTGGCGTAGACGACATCTGCACCGACCCGGGTGTCAACGTGTCCGAGCGCCTGCGCGCCGTCGACCCACAGCGGCACACCCGCCGCCCGGCACACCTCGAGCGCCGCGCCGACCGGCTGCACGAGGGCGCGGTGCGAGGCGACGTGGGTGAGGTGGACGAACGCCGGTCGAACCGTCGTCAGCGTGGACGGGAGGCTGTCGAGGTCGAGCACGCCGTTGGGGTCGACGGCGAGCTCGATGATGCGCAGCCCGACGTCCGCGAAAGCGGCCAGGTTCGGGCCCCACTCGCTCGGCACCACGGCGACGACGTCGCCCGGCCGCAACGGCCATGCCGCCAGCAACGTCGACAGCGCCGCGGACGCGCTCTCGACGAAGGCGACGCCGTCGGTCTCCATCCCGAGCATGCCAGCGAGGTTCGCCCGGCCGGCCGCGAGGGTCGCTGCCGCCTCCGCCTCGGCAACGTAGGCGCCGAGCTCCGCCTCCCGATCGAGGTGGTCGGCGACCGCACGCCGAGTCTCCGTCGACGACCGGCCCGCCGCCGCGCTGTCGAGGTGCACGACGTCGGGCATGGCGCCCGACGGTAGCGGGACCGTCCCGCCGTGGCCGGACGAGTTCCCGGGTGGGCCGCGAACCGGGCGGCGGGGGTCGGCGGTGCTCGTTCGGCCAGGCCTCACTCAGGTCGAGCGGCCCGACTCCACATCATCACCGGCGATCTGCGTCGACCCACGGAGCGCACGTGCCATCTGTGGGAGGACGCAGACGAAGATCGATGATCGAGTCGCCGACGGGAGCGGGTTGCCGTGTTCGGTCACGACGCGTGGTCGTACATCACCATCCCGCGGATGTTCTTGCCGTCGCGCATGTCCTGGTAGCCCTCGTTGATCTGCTCCAGCGGGTACGTCCGGGTGATCAGCTCCTCGAGCTTCAGCTGGCCCTCCTGGTGCAGGCGCAGCAGGCGGGGGATGTCGCGGCGCGGGTTGGCCGAGCCGAAGATCGAACCGACCAACTGCTTCTCGTACATCGCCAGCTCGAACAGGTTGAGGGTGACCTCGGTCTGCGAGAACGGCGCGATCGCCGTCTGCACCACGCGGCCGCCTTTGGCAGTCAACGCCATCGCCGGCTGGATGTACTCGCCGCTGGCGAGGCCCATCGTCAGGATGACCTTGTTGGCCATCGCTCCCCAGGTGAGGTCGCCGACCAGCGCCAATGCCTCCTCCATGCTCGCCGCACTGTGCGTGGCCCCGAAGATCTGCGCGTGCTCGCGCTTGAACTCGACCGGGTCGACCGCGATCACGTGGCGTGCCCCGGCCATCGATGCGCCCTGCACGGCGTTCATTCCCACGCCGCCGCAGCCGACGACGACGACCGTCTCGCCGGTCTGCACGTCGGCCGCGTAGACCGCCGAGCCCCAGCCGGTGGTGACGCCGCAGCCGACCAGTGCCGCGGTCTGCAGCGGGATGTCGTTCTCGATCTTGATGCAGCTGGCCTCGCTGGCGACGGTGTACTCGCCGAAGGTGCCGATGCAGCACATCAGGCCGAGATCGTGGCCCTTGGTGTGGTGGCGGGCGGTGAGATCCGTGACCTGGCGGCCGGCGAGCAGGTATTGGCCGAGGTCGCACAGGTTCTGATGGCCCGTCGAGCACGACGGGCACCGTCCGCATGACGGGATGAAACCGAACACGATGTGGTCACCGACCTTCAACGTAGTCACGCCCGGACCGACCTCCATCACCTCGCCGGCACCCTCGTGACCACCGATCAACGGGAACTGCTTGATCCCCATGTCATCGAGCGCGCCGTCCGGCAACGCGAGGTCGCCGGTCAGCAGGTGCTCGTCGGAGTGGCACAGACCGGAGCCGACCAGCTTGACGAGGACCTCACCGGCCTTCGGCGGATCGAGCTCGACCTCCTCGACGCTCCACTCCGTCTTCGGTTCCCACAGGATCGCAGCCTTCATTCGCATCGTTCGAGACCTTTCACGTGTCGGGGCCCCGCCCAGCCGTGGTGTGGATGACGCCAGCCGGGCACGGTACCCCGCCGGCACGATTGCGTCGCTGCCGGAGCGTCCTGCCTCCTCCAAGTGGCGAAGGCCGTGGACAGCGCCGGCAAACGCGTGTAGAACAACCCGGGAATCGCAGCATCCGGGTCGGGGGGCCCGGGACTCATCAGACCAGGTAGAACAGCAAGGTTCGATCGACGACGCGGCGCACCCGCGACGCACGCGTGACGTGCGTAGCGGCGTGAAGTCGGCGGCCGACGCCACCGCCGAGAACGCCCCGATCTCGCACCTCGCCGACACCCATCAACAACAGGAGGAACGATGAAGACTCGCGGCGCTGTCGTCAGCGAAACACCCGGCAAGTGGGAGATCCTCGACATCGACGCCGAGGAACCGCGTCAGGGCGAGCTGGTGCTCGACATGGTTGCAGCTGGGCTGTGCCACTCCGACGACCACTTCTGCACCGGCGACCTGCCGCCGGGGATCTTGCCGTTCGCAGGGGGTCACGAGGGAGCGGGGATCGTGTCGGCGCTCGGACCGAACACGCCCGGCTGGCAGATCGGTGATCACGTGGTCACCTCGTTCCTGCCCGGCTGCGGCCGGTGCAGGTGGTGCGCGTCGGGGATGCAGAACCTGTGCGACCTCGGTGCCAACACGCTGACGGGATGCCGTGCCGACGGCAGCTACAGGATGAGCATCGGCGGCGCGCCGATCGGGCAGGCCGCCGGGATCTCCACGTTCTGTGAGCGGACGGTCGTCGACGTGGCGTCGTGCGTCAAGGTCGACGACGACATCCCGCTCGAGAAGGCGGTGCTCGTCGGATGTGGGGTCGGCACCGGTTGGGGTTCCGCCGTCAACTCGGCCGAGACGAAGCCGGGCCACACGATCATCATCATGGGGATCGGCGGCATCGGGATCAACGCAGTCCAGGGCGCCAAGCACGCGGGGGCGACGAACGTGATCGCCGTCGACCCCGTCGAGTTCAAGCGCGAGATGGCGCAGCAGTTGGGCGCGACGCACTCGTTCAAGACGATGGACGAGGCCGCGGAGTTCGCTCGCTCGGTGACAGACGGCCAGGGCGCGGACGCGGCGATCGTGACGACAGGGGTGCTCAAGACCGAGCACGTCGCGCAGGCGTTCCAGGCGATTCGCAAGGCGGGCACGGTGGTCGTCACCGGGATCGGCAAGGTCGACGAGGAGGTGCGCGTGCCCGCGTTCGAGCTCACCCTGTACCAGAAGCGGATCCAGGGAGCGCTGTTCGGGGCGTCCAGCCCGAGCCGTGACATCCCGTGGATGCTGCGCATGTACCAGGCGGGTCAGCTGTGCCTCGACGAGCTGATCACCACCACGTACAAGCTCGACGACATCAACCAGGGCTACGCGGACATGCACGCCGGCAAGAACATCCGTGGCGTGATCGTCTACTGATCGGCTCGGCCCGTTGGCCGGCTGCTGCCCGTCGCAGCGGTCGGGCCTCGGGCGTTCCGTGAGCGCGATCGATCACGGTACGGTCGGGAGCGTGACCACACCGACAGATGGCACCGCAGCACCGACGGCCGGTGCCGTCGCCGACATGTTCCGCCTCGACGGGCGCCGTGCGCTCGTGGTCGGCGCGGGCAGCGGGATCGGCGCGGCGGTGGCGTTCGGCCTCGCTGCGTTCGGTGCGGCGGTGATCTGCGCCGACGCGCGGGTCGAGGCCGCGGCAGCGACGGTGAAGGCCATCGCCGGGGCAGGTCTCGACGGCACTGCGACGGAGCTCGAGCTCGACATGCTCTCGCCGGCGTCGGTCGGCGCAGCCGCGCAGTCCATCGGCGCGCCGGACGTGTTCGTCACCACGCCATCGGTCAACGTGCGCAAGCGGATCGTCGACTACTCCGACGACGAACTGGACCGCGTCGTCGACCTGAACATCAAGGGCACGTTCCGGCTGTGCCGCGAGTTCGGGCGGCTCATGGCCGACGCAGGTCGCGGCTCGATGATCGGCTTCTCGTCGGTCCGTTCGCAGACCACGGAACCCGGTCAGGGCGCTTACGCGGCGACGAAGGCGGCCACGGTGATGCTGTTCAAGACCCTCGCGGCCGAGCTCGGACCGCAGGGTGTGCGCGCCAACATCGTCGCCCCCGGCGTGGTCGACACGCCGCTGACCGCGCCGATCAAGGCCCGACCCGCGTGGTGGGACGCGTACGCCGACAAGGCGATCCTCAAGCGCTGGGCCCAGCCGACGGAGATGGTCGGTGCCGTGGTGTTCCTCGCCTCCGACGCCAGCTCGTACGTCACCGGCACGACGATCTTCGTCGATGGCGGATGGACCGCCGCCGACGGCCGCTTCGATCCACCGACCTAGCAGGCGTGCCGCAAGGTGAGCCGTTGAACCAGCACGGAGAGCGCATGACCATCGACATCCCCGCCGACTCCGCCGCCAGCGCCGATGTCGATGCGCCGGCGTTGATCGACCTCGTGCAGCGCCTCGTTCGCGTGCCGAGCGTGCACGATCCTGCGCGCGGGCTGAACGAGGCACCGGCGGCAGAGCTGGTGGCCGAGCAGATGCGGGCGTTCGGCTGGTCGCCGGAGCTCGACCTCGTCGCGCCGGGCCGGCCGAACGTGATCGCCGTGATCGAGGGCGAACGGCCCGGCCGGACGTTGATGTTCGAAGGTCACACCGACGTCGTCACCGAGGGCGATCACGCGAACTGGACCGTCGATCCGTTCGGTGCCGAGATCAGCGATGGCAAGCTGTGGGGCCGCGGCTCGGCCGACATGAAGTCCGGGCTGGCGGCGATGCTGTTCGCCGCCGATGCGGTGCAACGCAGCGGGTCGTTCGCAGGGCGGATCGTGCTCGCCGCGCTCGTCGACGAGGAGGGGATGATGGCCGGGGCGAAGGACTTCGTCTCCCGCGGCAGGGCGGACGGCGTCGACGGTGTGATCTGCTGCGAGCCGGAAGGTGGCGAGATCTGCCACGTCGCCAAGGGCGCGATCCGCCTCCGTATCGACTTCCTCGGGGCGATGGCGCATGGCGCGATGCCGTTCCAGGGGCGCAACCCGAACGTCGCCGTCGGGCACGCCCTCGTCGCGCTCGGCGAGTTGCAAGAGCGGCTGCAGGCGCTGCACGGCGACTACCCGCACCTCGGCGAGGTGTGGGTGACACCGACGGTGCTGCGCGCCGGTGAGCCGGTGCAGATGAACGTGATGCCGGCGAGCGCGAACGTGTGGGTCGACGTCCGCACGATCCCCACGGTCGATCACGACGCGCTCGTCGACGACATCCGTTCGCTCCTCGCGTCGACGGCGCAGCGCACCGGCATCGTCGCCTCGACGACGGTGATCGACGACCGGCCCTCCGTGGCGACGGCGCAGGACCATCCGCTCGTGCGCGCCGTGTGGGACGCGCACGCCGCGGTCACCGGCACGCCCCCGCGCCTCGGAGGCGTGCCTGGTTCCACCGACGGGACGATCCTCACCTCGCGCACCGGGATGGCGTCGGTCGTCTACGGTCCCGGCGGAAAGTGGATCGCCCACCAAGCCGACGAGTTCGTCGAGATCGACGAGATCATCAGCCACGCCAAGGTCTACGTGGAGGCCGCCCGCGCGTTCCTCGTCGCCCCCCGTCGGGATGAGGGATGAGCGCACCTGTTCGGACTCATCGCTCATCGTGACGACGCGGTCAGCGCGCCGGGCGCAGGCGCGGCACGGCGGCGATCAGGTCGCGGGTGTACGCCTGTGTGGGCGAACGGAACACGTCGACCGTGCGCCCGCGTTCGGCGACGCGCCCCTCGTGGAGCACGATCACGTCGTCGCACAGGTAGCGGACGACGCCGAGGTCGTGGGACACAAGCACCAGGCTGAGGTCGTAGTCGTCGGCGAGACGGCGCAGCAGGTCGAGGATCTGCACGCGCACGGACACGTCGAGCGCGCTCACCGGTTCGTCGCCGACGAGGATCCTCGGTCGTGGTGCGATCGCCCGCGCGATGGCGATCCGCTGCTGCTGCCCGCCGGAGAACTGGTGGGGGAGGCGTTTGCCCCACGCCGGGTCGATGCCGACGGCTTCCAGCACCTCGACCACCCGCCGGCGATGGTCCTCCTCGACGCCCAGGCAGACCAGCGGCTCGCGCACGATCGCATCGACGGTCATCCGCGGGTCGAGCGAGCTCAGCGGATCCTGGAACACGATCTGCGCCTCGCGACGGAACCAGCGCAGGCTGTTCGGTCGACCGGGCTCGACACGGCGGTCGCGGTAGTGGACGCTCCCGGCCGTGGCCCGGTCGAGGCCGAGCAGGATCCGCACGAGCGTCGACTTGCCGGATCCGGATTCCCCGACCACGCCGAGGCTGCCTCCCTCGTCGAGCGTCAGGTCGACGCCTTGCAGCGCACGCCGCACCGCGCGCTCGCCGAGCAGCGAGGTCCGCGGCAACCGGTACACGCGCTCGATGCCCTCGGCGCGCAGCAACGGCGCCGCCTCCCCGGCCAACGGCGCCGTCGGCGTCGACGCGGGCGGTGACGGCTCAGGCGGACGGCGCGTCGGTTCCAACCGCCACCTCCCCGAACTGACCCGGCAACTGCGGGACGTCGCCGCCGGCCTCGTCGTCGTGGTCCCAACTCGTGCGTCGTGCGGCCGCGACGAGTGCTGCGGTGTAGGGGTGCTGCGGCCGCTCGATCAGGTCGTCGACCTCCCCCTGCTCGACGATCACCCCGTTGCGCATCACCAGCAGGCGGCGCGCGACCTGCGCCACGAGTGCGATGTCGTGGGTGATGAACAGCAGGGCGGTGCCCTGCTCGACGATCAACCGATCGAGCAACGCCAGCACGTCGGCCTGCACGGTCACGTCGAGCGCCGTCGTCGGCTCGTCGGCGATCAGCAGCGCAGGACGGCAGGCCAGCGCGATCGCGATGCCGACCCGCTGGCGCTGGCCGCCCGAGAGCTGATGCGGGTAGGCGTTGACCGCACGCGCCGGGTCGGGCAGGCCGACTCGCGCGCACAGGTCGAGCGCTGCGGCTGCGGCCTCTGCTCGGCCGACGCGACGGTGCAACCGCAGCGGTTCCGCGATCTGACGACCGATCTTCATCACCGGGTTCAGCGAGGTCAGCGGGTTCTGGAAGACCATCGCCACCTGCTCGCCGCGCAGCCGGGCGAGTTGACGGTCCGACCGGCCGAGCAACTCGCTGCCGTCGAGGCGGATGCTCCCGGTGATCCGCGCCTCGTCCGGGGCGAGCCCGACGATCGACAGCGCGGTCAGCGTCTTGCCGGAGCCGGACTCGCCGATGATGCCGACCCGCTGGCCGGCATCGAGGCTGAACGACACCCTGTCGACGACGGTCGCATCGCCGATGCGCACCGTGAGATCGACGACGTCGAGCAGCGTCACGATCCGCCGCCCGCGACCGGTGCTGCCGGCGTCGCGATCTCGTCCGCGGCGATCACGTCGGTGAACGCCGGTGAGGAGGCAGTCCGTCCGCGCAGCCGCGGATCGATCGCGTCGCGCAGCCCGTCACCGACGAGGTTGAACCCGAGCGTCGCCAGCACGACGGCCAGACCGGGGAAGATGATCGCCCGCGGGTGGACGGTCACCGTCTGCTGCAGCCCCTGGATCATCCGTCCCCACGACGGCGTCGAGACGGGCGTCAACCCGAGGTAGCTCAGCGCCGCCTCGGCGAGCACCGCCAATGCGGCGATCAGCGAGAGCTGCACCACCACCGTCGGAGCGATGTTCGGGATGATGTGCCGCCACACCGTGCGCCACGTCGACGAGCCGGACGAGTCAGCGGCGAGCATGTAGTCGTTGGTCATCACCCGCGCCACCTCGGCGCGCACGACGCGGGCGAGGATCACGCCGGAGCCGAAGCCGATCGCCAGCGAAACGGTCCACAGCGAGCCCTTCAGCGCAGCCACCAACACGAGCGCGAGCACCAGCGTGGGCAGCGCGATGAGCACGTCGATCAGGTGGGCGATGCCCTCGCCGACCCACCGTGGCGCGATCGCGCCGGCGATGCCGAACGTCAGGCCGATCACCGCAGCGATCACCATCGACAGCACCGCCACGAGCAGGGTCGTGCGCGACCCGACGAGCACCTGCGTGAACAGGTCCTTGCCGCCGGCGTCGGTCCCGAACCAGTGCTCGGCCGACATCGGCAGCCATTTCTCACGCGGCGTGATCTTGTTCGGGTCGTACGGCTGCCACACCAGCGACAGCAGCGCGGTGAGCACGACGCCGGCGATGATCACCGAGCCGATCCGCCCCGGCCACGACCGCCACAGGTGTCTCATCCGTTCGACCTCAGGCGCGGGTCGAGCAGCCGGTGGGCGACGTCGACGAGGAAGCCGATCACGAGGACGACCACTGCAATCAGCAGCACCGTGCCCTGGACCTTGACGAGGTCGCGGGCGCTGATGTCGGTCGCCAGCATCTGGCCGACGCCGGCCAGGTTGAACGTCCGCTCGATGATCACCAGCCCGGCGATCAGGCTGGCGATCTGCACGCCGAGGATCGACACGATCGGCAGCGAGGCGTTGCGCAGGCCGTGGCGGAACAACGCCTGGGTGCGAGTCAACCCCTTCGCCCTGGCGGTTCGGATGTAGTCCTGGTGGAGCACGTCCAGCGTCGCCGAGCGCACGAAACGCATCAGCACCGCGCCCTGCGCGAGCGCGAGCGTGAACGTCGGCAGCACGAGCGACTTGACCGCGCGGCCGGTATCCGACCAGCCGTCAAGCGGGAAGCCCTGCGACGGGAACAGGCGCCAGTGCACCGCGAACACGATGATCAGGAACAGCCCGACGAGGAACGACGGCAGGGCGATGCCGAGCTGGCTGACCAACGACAGACCCACCCCGTCCGCCTTGCGATGGCGGGCGGCGGCGACGATCCCGAGTGGCACGGCGACGAGCACGGACAGCACCGTCGAGGCCAGGATCAGCGGTCCGCTGATCGTCAGCTTGTCGCCGAGCTGACCGGCGACGCTGGTGCCGTTCAGCGGGGACGTGCCGAAGTCGCCACGGACCGCCTTCCAGATCCAGCTGCCGTACTGGCTCGCCAACGGCCGGTTCAGGCCGAGCTGGCGGCGCAGCTCGGTGATCTGTGCCGGCGACGCCTGCGTGCCGCCGAGCACCTGCGCGAGATCCCCCGGCAGCAGCCGCAGCAGCAGGAAGATGACGATGCTGGCGACGAACACCGCGACGACCAGCAGCCCCAGACGGCGCAAGACGTAGAAGGCCATCGGCTCGTTCTTACTCCCCGTCGCCCGGTCCGCTGGTCATCCGGTCCGGGTGGCCACGCCGTCGTCAGCTGCCGACGACGACACCCGAGACGTTGAACCGGGACGCGGAGTCGTTGACCGGGTAGCCGGTGACGTTCTTCTTCGCCACTGTCAGATCGGAGGCGAGGAAGATCCAGTCGGCGGGTGAGTCCTGGGAGATCTGCTTCGTGGCCTGCTTCAGCAGCGCGACCCGCTGGTCCTGCGTCGGCGCCGTCTTGGCATCGGCGATCAGCTTCTGCACCGTCGGGCTGTTGTAGTGCCAGTAGTAGTTCGGGTTGGCGTAGTTGCCGATGTCGTGCGGCTCGACGTGGTCGACGACGGTCAGGTCGTAGTTGCCCTTCGTGAACACCGTGTCCAGCCAGACCGAGAACTCGATCGGGGTGATGTTGACCGTGATGTCGATCTCGGCGAGCTGGGACTTGATGTAGTCGGCGTACGTCTCGGGATAGATGCTCGGGTACTCCAGGTCGAGCTTCGTGCCGGCGAGGCCGGCGTCGTCGATGACCTTCTTCGCCGCGACCTTGTCGTACGGCGCGATCCCCGTGAGATCCTCGTACCACGGGTCGGTCGGTGGCACCGGCCCCCCGATCAGCGTGCCGAACCCGTTGTTGAGTTCGAGGAAGCCCTGGTTGTCGATCCCCTGCCGGATCGCCGTTCGGACCTTGGCGTCGGAGAAGAACGGCCGCGAGTTGTTGAACCCGAGGGTGAATTCGCCATTCGTGGTGCCCTGGGTGACCTTGAAGTCCGGGTTGTTCTGCAGCGGCGCGACGAGGTCGCTGCGACCACCGGTGAGGATGTCGACGTCGCCGGTCGTGACCGCGTTGATCGCCGCGTTGGGGTCGGTGAAGTACTGGAACGTCGCCCCCGAGATCTTCGGCTTCGGCCCCCAGTACGTCGGGTTGCGGGTCATCTGGATCGAGCTGCCGACGTTCCACTTGACGAACGTGAAGGGGCCGGTGCCGACGGCGCCCTTGTCGAGGTTGGCGGCGTTCATCTCCAGCACTGCGCCGTAGCGCAGGGTGAGGCTGAACGGCAGGTCGTTGTCGGGTGCCGACAAAGTGAGCACGACGGTGCTCGGGTCGGGGGCATCGACGGCCGTGATCGATTTCAACGCCGTCGCCCCCTGGTTGCCGGTTGCCCTGAACGTGTCGAGCGACCACTTCACGTCGGCGGAGGTCATCGCTTTGCCGTCGGAGAACTTCACGCCGGACTGCAGCTTCAGCGTCATCGTCATCCGGTCGGTCGAGAACGTCGGCGGCTGGGCCAGACCCGCCACCACGTTCTGCTTGTCGTCGACCCTCAGCAGCGTCTCGTAGATGTTGTCGAGCAGCACCGCATCGAGCGCCGCGCCGGCCTGCTTGGTGAGGTCCAGGCTCGTCGGCTCGAGCACCGCACCGACCACGATCGCCGGGTCCTTGCTCGACGGCGCTGCGCCGCTCGTCGTGGGGCCTGCGGCGGTGGTAGCCGTCGTCGTCGGCGCCGATCCCGCGCTGGTGGTGCCGGGCGCGGCAGATCCTGAGCTCGTGGCTGTCGTCGAGCCGCCTGCCCCCGTCGTCGATCCGGCGGTCGAGCCGCCGGAACCGGTCGACGCGGCCGCGGTCGTCGGGGTGGCCGCCGTCGTCGTCGGTGCGACGGTGGTGGCCGTCGACTTCGAACTGCTGCCACAGGCGGCGAGCACGAGCGACCCGAGGACGATCGGGGCGACGACATGCCACCGGCGGATGCCGCGACGGTTCGGGTGCGAGGGGGGCCGGTTGTTCACGGAACGGCAGAGTAGTGAATCCCGACCGGTTCGATCGAGTTTGGTTGCTGCCAGCAACTGCCACCCTAAAGCCGACCCGATCGGTCGGCAATCGCTCCGGCCGGTGCGTATCATCGTGGACATGGTCACTGCGTCGCTCGCTCTGCCCGTGCTCGACATCGCCGCCTTCCGCGAGGATCCGACCTCGGCCGATGCGCTCGCCTTCGTCGCTGAGCTGCGCCGGGTCGTGCACGAGATCGGGTTCTTCTACGTCTCCGGGCACGGCGTGGACGTTTCCGTGGCCGACCGCGTCCACCGCGTCGCCCGGCAGTTCTTCGCCGAGCCGGAGGACGTGCGGCTGGAGATCGAGAACGTGCGCTCGGCGCAGTTCCGCGGCTACACCCGCTTCGGACACGAGCACACCAACGGCAAGGCGGACCTGCGCGATCAGGTCGACGTCGGCCGCGAGCTGCCACCGCCGGCGCTCGGGCCGAACGATCCGGCGTGGCTGGTGCTGCGCGGCCCGAACCTGTGGCCGACGTCGCCGGCCGAGTTCCGGCCCGTCGTCGCCGAGTGGATGACCGAGCTCGAGGCGGTCGCGCACACGATGTTGCACGCGCTCGCGCTTGCCCTCGGCCAACCCGCCGACGTCTTCGACGAACTGGTCGACCCCGCCGAGATCCTGCTGAAGGTGATCCGCTACCGCGCCGCGACGGGCGCCGAGGAGGCGAGCGACCAGGGCGTCGGCGCACACCGCGACACCGGGTTCATCACGTTCGTCCACCAGGACGACATCGGCGGGCTGCAGGTCGAGCGCGATGGTCAGCTCGTCGACGTCCCGGCGCTGCCGGAAACACTCGTGGTCAACATCGGCGAGATGTTCCAGCTCGTCACCCGTGGCTACTTCAAGGCGACCGTGCACCGGGTCGTCGCCCCGCCGGCGGGCCGCGAGCGGATCTCGGTCGCCTACTTCTTCAACCCGAAGCTGGAAGCGACGCTCGCCCCGATCGACCTGCCGCCCGAGCTCGCTGCGCACGCCCCGGGCGGCGAGAGCGCGGATCCGGGCAATCCGATCCTCGCCAACTACGGCGACAACTCGCTGAAGGTTCGGCTGCGCGCCCACCCCGACGTCGCGGCCGTGCACCATGCCGAGCTGCTGGCCAGCGGCCGGTGGTCATCGCAGCCGACCGGGTCGTCGCGCTGAGCCTGTCGCCGGCGGGCTGCGCCCGGTCGACCGCCTGGTCGGGCTGACCTCCGCTGCCGGCCGCCGGGCCGCAGCCGGCGCGCCCGGGCGTCGGGGATCGGTGCCGGTGTTCGACGGTCAGTTCGGCCAGGTGACGCGGACCGGATACCCGCCAGCGGCGACGACCTGGTCGGCCCACGGATCGAGCAGGCCGAACAGGCGGCCGGCATCGTCGCCGAGCGCGGCCACGACGCGCTGCTCCATGTGGTCGGTGGCGGCCTCGATGTCCTCGCGCAGCGCCCGGCCCTCGTCGGTGAGATCGTCGCCCTCCAGGAAGCCGCGCGAGCGCAGCCGGTCACACCCTGCGTCCAGCTCGTCGTCGGTCCAACCGCGGGAGCGGACCCACGACTTCAGCGGGGAGCCGCGCCAGGGATCCGTGAGCAGGCCGATCTCGCAGGCGTCGAGGTCGGCATCGACCCAGGCGGCGATGTGACCGTCGCCGCGGTGCTCGCGCACCAGGTCGGCGGCCCGCCAGAATGCTCCGATCGGATCGTCCGGGTAGCCGAGCGAGAGCAGGCCGGAGAACAGCGCACGTCCCTCGCCTGTCGCGGCGTCGACCATCCGCTGCAGCACCGTCGTCGCCCACGCGATGCCCTCGGGCTCGTCGCCGAGCATCCGCCGCAGCGAGGAGACGGCGCCGAGCTCGCGGGCGGCGAGGATCGACGGCTGATCCGTGATCGTCCACCCCTCCGACACAGCGGCGACCACCATCGGCCGCTTGAACACACCGAACGCCGCAGCAACCACGTGCCCGCTGACCTGCGGGCCGAGGCACCCACCCCTACTGGTGAAGTACGCCTGCATGTTCGGGTACTCCATGTTGCCGACGACGCGGCTCGGGCCACTGAAGCCGAGGTCCTGGTAGGCGCGGTGGACTTCGGGGGCGAAGTAGATGCTCGACGCGATCGGCTCGATGACCTGCCAGATCCGGCGCGCAGGGGGAAGGGTCACCGCGACCCTTGCCCGTCGTCCACCTTGACCACCGTGCCGGTGACGAAGTCGGAGGCGGGGGAGACGAGGTACAGCAGCGTGCTGTCGAGCTGGGCCGGGTCGCCGAGGCGGTGGCGCGGGAAGCCCTTGGTGATGTCGCCGATGCGCTGCAACATGCCGTCCATCATCTCCGACGAGAAGGCGCCGGGGGCGATGCCGTTGACGTTGATGTCGAACCTCGCCCACTCCACGGCGAGCGCCTCGGTCATCCGGTTCACCGCCGCCTTCGTCACCGAGTACAGGGCGGCGCCCATCCCGTTGTAGTTGAACGCTCCCATCGAGGAGATGTTGACGATCCGTCCCGGCTGCTTTGCGTCGATCAACCGCTTGGCGACCTCGGTCGCGAGCAGCCACGGACCGCGCAGGTTGGTGTCGAACACCGCGTCGACGAGCTCCAGCGACATCTTGTGGGCGCGCTGCGCGTCGGGCATCCCGGCGTTGTTGACGAGGATGTCGACGATGCCCGCTTCGGCCTCGGCGATGTCGATCGCCGAGATGATCTGCGCAGGATCGGTGACGTCGAGTTGGACCGGCACGCACTTGCCACCGCTGGCGTCGATCTCCTTGGCGAGCTCGTCGAGCTTGTCGAGACGCCGTGCGCCGGCCACGACGTGGGCACCGGCGGCGGCGAGGGTGAGGGCGAAGCGGCGTCCCAGTCCCGAGCTGGCGCCGGTGACGAGGGCCACCCTGCCGGTGAGATCGAACGATGTGTTCGGGAGTGCGAAGTCCT